>NZ_HG422173.1:1237994-1243931 GCF_000341545.2 Nitrospina gracilis 3/211
GCCGGATTCTTGTGACATGCAGTACCCGGGGACAAGGCCCGTCCCCCCACGACACCAGAGCGGGGTCGTAGTTCAGTTGGTTAGAACGCCGGCCTGTCACGCCGGAGGTCGCGAGTTCGAGTCTCGTCGGCCCCGCCATTTTTTCTGCAGGCCGTGAACACGGTCCAGCCGAACGCCCGATTTTCAGTTGACGAATCGGGCGATTTTTTTTGGCTGAGGTTCCCGTCCGGCGGAACGTTCCCTCATCAGCGCATACCGCCGCCCTGCGGTGCGCCCTCGCTGGGTTCCCCCAGGTTGTATTTCATCTTCAACGTCTCCAGCCTCTGCTGGATCACGCCCGACTGCGCCAGGCTTCGGCCCCACTTGCGCCCGGCCTCGGAGGACGCCTGCATCATCGTCGGCAACCGTTGCACCCATTTGCGGTACGCGGGCGTCCGGAAGGCCGTGATCAGTTCGCGGATTTCATCGTGCGTGAAATTCTGGTCGTAGACCGGCAGGATCTCGTCCACCAGGCTTTCGAGATCGGCGTCGGTGATGATGGTGTTCATGAACTCGTCCCAGAACCCCTGCGGCAGGTTTTTGTCCTTGTACGCCGTTTTCAGGATGTTGGAATAGCTCTGCAGCATCAGCGGCCGGAACTGTTTCAGACTCTCGATGGTGCCGGAGACTTCCATCAGTGTCTGGATGTCGCGTTTCTTGGCGGGGTCCATTTCCGCCCAGGCGGGCAGGGCCAGCGCCCACCCGGCCAGCAAGACCAGCCCCACGGTCATCGTTTTTTTGATCGTCTGCCAGGTGCTCATTGCCGCCCCTCCTTGAAATTGGAAAGAAAAAATGAAATCCTTACCACTATAACCCGACTACCGAAAAAGAAAAGGCATCGTTGAATCGGATTCGCGGCGCCCGGGTTTGCCTCCGGCGCGGCCGCGGACCGGAATCAGGAGGTCTTCCATGGACACGGCCTACAACTACCCCCGCTTTTCCCACGAATATTACGATTTTGCAGAGTTTCCCGGACCCAAACCCGGCGAGACCATTCCCGATATTGCGGTGACGGACCTCACCGGCCAGCCCGTGCGGCTTTCGGATTTTCGCGGCCAACCGGTGGTGCTGGAGACGGGGAGCGTCACCTGCCCCATCTACGTGCAGGAGATCCGGCCGATGAACCGGCTCGCGCGCGAGTACCCGGACGTCAAGTTCCTCACCCTCTACGTGCGCGAGGCGCACCCCGGTGAGGAACTGCACGAGCATAAGGACATCGAGGACAAGCGCCGCTGTGCGGGCATGGTCGCGGAAAAGGACGGCGAGAAGCGGCAGATCCTGGTGGACGATCTCGACGGCAACGCGCATCAGAAGCTGGGCGGCTTTCCCAACATGGTGTACGTCATCAACGCCGAAGGCACGGTCATCTTCCGCGGCAACTGGAATCACCCGGACAAGGTCGAGGAGATTTTAAAGTCCGGCGACTTTGCGAATGTGCGTCACCGGGACCTGTACGGACCCGACTTCCCCACGCCGTACACCATGTACCGCGTGCTGGCGCGGGGCGGGCGGCTGGCGTTCTGGGACCTGGCGAAATCCATCCCGCGCCTGCTGAAAAACCACAAGGTGGTGGAACAGCAGGGCCGGCGCCAGGAGGAAACCCACCGGCCTCAACCCGCCACGGAAGCCCGCGCCGGTTAGGCGGAAAACCGCGCCGCGCGGAGAAGGGGTCCGATGGGATTTTATGAGGAACACATCCTGCCGCGCGGCATCGACTGGGTGCTGTCGGGCAAACGGTTCCATGCGGTGCGCGAACGCGCGGTAACGGGCGCGCGGGGCGCGGTGCTGGAGGTGGGGCTCGGCTCCGGACTCAACCTGCCGTTTTATCCCGATGCGGTGGAGAAGTTGTATGCGCTCGACCCCTCCCGCGTGGCGCGGAAGCTCGCGACCAGGCGCATCCGCCGCGCGCCGTTTCCCGTCGAGTTCGCCGCTCTAAAAGAAAACGGCGTCATCGACCTGCCGGATCAGTCGGTGGACGCCGTCGTCACCACCTTCACCCTGTGCACCATTCCGGATGCCCCCGCCGCGCTCAAGGAATTCCAACGCGTGCTCAAGCCCGGCGGGGTTTATCATTTTCTGGAGCACGGCAGAGACCCCGATCCCGACATTGCCCGCTGGCAGGATAGATGGAACCCCATTCAGAAATGCATCGCCGGGGGATGCCACGTGAACCGCCCTATCGCCAAACTCATCGAAGACTCCGGCTTCACCCTCCACGAGTGCGAAAACTTCTACCTCGACGGCCCGAAACTGTTTACTTATATGTACGGAGGGAAAGCGGTGGTTGGCGGAACCGTGTAGATATTGTTGCAGAGATTGGTTAGGAAGTTTTGCAACTTGCGTTTTTTCTGATTTTAAATTCGATAAGCCATGTTTTTATTCGCCAGCCGCATGTTCAGCAATTCAAGAAGAAAAAGTGTGAGCAAAAGAAAATGGTATCCAAAGAATACGAGGCCTTCATTGGAATCGCTTGTATAACTTTCGCCTAACCTTGTAAAGATGGGGCTCCAGAAAACAAAAAATATCGGACTGAACATTAAAAGAAACGGGCCGACTCCGGTGGGAAGAATCACGATGGCCCCAAGCCGGGAGAATGAAATGGCCAGTTCCCTTTTGTAGAGTCCTTTGCTCAGGGTTTTATTTTTATTTGGATCAAATCAAAAAATTAACAGCGAGCCATAAGCTTGTTATCGCTAAAAACAAAACATCCAAGTCTGAAACTCCATCGATCCTCATACCAACCAAAATTAATACGAGATTCGAAGTTAGAAGAATCACATAAATCAATTTGTATATGAGAATGTATCTCAAAATTCAATCGTCCAATTTTGAGTTGATCCAACGGATAGCGGGTCGCAATGGCCTTAAGACATAGAGCCATCCCTTTATGGCTTTGACGGTATGTCGTTTTCCATAATTCTCTGCAAAGCCCTCCGCTTCCTTTTTGGATACACTATGAGTGAAATACTGGTAATGATGGCCAATTTCGTGGAATAGCACCTTTGCATATAACAATTTTCCCGCAAGGGGAATCAGGCAAAGTATAAAGGGGCTGGTGCCGTAAATGTTCCCAAGAGCGATCTCGATTCTAGCCGGTTGCAGTCCGTGTTTTTTTCGATACAGACCTAAAGCATTTTTGTATTTATTTTGTTGAAATTCATCCATCAGAGTAATGGAATCCAATCCTACTAAATGCTCATTGGGGACTGCTTTAAGCAGCTTTCTGGTTAGTTTTTCAATATTGAATGGAAGCCGCCTGCTGTACTGATTGATAATTTTCATAATTTCTATGGTAAGGGGGTTTGCGGGAAATGCAAATTTTCCGGTCTTCCGGCCTGTTCCCTGATTTGGGTGCCTGTCCTTGCCGCCCATTACCCCCTCCCTCCACACATCCAAACAAAACGCTAACCGGATTCCAACACGGCGGCCGTTTAATGGTACGATATTGAACCATTTTTGGAGGGTCGCATGACTGCAGAAAAAATCCTGGTGGTGGAGGACGAGGAGGACATTCAGGAACTGATCCGTTACAACCTCGCGCGCGAGGCGTTTCAGGTCACCTGCGTGGACACGGGCGAGAAGGCGCTCAAGCAGGTGGAGAAGGAAGCGCCGGACCTCGTGGTGCTCGACCTCATGCTCCCCGGCATCGACGGCCTCAACGTCTGCCGCTCCATGAAAAACGACGCCGACCTGCGCGCCATCCCCATCATCATGGTCACAGCCAGGGGCGAGGAAAGCGACGTGGTGATGGGATTGGAAATGGGCGCGGACGACTACGTCACCAAACCCTTCAGCCCGAAAATTTTCCTGAGCCGCGTGCGCGCCGTCCTGCGCCGCCGGGGAGAGGCCGCGAAACCCGCTGTGGACAGCAACGGCGTCCTCACGGTGAAGGACCTCACCATCCACCCCGGCCGTCACGAGGCGAAGGTGAAGGGCAAAAAACTCGACCTCACGTTCACCGAGTTCCGCATCCTGGAAATCATGGCGTCGCGCCCCGGCTGGGTGTTCACGCGCGGGCAACTGGTCGATGCCATCCGCGGCGAGGACCACGCCGTCACCGACCGCTCGGTCGATTTCCAGATCGTCGGCCTGCGCAAGAAGCTGGGCGACTGCGCCGACTACATCGAGACGGTGCGCGGAGTGGGATACCGTTTTCAAGACGACGCATGATCAACAAAACCCTCCATCACCAGATCTACCTCTCCTACCTCCTTATTACATTCATCGCGCTCGGCGCCATCGGCTGGTACTCCTTAAGCTCCCTCCACGACTTTTTATACGAACGCACGTTTAAGGACCTGGAGGCGCGCGCCAACCTGGTGCGCACGCAGACGCAGGACCTGTTCCAGTCCGGCCAGCATCGCCGCCTGCGCCAGCTGGCGGACGAACTCAGCCGTGCGGGCGGCATGCGGGTGACGCTCATCACGAAGAAAGGCAAAGTGATCGCCGATTCGCACCGCGACCCGTTGCAGATGGACAATCATGCGACGCGGCCGGAAGTGGGCCAGGCGCTCAAGGGCGGGCACGGGTCATCGCAACGCTACAGCCACACGCTGAAAGAAGATTTGATGTACGTCGCCGTGCCGTATCGTCATAGCGGACAGGTCACCGGCGTGGTGCGCACGGCCCTGCCGCTCACGCTGATTCACGAAACGCTGGAGGGCATCACCTACAAGATTGCGCTGGCCGGGCTCGTCATCGCGCTCATCGCCACGCCCATCAGCCTGTTCGTGTCGCGGCGCATCAGCCGTCCTTTGCTCGCGATGAAGGAGCACGCCGAGCGGTTCGCCAAGGGGGACCTGCGTTCGCGCATACACGTGGAAGGACCCGAGGACATCGACAACCTCGCCGACGCGCTGAACACCATGGCGGCGCAGTTGGACGACCGCATTCGCACCATCACCGCCCAGCGCAACGAGCAGGAAGCCATTCTCGCCAGCATGGTGGAAGGAGTCATCGCCGTGGACAGCGACGAGGCCATCATCAGCATCAACCAGTCGGCGGCGCGGTTTCTCGAAGTGCGAGTGGAAGAGGCGCAGGGGCGGAGCGTGCCCGAGGTGTTCCGTCATTCGCAGATCCAGCAGTTCATACGAGAAGCGCTCAAAAGCCGGGAGCCGGTGGAAAGCGATCTCGTCCTTGACCGGCCCGATGAAGAACACTACCTGCAGGCGGTGGGCACCGTCCTCAAGGACGCGGGCGACACCACCATCGGCGCGGTGATTGTGCTCAACGACGTCACGCGTCTGCGCCGGCTGGAAAACGTGCGGCGCGATTTCGTCGCCAACGTGTCGCACGAACTGCGCACGCCGATCACCTCGATCAAGGGCTTCGTTGAAACCCTGCTCAGCGGCGCGCTCAACGAACCGGAAAATGCCGAACGGTTTTTACAGATCGTCGCCAAGCAGGCCGACCGCCTGAACGCCATCATTAACGACCTGCTCAGCCTGTCGCGCATCGAGCAGGATTCGGAGAAGGAAGGTATTGTCATTCAGAAAACAGAACTGCGCGCATTATTGGAAACAGCGGTTCAGCAGTGCAACGCGCGGGCGCTGGGGAAAAACATCGGCATCGAAATCGATTGCGACCCGGCGCTCCAGGTGGCACTCAATCCGCCGCTCATGGAACAGGCGGTGGTGAACCTGGTGGACAACGCCATCAAGTACAGTGGGGACGACACGGCGATCCGAGTGGCGGCGGTCACGGCGCACCGGCAGGTGGTGGTGTCGGTCAAGGACCAGGGACGGGGTATCGAGCGTGAACACCTGCCGCGCCTGTTCGAGCGGTTTTACCGTGTGGACAAGGCCCGAAGCAGACAGATGGGGGGACCGGACTCGGGCTTGCGATCGTCAAGCACATCGCGCAGGCGCACGGTGGCAAAGTGAGCGTGGAAAGCACGAT
>NZ_HG422173.1:1244031-1323706 GCF_000341545.2 Nitrospina gracilis 3/211
GATGCCGGACGCGCGGTGGAGAAAACCTAGTCTGCGTTCCGAACCGCGCGCACGCCCCCGTTCTGGCAGAAGGACAATCGGCGTACGTTGACCAGGCCGCGTGGGAAGTACATGGAGCGGGCGCAACAATCGGTCAGTTTCGTCTCTTCCATTTCGCTGGACCAGTACCAGTACGCCGCGCCCGGTGCGAACTTTTTGTCCAGGCGCAGCGGGTTTTCCGGATCCTTGTCCCACGCCAGCACGTTTTCCTTGGTGTCGTCGTAGATGGTGGCCAGCTCCTGGATGGTGGGCATGCGCCAGTCGGCGTGGCCGCCCGTCTTGAGACTTTGCACGTATTTGAAGGCATCCTGCCAGTTGACGCAGTGGCCGAGATCGGCGTAGCTGTCCTTTTGCGTCCACATCAACCCATTGGCGTCCGTGAGGGTCCCGTCACCGTTGTCGGAGAAATGGGTTTGGGGTGGCGGGGGAGGGGGAGGCACGTAGGGGGGTGCTTCGAAGGGTTTGTCCTGAATGTAATGACTGGGATCGGCGGCGTCGGCCGAAACCAGACCCAGGGCTCCAGCAAACAGCACGGCGGCAAGAGGCCCTACCCGGCTTTTAAAGAAATCCATCCGCTTCAGCCCTATTGATTTTACAGGTTCCATGCAACACCCTCTTCAATTCATCCTCCCGGATTGTATATCATACGGAAGGAATGCAAATGGAAATTCTATTGCCAAACCCATTTTTACGGGATGAACGTACGCCATGGCCAAATATAAAGTCTGCAAAACCAGCGACCTGGCTGAGGGCCAGGGCAACAAATACGAAGTGAACGGACAGGACATCGCCGTTTATCATGTGGATGGCAAATTCTGGGCGACCGCGGATTTCTGTCCCCACCGGGGCGGGTCGCTGGGATACGGCAGGCTGGACGGCAAAACCGTCATCTGCCCCAGCCACGGGTGGCAGTTCGATATCACTACCGGCGAATGCCTGAACAACGTGAGCGGGGAAGTGAATACGTTCGAGGTGTCGGTGGAAGGCGACGAGGTTTACGTGGAGTTGCCGTGAGTTTCTAGCCGTCGACGCGTCTCAACGTGTGGATGGGCTTGTTGCGGAGCACATCGACACTGCTCAGGATGCCCGTGATGGTGGTCAGCATGAACGCCGCAAGGAACGACCATCCCAGCGGCCCCATCCGGAAGTGCCAGTCGGATTTGACGATGTATTCCATCACCGCCCACGACGTGCCGATGGACAGGAGAACCCCCACCGCCGCCGCGACCACACCCAGCGTGCCGTATTCGTAACCCAGGATCGCCGCCACCATGCGCCGCCTCGCGCCCAGCGTTTTTAAAATGGCGGCTTCTTTCAGGCGGCGGAACTTGGTGGAGGCGACCGCGCCGGACAGGATGAACAGGCCGGAGGCGATGGCGAATGCGGACATGAAGTCCACCAGCGTCAGCAGTTTGTTGACCACGTTTTCGATGCTCTCCACGATGTCGCGCGTGCCCAGTGCGGTGACGTTTGGCAGAGCGTCGACCACGGCCTGTTGCAGTTGCAATTCCATTCTACGCGGAACGTACACCGTGCTGACAAATGTCACCGGAGCGCCTTCCAGCGCCCCCGGAGAAAACACCATGTAGAAATTGGTGCGCATGTTGCGCCAGTCCACGCGGCGGATGTTGTGCACCGTGGCGGAAACGTGAATCCCCTGGATGTCCATCACCAGCTCGGAGCCGATGTGGGCATCCAGCCGCCGGGCCGCGTCTTCCTCCAGCGACACCAGCGCCTGCTTCCCCTCCTCCGGAGTCCACCACTCGCCCTTGATCACCTCGTTTCCGTCGGGTGGTGCATCCACGCGGTAGGTCAGTACGAACTCGCGGTTGATGAACCATTCCTCCGCGTGGCGGTTTTTGTAATCCCACTGATCGGAGCGGTTTCCATCGATGCTGAACAGGCGCGAACGCACGAGCGGGGTCGTTTCCTGTCTGGCCTCCGCACCGAAGGAATCGATGATCCGTTTGTACACATCCACCTGGTTTTTCTGGATGTCGATGAAGAAATAGTTCGGTGGCTTGTTCTCGGTGTTCTTGTTGAGCATGGCGATCATGTCCATCTGGATGAGATGGATGGACAGCACCAGCATGATGCCCATGCCTAGCGC
Organism: Nitrospina gracilis 3/211; assembly: GCF_000341545.2. NCBI lineage: Bacteria > Pseudomonadati > Nitrospinota > Nitrospinia > Nitrospinales > Nitrospinaceae > Nitrospina > Nitrospina gracilis. The sequence continues at coordinate 1,246,181 of NZ_HG422173.1, forward strand.
GGTGATGATCGACACCGCCTGGTTGTTCGGCCGGTACAGGTTGGCCAGACCGTAACGCCGCGTCATGAGCGGCGATGGCGGCATTTTCCGGATCGCTTTAAGAAACAAAATCGCCACACCTGCGAGCAGAAGCGTAGAGACAGCGAGGATCGAAAGGAACACGAGGCCGCGCTTGATGGATTCCGCCTGCCAGAATACGATCGCCACCAGCCCCAGCGAAAACAGGATTCCCATGGTCCAGCGTTGCCGGCGCGAGCCGCGCGAAAGTTCTTCCTCCTCGGCAATGTGGCGGAACAGGCGCAGAGGACGCGTCCGCACCGCGCGGATGAGCGGCCACACGGTGAACAGCATGGTTGTCAGTAAACCCAGCAGAAGCGACTGCACTGCGGGCTCCCAGTGAAAGCCGGGGTTCACCTGCAGGTTCAGCAGATCGGACATTTTCTCCGGCAGGCTGTATTGCAACGCGTAGCCGATTCCGACGCCGGTCAGGCTTCCCGTCAGGCCCAGCAGCAGCGCCTGGATGAGGTACACGTAAAGCACCGTGCGCGAGGTCGCGCCAAGGCAGTTGAGGATGGCGATGGTGTCCATCTTCTGCGCCATGAAGGTGCGGATGATCATGGCCACGCCGATGCCGCCCATGAGGAGCGCGATGACACCGACGGAGCCAAGGTACTTGCTCATGCGGTCGATGGCGCCGGTCAGCGACGACTCCATGTCCTTGTAGGTGCGGATGGACGCGGCCTTGTCCTGGAGTCCGCGCTCCAGCAGGGCGACGCCTTTTTCCAGTGGGAAACTTTCAGGCAAATGAACGAGGGTCTTGTTCTTCACGCGGCTTCCCGGCGCGATGAGCTTCGCCTGCTCCAGCGTTGTGTTCGATACCATGACACGCGGACCGATGCTGAAGGCGCGGGAGATGCGATCGGGTTCGCCCTCGATCACCGCTGTAATGCGGGCCGTCACTTCGCCCAGTTGGAACCGGTCCCCGACCTTGAGATTGGATTTCACCAGGAAATTCGGCTCGACCAGCGCGCCGTGGTCGGCGAGCAATTCCGAGAGCGGCCCAGACGGATTGGTGACGAGCGTGCCGTAGAACGGGTAGAACGGCGGAGTGGCCGGAACCGATTTCAACTCGACCAGCAGGTTCGCCTGGTGGCCCGCACGCTTGGGATCGGGAAACCGCGTCATGGCGTGCAGTTCCTTAATGAATAGAAATTCGGTGCCCGGAGGCAAAGCTTCCTTTTGATAGGCGCGGTCTTCGGGGCTCTGCGGCCAACTGCTTTTGATCTCGATGTCGGCGGCGAGCAGGGCTTTCGATTCGCGCTGGATGGCCTGTTCGAGGATGTTGGAAAAACTCTTGATCGTCATGATGGCGCCGACGCCGATGGCGAGGCAGATGACGAAGAAGACGAAGCGTTTGCCCGCGCCGCGGCTCTCCGCCAGCGCCAGCCGCAACAACTGCGAAAACGACAACTGCGGCGATTTCATGACTGTTTCCAGTTGGAATTGAGTACGTCGTCGACGATGTTGCCGTCGCCCATGGTGAGCGTGCGCTGGGTGCGCGCCGCGATGTGCGCTTCGTGCGTGACGAGTATGATGGTGGCGCGTTTCACGCGGTGGAGCTCCGTGATCAGGTCCATGATCCTGTCGCTGTTTTTGGAGTCGAGGTTGCCCGTGGGTTCGTCGGCGAGCACGATGTCCGGCTCGTTGACGAAGGCGCGCGCCAGCGACAGGCGCTGCTGTTCACCACCGGACAACTGCGACGGGTAATGGTGCAGGCGTTCACCCAGGCCAACCACGCCCAGAATGTCTTTCGATTTCTTGTGCGCGCCGGACGCGCCGTTGAGCTCGGCGGACAGCAAAACGTTCTCCACGGCCGTGAGCGTGGGGATCAGGTGGAAGTTTTGAAAAACGAAACCGAAGCGTTCGCCGCGCAGAACGGCCAGTTCATCTTCGTTCAGTTTCGTGATATCCTTCCCGTCCACGATGATGGACCCGCTAGTCGGGCTGTCGAGCCCCGCGATGAGGCTCAGGAGAGTCGTCTTGCCGCTTCCGGAAGGCCCGGTGATGGCGACGAATTGCCCGTCCGGCACCGTCAGGTCGATGCCCGTCAGGATGTCCACCCGGTGTCCGCCGCCATAAAGGGATTTCGTGAGGTTTTGGATTTCGATCATCAGTTACCGCGGGTCTGCTTGGAATTGGCGTATGATTCATTGTTACAAAGTCGGGCGCGCATTTACAAAATTTTTTTGCGCGGCCCTCTGGTTTTTCACCCTCACAGGAGCTGGTCCCTTGTCAGATAAACCCGTTATTCTCGCATTTGGGGACAGCCTCACCTTTGGCTACCAGGTGCCGCCGGAAAAGAGCTATCCCTCGCGCCTGCAACGGGTTCTGAAAGCCAAGGGCTACCCGCACAGGGTGATCAACGCCGGGGTCAGTGGCGACACCACGGCGGGCGGCGCGTCGCGCATCGACTGGCTCCTGCGCCACGATCCCCAGATCGTGATCATCGAGCTGGGCGCGAACGACGGCCTGCGCGGTCTGCCTGTGGACGAGATGCAAAAAAACCTTTCCTATATTATAGAGGCCTGCCAGAAACATGGCGCGAAGGTCCTGCTGGCGGGGATGAAGATCACGCCCAACCTTGGACGTGAGTACACAGAGTCGTTCGAGCAGGTGTTTCACGACGTGGCGGAGAAATACGACGTGCCGCTGATTCCGTTTTTTCTGGAAGGCGTGGCCGGCGTGCAGGAACTCACCCAGGCCGACGGCCTGCACCCCCTGGAGAAAGGCTACGCCAAAATCACCATCACCGTGTGGAAGTACCTGGAGCCGCTGTTGGATGACGACGAAGATGACGATGACAAGGATGACGATGACGACGATGAGGAATAGGAACGAATCGTCAGCCGATCTTTTCCAAGTAGCGTTTCAATGCGTCCAGCGCTTTACCCGATTTTAAAATTTCGATGGCTTGATGGTGTGCGTCGGCGACGTTGCGGCTGTGGCCGGAGAGGTGGGGCAGGGTCGCGGCGTGGTGCGCGATCAATGGCGCGGCGGGGCCGGTTCCATCCTTCAACGCCTGTTCGCCGAGCTTCGCGATTTCGGCTTTGGTCGCGGGTTGGTCTTTGAGTGCGGTGAACGAGTATTTGATCGACTGCACGGTTCCGGCGTCGTACAGCGATTCGTAATCCAGTTTCATCTCGGCGAGAGAATCCACGCCCATCTGCATGAACACCTTCGCCTGTTTGTGCACGCCGTACAGCGTGCTCCCTTCCATGCCGTTGCCGATGAGCACGCGGTCGAATCCGGAAATCTTCGCCACCTCGATCATCGCCGTCTCGTACCCCGGATGAAAGTAATTGGAGGCGAGGAACGTGTGCTGTGCCTTCAAGGGCATGAGCATTTTTTCCAGGGTCGCCAGCGTGGTGCGCTTCACCACTTCTTCGCGCAATTGACGGAGCCCTTCGAGTTTCGGGTGGCATTGCTCCGTGCCGAGATAACCGAAGCCGAATTCTTCAATGAGCCGGGCGCGTTCTTCCAGCGTCGTGTTCTGGCGTGCGCCGTAGTGGTGGATCAGTAAATCCTCATAGGTGACGCCGTGCTTCGGTGCAGTGGGAAGTGCGGAGAGACCGAACGCGGGCAGGCCCATCTGCGCCAGCACCGGCGGGATGTAAAACCCGAACTGCGGCGCGCGGACGAATCCGTCGAACGCATCGGCGATCTGCAGAAGCCGGTCCAGTTTCACTTCCCGCTTGAGCGTGGTCTTGTCGAGCGCGCGGTAGAATCCGCGGGTCTCGGACAGGGACTCGATCTTCATGCGCGAGGCGATGAGGAATACCGCCGCCCGTGCTTCCGACACCGCGTGGTCGAGTACAAGGCCCAATCCGTCTTCCGCTTCTTCTTCGGTCAGGTCCTTCGACATGCGCGGTCCGGTGGCGATTTTCTCCAGGTAGGCGCGCATGCGCTCGCCCGCTTCATCCGAGCGGGGCGACTGGCGGCTTTTCATCCAATCCTGATTCTGGTTCATCGGCGCATTTTGCAGTATGATGAATGGTTATCTATACGAGGATTATATGCCCGATACGGAAATAGCGAAACAGGCGATTGCGTCCGGCCCGGTGGTGCGTCCGGTGAGCGTCCTGCTCATCTACCCCAGCACGACCGACGTGGCGCTGGCGAACCTGGGTTTTCAGCGCGTGTACGGTCTCCTGAACCGTCTGAATGGCGTGGTGTGCGACCGCTACAGCCTGCCCGACGACTGGACGCCGATGACGCAGGCGTTGAAACCGGAAGCCACGCGTTCGCACGACGCCGGACGCATGCCCATGGACTTCGACCTGATCGCGTTTTCGATTTCGTTCGAGCCGGATTACCTGAACGCCGTGGCGATCCTCGATTACTTCGGCATCCCGCTCGACCGCCGTGAGCGCGGCTCGAAGTATCCCCTCATCGTTGCGGGGGGGTCGGCGTTGTTCATCAACCCGGAACCGCTGGCGGACATTTTCGATGTCGGCTTCATCGGCGAAGCCGAGGGCATGATCGAGCCGTTCTTCGATCTGTACACGCAGACCGACTGGCGCGATCCGCGCGAACTGTTGGAAGAAGCCGCGCGCCTGCCGGGTATTTACATACCGCAGTTTTACACGCCGGAATACACCGATGACGTGCAGACGGCGCTCACACCGGAAGCCGGTGTGCCTGAACGCATTCCCCGTCACTGGGTTGCCGAAGGCGATGCCGCGCTCTGCACGCATTCGGAGTTGCACGGCGAGACCACGGCCTTCCGCGACATGGCGTTGATGGAAGTGACGCGTGGGTGCATCTGGGCGTGCCGCTTCTGCACGGCGGGGTTCATCTACCGCCCGCCGCGCGAGCCGGATCTCGACCAGACTTACGAGTCTTTGGAACGCGCTTTGGCGGCGCAGAACCAGAACGCCTCGACCATCGGCCTTGTCGGGCCGTCGGTGACGGATCACCCGCAACTGCTGTCCCTGGCGCGGCGCATCGTGGCCGAGGGCAAAATGCTGTCGTTTTCGTCGCTCCGCATGGAGACGCTCACCGACGAGCTGGTGGACCTGATTTTGCAGAGCGGACAGAAAACGGTGACGGTGGCGGTGGATGCGCCGTCCGAGCGCATGCGCGACGTCATCAACAAGTCCGCGTCCGACGATTTTGTCATCGACAAATGCCGTTTCCTCACGAAAAAAGGCGTCCTGCATCTCAAGATTTATTCCATCATCGGCCTGCCCGCGGAAGAAGACGAAGACATCGACCGGTTCATTGAACTCGTGAAGAATGTGCAGAAGGTGTATGTCGAGGAATGCAGTCGGCGCGGCAACATCGGCACCGTGACCATCGGTGTGAGTCCCCTGGTGCCGAAGCCGGGCACGCCGTTCCAGTGGCATCCGATGGAGGCCGTGTCCTCGCTCAAAAAGAAATTCCAGAAACTGCGGAAGGCGTTGGGGCCTTTGCCCAACCTGCACCTCAGTTTCGGTTCGCCCAATGAGGCGTACCTGCAAACCTACCTGTCGCGCGGCGACCGGCGGGCGTTGAGTTTCTTCGAGGCGTTTCTGAAGAACGGCCGCGACGAGAAGCGCGCGTTGCAGGGCGCCGTGCCGCACCCGGACCGGTTCACCTACCGCCAGTACCAGCGGGATGACTTTCTGCCGTGGGACATCGTGGACCACGGTTACTTTCCCAAGTTTCTATGGCAGGATTACCAGCGCGGCCTGCGCGCCAAGCACACGCCCGTGTGCGACACCGCGACCTGCAAAATCTGCGGCATCTGTTGAGGGTTCCCATGCAGGAGGCCGGCCCGGACTGGAGCAGGATGGAGAAACTGCCGCCGGGGTGCGGATTCTTCGACATCAACGAACTCTGGTATTTCCCCAACCGCTGGGCTGTGAAAGCGCTGTATCCCCTGCCTGTCACCGCCAACCACATCACGATCCTGGCCCTGGTTTGCGGTTTGATCTCCGCCGCTTTTTATTTTTCCGAAAGCGAGTATGCGCTGATCTGGGGCGCGCTGTTTCTGTATGGGAAGTTGTTCTGCGACAACGTTGACGGAAACCTGGCGCGCCTGCGCGGGGAGGAGTCGCGGCTGGGGCGCTTTCTCGACTCGTTTTCCGATTTCGTGGTGACGGTGCTGGTGTATGCGGGCGTCAGCTGGCAGGTGGCGCGCGAGGCAGAGCATCCCGGCTGGATCTGGACGCTGGGCCTGCTTGCGCTCATCAGCGCGCTGCTCCACTGCAGTTACTGGGTTTACTACTACGTGAGCTACACCGACCTCGTCGGCAGCTACGAAAAGAACCGCACTGACGAATCCATCACGGAAGAAGAACGCCGCAAGTATGAAATGGAAGAAGGCGGCGTGTTGATATACGGCCTGCAACGTTTTCACAATGCCGCTTACGGGTGGCAGGATGCATTGATTAAAACACTCGATCGAACCAGCCGCAAATTCGCCCGTGTTCCCGACAGTCAGAAAGGGGATGAACGGTGGTACGGCGACGCCTATTTTCTAGTAGGAATGGGGCCTATGTGTATATGTACAAATACCATGGCTCTAATCGGATTTTCGCTGATTGACCAACTGTCTCTATTCCTTCATCTTGTACTGTACTTGGGAAACGCTTATTGGGTGGGTTTGCATGTCTGGAAAATTATACGTTTCAAAACCTCTGAGTCGGGATAGGCCGCAAGGGGCAGGGGGTTGCGGGGTAATACCCTTTTTTTGGGTAGCCCGCGTTCGAAACATTTTCCTTCTATTGCTTTTATGCTCCACCCTGGCGTGCACCTACCGGGAACCGGAAGTGTATGCGGATATCGAGAACGTGCGTGCCAAACCCGGCACCCACCTCATGGCGGTGGCGGTCAAATACCTGAAGTGGCAATGGCCGAATGGACTGATCGGTTTTCCCAATCCCGGAGTTCCCAAAGTACTGAAACAGGAAGCCCGCATTTACCTGGTCGATGCACACCATTCGGACGATCTGACCAAGATCACAGTTTCCTTTGATCCCAGGAAGTACTCCAACATCGCGCCCCTGATTCTTGGTTGGGAGGAAGATGTTCTGTATTTCGGGGTTTTCGATCCCACCGCGAGCGCCAAAGAGAACTCACCCATTCAATACTACAAATGGAGTAATGAGCAAGGTCTCCAGGAAATTGCAACGGTGCCTATGCAACTCGCCTACCAACCCAATATCGGTCCTATTCCGGATGGCGTGTTTGTGCGCTACAGCAAGGGACACGATACCGTGGACGTGCAGACGGAGCGGCATCCGGATTGGATCCGCAACGCTTTCCAGGTGGACCCTGTCACCGGGGAACTGCAACCCAGAGAAGGCTGACCCCCACTGGTTCTAAAAAAATTACCCCGCCTTTGGTTTTTAATGCAAACGTATGAAGTGGTTTTTTGTTGCGGGAGTTTGCCCTTCGCCCGATTCCATTCCACAAAGTTGTGGATGGAGAAGAGGGGGAGAGAGATGAATCCTAAAGGAGATTTATCAATGGGGGAGGGTGAAGAATAATTGAAACAGAAAAGGGAGGGCCCGTGGCCTCGAAGGGGGAGAGGCCACGGGCGCCACAGGCCTATGGAACTTGAGAATCGGTCTTGATTCGGCCTGTGTGGAATAAAGTGACTTCCGGAGATTCCGAAGTCCAGCTCTGGGTTTTCACAGTACCACGGAATTCAGGGTTGCTGTTGTTCCAGTTGCTGATGCAGAATTTGCCGCCCTTCGGGCACTTCCGGTAGGAACAACCTTCATCAATTTCCCCGTCTCCGTCATTGTCAATACGGTCACAGATTTCACGCGCCCCCGGATAGGAGCTGGCGTTCCTGTCATTGAAATCTGCAGTGACGGCATATCCGTCGCCATCCAGGTCCGGACAGATTTCAACGCTGCCCAGCAGGGTTTTCTGCGACGGCCGAACTTCGACGGCATTCAACGAGCGAAAGGTTCGTCCATTGCGCTCGAAGACGAGGTTATGTGTACCCTCAGGGACGAATAACAGCGTGAATGTACCGTTGTGGGGGAGTTTTGTAGATACCGATACACCAGGAATATGAACAATCGTCCCTTGAGGGTTGAATTTACCTGAACAACTGACCACCTTGCCTTCAATCTGACCCGAGTTGCTGTGGTTGCTCATTGCGGTGAACTGCACAGACACTTCGGAAGCGGCGGCCGGTCCTGCCAAAAAGCCAAGCAGGGCAACAGTCATTAAAATGTTTTTATTTTTCCATTCATGGGATTTCCCCTCCTGAGAAGAGAAAATAATTTTCTGCTTCTGATTGTGATTTTTTATTTTTTCAAACGTACGCCAACTCTGTTGTACACAAGATAAAATGATCAGACTTAAGTGGGTATCGTTCTGATAAGGATTTTGAGGTTTGCGGTCTTGCGACCCTGTGTCGTAGAACTATGACACAGGGTCGGAGGGTGTATATAAATTATTGTAAATTAAGGGGAAGGACTTATATGAGGTTGTTCTTGATGGCGTAGTGAATGAGTTCGGCGTTCGATTTCATTTCCATTTTTTCGAGGATGCGGTGGCGGTGTGTGCTGACGGTGGTGATGCCGACCGACAGCTCGTCCGCGATTTCCTTGAGTTTTTTTCCGGCCGCAATCATGCAGAAAATCTGGAATTCGCGGTCGGAAAGGCGCTGGTGGGGTTGTTCTTCCACGTGCTGCCCCATTTCCTGAATCATTTTTTCGGCCAGTTCCGGACTCACGTACTTTTTCCCTGAATTCACTTTCCGGATCGCTTCCACCATTTGTGCCGGTGCGCTTCCTTTATTGAGGTACCCGGAGGCCCCCGCGCGGATGAAACGCATTCCGTAATGCTCCTCCGGGAAAATGCTCAGGATGAGGATCGGCAGTTTGGGTGCCAGCGCTTTGAGTTCCACCATCACATCCCATCCGGTTTTCTCCGGCATCTCGATGTCCATCAAAACCACATCGGGCCCGAGCTGTTTGACCAGGTCGATCACCTCCTGCCCGGTGGAAGCCTGGCCGATGATTTCGATATCAGGAGTTTTGGAGATGACTTTTTCGATGCCGTGCCGCACGATTTCATGATCGTCGGCGACGATGACGGAAATTTTTGAATTCTGTTGACGGGTCATTTGCTGTTTGCCGGAAGTTTGACTGTGACAGTGGTTCCTTTTCCAGGCGCTCCGTGAAAACGGACCTTGCCCTGCCACACCAGAGCGCGTTCACGGATTCCCAGAAGTCCCAAAGACTGCGGCCGGTGGATCTGGTGTTTGCGGATGCCGATGCCGTTGTCCTGCACTTCCATCACTATGTGACGGTTTTCCTGTTTCAGGCTGACCGACACCCGGCTGGCCTGAGCATGGCGCACGATGTTGGTCAGTGTTTCCTGAAAAATACGGAACAGGGCAGTGCTCCGTTCCGCATCCAGCTTGACGTGTTGGTCTATGCCTTGCAAGTCAAATTCGATGTTCGTCCGTTTTTGTATTTCCTGGGTCTGCCATTTCATGGCTTCCGGCAGACCGAATACATCGAGAAGACGTGGCCGCAGTTCGGTACTGATACGCTGGACCGCGGCGATGGTCTGGTCGATCAGCCGCGTCATGGTGTCGGAGGATTGCTTGTGTTCGGGGTTGTCCGGATCAAGTTCGTCCTGCAGGCAGGTGATTTCCATTTTTAGGGCGGTCAGGGTTTGTCCCAGTTCGTCGTGCACTGCGCGGGCGATGCGGGTCTGTTCCTCTTCCCGTATGGCCTGCAGGCGGTGGGTCAGTTGCCTCAACTGTCCACGCGAGTGGGTGATTTCCTCCACCATCGGATTGCTGAGCCGCCAGAACAGCACGATGCTGGCCCCGATGACGCCCGCGCCCACGGTCACTGCCAGCAGTCCGGTTTTGTAAAAAGGTTCGCGAATCTCCGCAAGGTCGATTTTCGCCACCAGCGCCAGGTGCAAATGTTCGATGGGTTCGTAGGCTGCGAGGGTGGTGACGTTGCGGTAGTCGGGGCCGACCATGAATCCTGCCTGCCCTTTCAGCGCACGGCGGATGGGTTCGCCCAGCGGCGAATCAAAGGGAATCGAGTCCGGGATCATCAGGCTGGAATGGCGGTGGCTGAGCAGGAACTTGATCTGGTCACTCACGCGCTTGGCCAGGATAAACTCGCCGGTGTCGCCAAATCCCTTGAACTGTTTGTGGGCTTCAATGAATTGGCTGAGCGTTGCCGCCTCGGTGCCTTCGGGATAGTTGTGGCTGTACACGCTGTCGAACCGCGCCACCGCTTCCATCAATCGTGCCTGGCTTTGCGCGGTTTCGATGAGGCGGGCTTTTTCTTCCTCAAATGCAGTGCGGTACAACAGAAAGATGGCCAGAAACACCACGACAAAGGCGGCGCCTGTCATGATCAGTATCAATACCAGCCGTTGTCTCTGGGTGTCGCGCATTTCAACATCCCTCTTCATGCGGGTGCGCTGAAGGAAAAGTTTCCACAGCATCACCCGCCGAAGGGAATTGTATCACGGCAAACAAAAGAAGGAACCGCAACCAGAAAGGAAGGGGGCAAAAAGAAAATCGCTGAATGCTTGCTCCGGGCCACGCCAGGACCGCTTGTTCCCGCCCCGTGTGAGTCAGTTCATGCGGACGTCCCAGTTGACTTTGGAGAAGCTTCGCGAGCGTTGCACGATTTCCAGCTTCAGGTTGATCTGGGTTTTGATCAGGTCGAGACGTTTGAGCACGTCCAGTTCTTCGAGGAAGGCCTGCTTCTGGTCGAGGGCGGAATCGAACATGTAAGCAACGCGGTCCACCGCCTCGCCCAACGTTTCGCAGTTGGTGAGATCCAGTTCCACCTTGTGTGCGTTCTTGCGTGGCAGGTGTTCGATGAATTTCCGGTATAGGGTGGTGAGTTCGTCCAGTTGCGGGGGTGCTTTATCGAGGAGAAAATCGTTGGTGCAGGCCAGCGGCTCCACTTCGGCCTCTCGGTACAGAGAGTCTCCCACCTCGCTCACGATTCGGAAACGAGAGCGGCCATTGAGCACGATGTCGTAACGGCCGTCGTCGTACTGAAACCATTTTTCGAGGTTGCCCATGCACCCGATCTGCTTGATGGCCGGCCGGGCAAAATACTCTTCTTCATATCCAGGTTCCAGCAGCACCATGCCGATCCACTGGTCGTTGTCGATGGAGTTCTGGACCATTTTGCGGTACCGGGGCTCAAAGATGTGGAGTGGCAGGTACGTTTTTGGATAGAACACCGAAGTCGGAAGAGGGAACAGAGAAATGCGTTTGGGCGCCGTGTCGCCGGAATGGGAATCGGTCATGAATTGCCTTCAGTCTTCCATCAGGTCCGCGTTGTGGGTTTCCAGAGCATCGATCCGCGAGATCTGGATGTTGTATTCGAGAGAGGAAGTGACGCCGGTACCGCGGTACATGCCGGAGGTGGGAGCGGTGAGGGAGGGCTTGCAGGCGGAAGCCAGCGCCACATGCCGGTCCGCCACCGCGAGGCCGTGCGTCGGATCGTATCCGCGCCAGCCGCCGCCGGGCAAATAGACCTCCGCCCAGGCATGCAATTCGTGCTGGTCGAATCCGTCGTCCTCGCCGAAAAAGTACCCGCTGGTGTAACGAGTCGCCAGCCCCAGCACCCGGCAGATGTCCATGAACAGCACCGTCAAATCCCGGCAGGCGCCTTCGCGCGTTTTCAGCAGGTCCGACGGATGCAACGGCTCACCCTGTTCGCGCAGGACGCGGTTAAAATTTTCATGGAGGTACTGGTTGAGGCTGGTGAGAAAGGAAGTCGTGTTGGTGCCGAACTCCTTAAGCAGGGCGTTTGCAAATTCGTGTACGTCATCGCTGGAATACTCGCGCGTGATGTAGGGGTCGAGCGCATTGCCGTAACCGGCTCCGTATTTTACAGGCAGACTGAGCGTCTGGGTGTCGGTGAGGATGAAGTCGAACGGATTCTTCCGCGTCGTCTCCACCTCGGACACGGCCCGAAGGGACAGGCGGTCCAGAAGGCCCGTCGACCAGATGGAGGCGGAGGAATTTCCTTCCAGGTCCACCGATTCCGTCATGCCTTTGGGCGCGGGTTCTATATCCAGGGAATGTTTGTGGAGAGTCTGCCAGCAGTCGGAACGCGGACGCAGTCGGATGGTCATCGGCTCGATGTACGCGCGGTCGGAATAAATATAACGAATGGCGTGCTCGATACGAAACAGCATAAGGAAAACCTCTGAAAAGTCAGGAAGGCGAAGAAGGTTTGTTGAACAGCGCTTCCACCCAGTCTGAGGGAAGGGCCTGGAGCGAGCGTTGGATCTGGTTCTTCCACCATTGAGATACCTGGCGAAGGTCCCGTTCCTTGTAACTGTACTCCAGCATGGTTTTGGTCTCCGCCTGGTAAACCACCACGTCCAAAGGAAAGCCGACGTCCGTGGCGCTCTGCCGGGTGGCGTCGAACGCCAGCGCGCCGATTTTGAGCGCCATCTTGAGATCGGTGTCGTAACGCAGCGCCCGGTCGCAGATGGGCTTGCCGTACGCCGAATTCCCGATGATATGATAGGGAGTCCCCTGCCCGATTTCAACCCAATTGGCTTGCGGGTAGATCATGTAAAGTTTCGGCTCCGCGTCCCGTTCCAGTTGGCCTCCCACCAGGGCATGCAGATTGAAGGTGAGGCTGCTTTCCTCCAGCGCCTTCTTGTCTTCGTCCGACACTTTTCGCACCTGCGAGGCCAGCCGGTTGACCGCCTTGTACAGCTTGTCGAAATTTTCCTGTTCCTCCTCCAGCACCTCGTCGAAATAGGTGATGACCTTGTCGCGTGCCGAGCGCAGGCCGGAGGACATGACGAACATGGGTTTCCCGCCGGGGCGGTGGATAGACAGCTTGCGTGCGCGGATCTGTTCGGTGCCGGAAGTCAGGCGTGAGTCGGCGATGCCCACCAGCCCCTCGGCGACCTTGATCCCGATGCAGAAAGTCATGCCTGTCGCGCTCCTCTTTCGAATTGCGGGGGTTCCAGCGAGAAAAACGTGCGGCCGATTTCCTGTGTGATTTGAATGAGGTCTGCCTGGAAATCGTCCAGGTATTCGTGCAGGCCGTGGGAGAAAATTTCCGCGACGGTGGTGTAGTTGATACGGGAGCGAAGGCGGCCGAGCGTTTGTTCCGCGTTATTGCGGTAAGTGCCGGGCGGCGAGCCGGTGATCTTCGACAGCGCCTCTTCAGCTTCGTTGAGGCAGAAATGAATCGAGCGGGGGAATTCCCGGTTAAGAATCAAAAAATCCACGACGTTGTCCGGTGAAATGTGTTTGTACTGTTTCCGGTACATTTCGAGGCCGCTGGTTGATTTGAGCAGGACCGCCCACTGGGTGTCGTCCACGGGCGTTCCAATATACTCCAGCTTGGGAAGCAGGATGAAATATTTCACGTCGAGGATACGCGATGTTTTGTCGGCGCGCTCCAGCATGCCCCCCAGGTGCGCGAAATTCCACGCCTCACCGTGCGTCATGGTCGAGTCCATGACGCCGTTGAAAAGGTGGCTTGCGGTCATCACTTCGTAAAAGAAGTCGAAAGGATTGGACAGCGCGTTGCCGTTGGATTCCTCCATGCGCACGAGCAGGTAAAACTGGTTGATCTGTTCCCACATTTCGGACGAAATGACCTCGCGGATGCTGCGCGCGTTTTCGCGGGCGGCGGTGATGCAGGAGATGATCGAGTTCGGATAATTTCGGTCGAAGGTATGAAACCGCATCACGTTTTCGCGCGTGGGCTCGCCGTAGGTTTCGTAAAAATATTTCTCGTCGCCGGTGATGTTGATCAGCGGCTTCCAGTGGTTGTGCTGATCCAGCAACAGCGGAAGGTCAAGGATCATCTGAAGGTTGACGTCGATGAACCGCGCGACGTTCTCGGCGCGCTCGAGGTACGTGCTCATCCAGTATAGAGAATCGGCGACGCGGCTCAGCATGGTTTTACTCCAAGGTTTTCGACAAACAATGCGCCCATAGAAGCCTCATTCATTTTGCGAATCGTACAGCACCCAGGTGTCTTTACTGCCGCCGCCCTGCGACGAGTTGACGACCAGCGAGTTTTTCTTGAGCGCCACGCGGGTCAACCCGCCGGGAATGACCTCGATGTCCTTGCCGTAAAGCACGAACGGACGCAGGTCCACGTGGCGGCCTTCATAACGGTTCTTTACCAGGATCGGCGAGCGTGACAACTGGATCACCGGCTGGCCGATGTAGTTGCGCGGGTTCGCCTTGATCTTGTCCTCGAACAGCTTGCGTTCACGGTAGGTGGATGCGGGCCCGATGAGCATGCCGTAACCGCCGGAGGCGTTGGTTTCCTTGACCACCATGTCCTTCAAGTTGTCGATGATGTGACTGCGCTCCTTCGGGTTTTCCGCCAGGTACGTCGGCACGTTGGGCAGAATGCAGTCTTCGTTCATGTAGTAGCGGATGATCTTCGGAACGTAGCGGTACACCGCCTTGTCATCCGCCACGCCCGTGCCGGGTGCGTTGATCAACGCCACGTGGCCTTTCATGTACACCTCCATCAGGCCGGGGCAACCGAGCAGGGAATCGGAGCGGAACACCTTCGGGTCCAGAAAGTCGTCGTCGATCCGGCGGTAAATGGCATCCACACGCTGGAATCCCCTTGTCGTTTTCATGTACACGAAACCGTCGGAGACGACGAGATCGCTTCCCTGCACCAGTTCGATGCCCATCTGCCGGGCCAGGAACGAATGTTCGAAGTAGGCCGAGTTGTGGATGCCCGGCGTGAGGATAACGCGGCAAGGATCGCGCACCGATTCGGGCACGAGGTGATCCATCACCTGCAACAGCAGGTTCGGGTAGGCGTCCACCGGGCGCACGCGCATGGCGCTGAAGATGCCGGGAAAAGTTTGCTTGAGCACCTGCCGGTTGCCGAGCACGTACGACACGCCGGAAGGACAGCGCAGGTTGTCTTCCAGAACATAAAACTGCCCGTCGCGGTCACGCACCAGGTCGGTGCCGGTGATGTGTGCCCAGATGCCTTTCGGCGGATGCAGGCCGATGCATTCCTTGCGGTAAGGTTCCGAGGAAAGAATCAGTTCCTTCGGCACCACCCCGTCCTTCAGGATTTTCTGGTCGGAATAAATATCCTTGATGAATTCGTTGAGCGCGAAGATGCGTTGCTTGACGCCGCGCTCTATGTAATCCCAATCCTTTGCGCTGATGGTGCGGGGAATGATGTCGAACGGAAATATCTTTTCCACACCCTGTTCGGCGCCGTATACGTTGAAGGTGATGCCGAGGTTGAGCAGGATGGTTTCTGCGGCCCGCTGGCGTCGCTGGAGGTCGCCTTTTTCCAGATTGTGGAGGAGGTCGACCAGGGATTCCACGCCCGGCCGGGCGTGGCCCGGGGTCTCGAAGATTTCGTCGTAAAATGGGCCGGGATCGTAGTCTTTAAAGTTCATAGAAGTAAGGTAAGGGTAACACAGGGTTCACGACTATAAAAAGCGGCCTGGAGGGCGAAAAGGTTGAATCCAGGCAAAATGGCCCCATTCCCGTATCCATTTAGAACCTTTCGGGCAAACCGGGCATCTTTATAAATGATAGCCGCAATCGGTCAATCTTTCATCTATCATATATAAGAGATCATGATCGCAGGTCCTTCAGCCCTATGCACCGATATTGAAAACGCCCTGATGGCGTCTGGAGTGTATTCCCCTAAATCGGACGACCCCGCCAACACCTGGCGCATCTCCCCTCAACCGTTTTATCTTCCGGCAAAGGATGTCGCCTTCTTTGAAAATCTGGGCGGGCACCTGCTCCGGTTTTACACCGCACTCAACCGCCTGTACCTGGACAGCGCCAAGGGCAAGATGCCCGGATGGATCGCCGAATACCTGGACGCCGGAAAGCCTTCGGAGCTGATCGATCTCGCCCGCATGAACCGCTTCAAAGGAAAATTGCCCGGCATCATCCGCCCCGATGTCATGGTCCTCGACGACGGCTTTGCCGTCACCGAACTCGACTCCGTGCCCGGCGGCTTTGGCGTCACCACACAATTGATGTCGTTGTATAGCCGGGAAGACATTGTCGGTGCGAAGGCGGGTGGCATTCCGGAATTGTTCTACCGCATGCTGGAGTCGGTGACCGGGGTGGACGGGTGCACTGCCGCCATTGTGGTATCCGACGAGGCGGCGGATTACCTGAACGAGATGCAGTACCTGGGGCGCGTGCTGAAAGAGGCGGGACGGCCGGTCTATGTCGTCCATCCGCGCGACCTGCTCTTTAAGGAAGAAGGACTCTACGTGCAGGACGGGGAGCGCGAGGTTGCGCTGGATGTCATTTACCGCTTCTTCGAGCTGTTCGATCTGAAGAACATCCCGAAGGCCGAACTGGTGGCTTACGCGGTGAAGAAGGGGAGGGTGAAGGCGACGCCGCCCTACAAGCCGCAACTGGAAGAAAAGCTGGGTTTCGCCCTGTTTCATCATCCGGCACTGGCCACGTGGTGGGAAAAAGCGCTGGGGGATGAAACTTTTAACCTGCTTAACCATCTAATTCCAAGTACCTGGGTTCTGGATTCACGGAGCCTGCCACCCCACGGGGTCATTCCCGGCCTCACGGTGAGGGGCGATAAGGTCAATGACTGGAAGGTGTTATACGACCTCACCCAGAAGGAGCGGGAGCTGGTCATCAAGCCTTCCGGGTTCAGTCCGGATGCCTGGGGGAGCCGCGGCGTCGTGGTGGGGCATGATGTCCCCGCCGAACAGTGGCAGGAGTCGTTGCAGTCCGCATTGAACGCGTTTCCTGAGCAACCGCACATCCTTCAGGAGTTTCACAAGGGAAAGCGGTTTCGCCAATCCTTCTGGAACCACGGGGCGCAGACCGTCGAAACGATGGAATGCCGGGTGCGGTTGACGCCGTATTATTTTGTGACCGGGGAGGAAGCGCCTCTGGGCGGCATCCTCGCCACCCTGTGTCCGCAGGACAAAAAGAAAATTCATGGCATGGTGGATGCGGTCATGGTACCATGCGCCGCCGGAAAGTGAAGAAAAGTGAAAATGATTAAATTTTATAGTGTTTACGGTTGCGGTTACTGCACCATGGTGCAATCCGCACTCGAGCAGTTGGACCTCGATTACGAAACCATCATGGTCCCCGCGCCGCACCACCAGCGGCAGGAAGTCAAGGAACTGACCGGCCAGACCTTCGTTCCCGTTCTCGTCGATGGCGACGTCATCCTGCATGACGAGTACGAAATCATCCGATACCTGAAATCCACGTACTCCAACAACTCCAACTGAAATCGGAAAAGGTAGCCATGCAATCCTGGCAAAGGCAATTGAGTGACAGCGTCGTCAAGGTGGAGGATCTGCCTTTCGTCTCCGGCGACGAACAGTACCGGGAAAAATTGAAGAAGGTGGCGGAAATCTTCCCCATCCGCATCAATTCCTATTTCCTGAAACAGGTGAAAAGCGAACACGACCCGCTCTGGAAACAGGTGGTGCCCACGGTGGAAGAGCTGGACGATCTGCTGAGGTCGGAAGAAGGGCTGGATTCCGATCCTTTGAACGAGGAAAAGGACATGCCCGTGCCGGAGCTGGTGCACCGCTACCCGGACCGGGTCCTGCTGATGCTCAACAACCAGTGCCCGATCATCTGCCGCTTCTGCACGCGCAAACGCAAGATCGGGTTTCCCGGCATCGTCACCCGCGAAACGCTTCGCCAGGGCATCGAGTACATCGCCCAGCATCCGGAGATCCGCGACGTCATCATGTCCGGTGGCGACCCCCTGCTGGTTCCCGACAAGGAGCTGGAGCGCATTTTAAAAGCCCTGCGTGAAATACCGCATCTGGAAATCATCCGCATCGGCACACGCGTACCGGGTACGTTGCCCGACCGCATCACACCGGAGTTGTGCGAGATTCTGAAAAAGTACCATCCCCTCTACGCGAACCTGCATTTCAATCACCCGGACGAAATCACGCCGGAAGTGGAAGTGGCGTGCAACCGCCTGGCCGATGCGGGCCTGCCGCTCGGCGCGCAGACCGTCCTGCTGAAAGGCGTCAACGACACGGTGGAGGTGATGACGGAACTGGTGAAGAAACTCCTGCGTGTCCGTGTGAAACCGTATTACCTCTACCAGGCCGACATGACCGTCGGCACCGACCACTTCCGCACCTCGGTGGAAAAAGGGCTGGAGATCATCCGCGGCCTGCAGGGCCACACCTCCGGCATGGCGGTGCCTTACTTCGTGATCGACACGCCGGGCGGCGGCGGCAAGGTGCGCCTGCTTCCGGATTCCATCGTCGAGTTCACCGACAAAGAGGTGGTTGTTCGGAATTTCGAAGGCAAGACGTTCCGCTATCCGCAACCGTTGGAAAAACAGCCGAAACGCAAAACCCCGCAACCGGAACCGGCGGCGCCTTCCAGCAAGTTGTGCGAACTCGCCTGAAACGGCTCACTTTAAATCCCTCAAACTCCTTTTCATTCAGCACAATGCCCTTATACTGTCTGTAAGGCCCTTGTGACCCGCCCGCAGGGTTTTCGGGCTTTCGTGAACCTCAAATTTCCGGGGAATCATGAGGCGACGGAAAACACCTCAATCGAACGCTATTCATAACGAGCACGGATTCACCCTGCTGGAAGCGATCATGGTGATCATCCTGGTGGGGGTCCTGGGCGCGCTGTTCCTGCCCCGGCTTTCGTCGGACGCGATTCCCCTGAACAGCGCCACCAGCATGGTGGAGGCGGACCTCAAGTTCGCGCAGGAGCTCGCCATGGCCCGCAACCCGGCGGCGGGCAGTCCTATCGGCATCACCTTTTCCGGCGGCTCCTCCACGTATACGCTGACCGATCCGGTCGGCGCGTTCACCGCCAACCGCACGTTTCCCGGAGGCGTCACCATCACTTCAGGCGGCACCATCAACTTCAACAAGTACGGCGAGCCCCAGACCATCAGCAGCATCACGCTCACCGCGCCCGACGGCTCCAACAACTCCATCACCGTGGAAGCGTTCTCCGGGAGGGTGATCATTTCATGATGTATCGAATTTACAAGATCCGGCCGGCAAGACTGCATTCCGAAGGGGGCTTCACCCTCATGGAGATCATCATCGCCATCCTCATCGTGGGCATCGCCGTGCCGTCGATCATGATCGCGTTCTCGTCCCTGAAAGGTTCTGTCATTCCGGAGTACACCATCGAGGCGGCGGAGTTGGCGCAGTTGCAGATGGAGGCGATATCGGAGAAAACGCGCACGCAGATTCCGGCGGCGGGCAGCTACACATGTGCGGCGTTCCAGGCGACCGTCACCGAGGTGCAGTGCGCGGTTGCCGGGTTCGGCGCGTACACGTTTGCCTGGGTGGTGGCGGATGTCGATGCCAACGATCCCGACACCTCCAATCCCGGCGCCACGTTCGCCAAAAAAGTCACGCTCACGGTGACACGCGCCAACATGACGCCCGTTTCCTTTTACGCCCTGTTTGCGACGGACTGACGCCATGAACCTTCGACACACTCTTCATAACCAGCGCGGCATGACGATGGTGGAGATCATCCTCGTGATCGTGATCCTCGGCATCATGATCGCCGTGGGCGCGCAGTTCCTGTTTCAATCGGCGGAAGTGGATCAGCAGCATTCGGAACGCGTGGACCGGGTGACGCGGGCCTACGTCGCCATGGAAATCGTGGTGCGGGAGCTGCGCATCGCCGACCCGGCCTCCATCGCCATTGCGGGAAACAACTTCTCCTTCGACAAGCAGTTCGGTTACCCGCAGGACCCTGCGACGAACAACATCAATTACACCTACAGTCCGGGAGCCCAGACGCTGCAACGCAACGGCGGCGCCACCACGACCATTGCGGAAAACATGAGTGCCTTTTCCATCACCGACAACGGCGGCTGGTACACCCTCTCCATGACCTTGAGCGGACCCGTGAGCGGCAACTTCACCCTGACCTCGGCGGTGCGGCCGCGGACTTTGAGCTGATATGCGAAAACTGAAACACAGATTTCGATCTTTGGGCAACGAGCGTGGCATCGCGGCGCTGGTGATGGTGCTTCTGGGCGCCACCCTGGTGACGGCCATCGCGCTCAGTTTCCTTTCGCAGACGCAGACCAAACAGTACGGCTCCACCCTCGCTTCCACCGGGGTCAACGCCTTCATGACAGCGGAGTCCGGACTGCGTTACACGGAAAAATGCCTGCTCAACAACGATCCGGCGTGCCCCGCCGTGACCGCCAACACCGACTGGACTCTTTTGACCGTGGGCTTCACCAAGACCTTCGGTTCGGGAAACGGGCAGTTCACCATCACCTTCGCGCCGGTCGACTCCAGCACCGTGGTGGTTACTTCCGTCGGCACCTACCGCGGGGCCCAGCAGGAAGTGTCGAAGACCATCATAAATACGTCCGCGTGCAAGCTGGTGCCCAACGTCATCACCACCTGCGGAAATCCCAATATCCACGCTCAGGCGACGGTGGTGGGCAACGTGGAGACCGGTTACTGCCCCGCAACCCCTCTGGTGGATCCGATCACGCTTCCTCCCAATCCGGCCGGGTGCCCGAACCTCTCGTATCCCCCGTTTCTGGGGGTGGGGTTTGCGGCTCCCTACCAGTACTGTTCCTGGACCCAGCTCCTGGGCAACGTCATCATCAACGGACCGCTCACGGTGTATATCGCCGAAAAAATGGAACTGGAATTGTTTGCTCAAATCACCATCAATGGCGACGTGACCATCGTAACGGGCAATGATATCACTCTTGTGGATAATGCCTCGATCACCGTGAACGGCACCCTGACCATCCATACGGACGAGAAATTGAAATTGGAGGACCAGGCGTCTATCAATGTTCCCAGCGGCGACCCCGCCCGGGTGCTGGTTCTGGCGGGCAACCACGTTGAATTCCATGATGACAGCGTCTTTGTGGGAGGGGTGATCACCAACAACCATATAAAACTCCGGAATGACGCTGTTTTCACAGGGGCCGCCATTGCGGATGACGGCAGGTTGGATAAAAACACCACTGCCACCCATGGTTCCACAGCGGGTGTGAACTCCCCGATGTACAACCAGTGCCTCCCCTGATGGCGGCCGCCAATGCCTGCGTGCCCGCACCCGAAAATCCCCCCCCAATTTTGTGAATTTTGTAAAGTATTGAAAAAAATAGTATTAGGCGAAGCGCGGTGTTTGGGTTAAAATGGAGTATCGCAGTAAGCCAGTTTTAAGCCTTTGAAACGGCTTGAATTTCCCTTTTTTTGAGGCGGCGGGATGAAATTTCCCTCTCTTCCCAAACTCACACAGCTTCCTTCCATTCCTATTGGCAAATCGGCCGTGGGGCTGGACATCGGGACGCATTCGATCAAGATCGTCGAACTCAATGCCCGGGTGGGGGGGTGGTCCATCGGCAACTACGGCCACCAGGTGATCCCGAAGTCCATTGCCGAAAGCGAGGGCAACCTGGAGATGATCGGCGAACTCATCCGCCTGCTGTGCGCCCGCAACAACATCAAAAGCAAGCGCGTGTTCCTGACCATCGGCAGTTACAACGTGCTGATCCGGAAACTGCAGATCCCGAAGATGCCGGAAAACGAGGTGGTGGAGGCGATCAAGTGGGACGCCCGCGAGGCGATGATGTTTCCGCCGGAAGAAGCGGTGCTGGATTACCACGTGCTGGGCGAGACCACGCAGGAAGGCCTGCCTTTCGACGAGGTGCTCGCGGTCATCGCACCGAGGGAGGAAATGGAACGGCTGGCTTCCATTGCCTGGCATGCCGGGTTGAAGGTGGAGGGCATCCTGCCGCACCCGATCGCTCTCGAGGAATACGACAACGTCTGGGTGGAGGACACGCACAAGGAAGGGTTCACCACCTGTTTTGTGGACATGGGCGCCCAGCGCACGCGCGTGTATTTTGTGACCGGCGTCGAAGTCCTGTTCTCCCGTGAAATCCCCAATGGAGGAACCACGGTCACGCAGGCGCTGGCCGGTGAATACGTGACCGAGAGCGGACGCGTGGTGAAGGTCGATGAAAAGCGGGCCGAGGAGATCAAGCTTCGCTACGGCCTTCCCCTTGAGGGCAGCGATGAAGAGACCCACGACCGTATTCCGGCCAGCGAGATCCGGGGCCGGGTCCTGCCTGTCATCGAAAGGCAGGTGGAGGAGATCGAACGGTCCATCGAATCGTTCATGAACTCGTATATCATGACGACGGTGGAGCGGGTGGTGTTCACCGGAGGCGGGGCGGGACTCAAGGGACTGCTGGATCACGTTCACGAGCGGCTGGACCTCACGGTGACCGCTTACAATCCCCTGGCCCAGCTGGAGATTTCCAGCAGGCTGAAACGGGAAGGGGATGCCGAGGATTTCGGCTACAGCATGGTGGCCGCCGCCGGCTGCGCCGCGGACCAGTGCGAACACGTCAACCTGTATCCCGAACACCTGCGCCAGACGCTTTCCAAGCGTGTGCAGGAGATGACCCGGTTCGCTCCCGTGGCCCTGCTCCTCATTTTACTCGCCTCCATCAGTTTGTTCCTGCGTATCGACAACTATGAAAAAGAGCAATTCCTGTCGCTGGAAACGCGTCACTTGAATGAGTTGCGTCAGCGCTTCGTGGCGCTGGACGTGCCGAAACGCAAACTGGAAAACCTGAAAGAGGTGAAGGAACTGTTGCAGGCCCAGCTGGACCAGTTACCCAAAAAGGAAATAACGCCGATCGATCTGCCGCAGGTACTGAACGACATCGCCCGCCGGGTGTCCTGGAACATGGCTTTGGAGCAGGTCACTTTCAGCGAGTACGGTAAGAACGGAAAAGAGACGGAAAACGGCGAAACCGCGGAAATGGAAACGCGGGTGGTGCAGAAGGGCTGGGGTTTCCTGGTGCGGGGCACCATCTTCGGAAACCGCCGGAGGGTACTCCAGTCGCTGGAAGAATTCTTGAAGGAACTCAAGTCGGAGCCCCAGTTTTCGGATGTCAAGCTGCTGGAATCGCAGGTGTCCGACAAGGACAAGTACACGCGCAAGGGGCTTGATTTCACCCTGTTCATAAAAACGGTGTCCTCCGAAAACCCCCTTCCGGAAAAGAAAATATGAAATCCCTGGAACCCAACTGGTTGGACAAACTGACGAGACGCGAATTCGCGTTCCTCGTGATCACGATGCTGGTGGTGATCGGGGTCGGGTATTACCAGTTTGAGTTTTCTCCCCTCATGAAAAAGCGGGAGCGTCTGGCGACTAAGACCCAGGAAGTCCAGAATAATCTGGAAAGCTTCAAGCTGGTGCTGAACCGGTCTTCGGCGCAAAAGCTCACAAGGGAGATCCAGCGGACCGAGGTGGAAATCAAATCCCTCCGCCATGAAATTTCAGACATCAAGTCCAGCATGACCGAAAATGTGGAGGATATCGTCCAGGCCCTGGGCAGGCAGGCCAGGACCAACCGCGCCGAAATGCTGCGCTTCAACTCCCATGAATCCCGGGTGGAATTCAAGGGCGGCAATTTCCGGGCGGTGACGCTGACGCTGGCCATAAAGAGCCATTACCGGGGCGTGGGGCGGTTTGTGAAATCGCTGGAGAGCATCCCGGCGGTGTTGTCGATCAAAGAACTCCGGATCCTCCGCACGCGGGAGACCCACCCGCTGGTGGAGTCCGAACTGATCATCCAACTTCTGGTTTCGTGAGGCAGCCGTGAACCTCAAGCGCATCGGAAAGCGAACTGTTTTGCTGATGGGAGTCTTTCTGGCATCCACCCTGGTCTGGCCTCCGGTCTCGGCCTGGGCGGTGCGGGATAGCGACTCGTATCATGGCAACCCGTTTGCCCTGCCGTCGGGGGTGTATTACAAGGCGCGAAAAGGTGAGGGGGTGGAGCCTCCGCCGAAAAAGAAGGAAGAGGTCAAGGCTCCCGAACTGCCGCCGCTCACCCTGCAGGCCGTGGTGTGGGGCGGGCCCCGTCCCGTTGCGGTGATCAACAATGAAAATTTTCTGGTGGGCGACACCCTGTTCGGCCACGAAATCGTCGATATCGGCCGCGATGAAGTGGTGCTGATGGGCAATAAAAAGACCCAGACTCTGCGGCTCGATCCCGTTCCTTTAAAAGTGGAACGCACCCTTCCCTGACCCCCCGCCAACCCTTCCTGCGGGGCAGTTTTTGGCAAGTCGTTGAAAAATCATTAAAAAAGTTGTTTTTTTTGCTGGCGCCCGGGCTTGTTCTGGTGTAATATTTATAGATAAATTTCAACAAATTTAAATACTTTCTGCGTGTCTTATGGCAAGGTTAAACAAACCATATTGTGCCTTTGCTGTCGCGTGGGTTTTGTGGGGCGGCGTTTCCTGTGCATCGAACCCGTACTACGATTCACCGCTTTCAAAAAACAACGCGGCGGAAATCAACCGGACTTTTGACAGCCAGGTGCCGGACGCCTTCGGTCCGCAACCGGGGGGGCAGGGCCCTTCGTCCGAATTGATGATGAGCCAGCCGGAGTTTGTTTCGGAAAGCCTGGGCGAGGAAGGCGTACGGCTGGAACAATTGCGGCGGGACGGTCCCCGGTTCACCCTTTCGGCCCAGGACGCGGATATCAAGAACATCCTGCTGGCGCTGTCGAAAGGTGTCCGGCAGAACCTCGTCATCGATCCCGACATCCGTAGGAAAGTGACTGTGGACCTCAAGGACGTGACCATGTCGGAAGCGCTTGAGAACATCCTCAGTCCGCTTCATCTCGATTATAAGTTCGACGGCAAATTCATCCGCGTCTTCAAGCAGAAGATGGAGACGCGCATGTTCCGGCTCAATTACATCGTGTCCCAGCGGGCGGGGGTCAGCAACGTGCAGTCGCTGAGCGGCCAGGGCACTTCCGGCATTCAGAACAGCGTCGTGTCCGGTTCTTCCGGTTCCAATTCGGGAGGTGGAGTCGGTGGCGGCAACAACGGCGGAAATCAACAGAGTGAATTGATGAACCGCACGTTCACGCAGATGGTCACCTCCGAACGCAACGACCTGTGGCGCGAGATTTTCTTCGGCCTGAAACGCATCGTCGAGGGCAAGATTGAAGATCCCAACCAGATGGACGAGGAGAAAATCTTTGGGGATCAGCAGGGCGGGGGGCGGCAGTCTGGATCCAGCGGCCAGCAGCAGGCCGGCGGGATGCTGGGAAACTTGCTGGGCATCAACCCGCCGTCGGCCCAGACCCAGCCGGTGAGGGACGACGAAACGGGAAGCAAGCTCCCCAGCCCCACGGATGAGGAGAAGAAATCGGACAGTTATTTCACCATCAACCGGCAGGCGGGCGTGGTCATCGTTCACCATTACCCGGATGTGTTGCTGGAGGTGGCGGAGTTCCTGGAAGCGGTGGAGGGCTCCGTTCAGCGGCAGGTGTTCATCCAGGCCAAGATCCTGGAAGTGAACCTGAATGAAGAATACCGGCTGGGTGTGGATTGGAGCCAGGTCAGCCCGTTGAAGATCATCAACGACGGCGATCCGGACATTCTCCAGGGATTGAGCCCGGGACCGGGCCAGCCTTTCAATTTAGGCAATTCCGCCGGAGCGGGAAGCGCACTGGGAACCATGGTGGCGGGTGCGGGCGGCATTTTTTACGGGCTCAGCAACACCCAGATCAGCGTGTTGATCGATGCGCTCGGACAGCAGGGCAACGTCAGCGTGCTGTCCAGCCCGAAGATCGCGACTCTCAACAACCAACGGGCGGTGATCAAGGTCGGGACGGAGGACATTTTTTTCCTGCCCATCGTCATTCCAGCCACCACCACGCAGGCCTCGGCCACGCAGTTTGTGCCGTCGCAGATCACCATCGGCATCGTTCTGGATGTGCTGCCGCAGATCAACATGGACGGCACGGTGATCATGAGCATCAACACCAGTGTTTCGGAGCGGTCGGGAGAGCGCACTTCGCCGGACGGATTGAACACGGTACCCATTCTCGACGTGCGTGAATCGAACAATGTGGTCATGGCCAGGAGCGGGCAGACCATCGTCATCGGCGGCCTCATGAAAAACACGCGCCGGAGGGACAACAACGAAGTTCCATTCCTCGGCAAGATTCCTCTGTTGGGAAAACTGTTTCAGTACGAAGCCAGCGTGGATGAAAAGACCGAGTTGGTAATCATCCTCACGCCGAAAGTCATGGTGGGTCAATCGATCGATGAACGCTTGAAGCAGGAGTACGAACGGTTCAAGCAGTTCATGACGCCCACGCAGACCCAGGCGATGATGGAAGAATAGGGGGAAGCTGTGTATACGGTATTTTACAACTTCAAGGAAAAACCATTCAGCCTGACACCAGATCCCAGGTTCATCTTTTTCAGTGATGGTCACCAGGAAGCGCTGGACCATATGATGTACGGCATCAGCCAGCGGGAAGGATTCATGGCCGTCACCGGGGGAATCGGCACCGGAAAGACGACGTTGTGCCGGGCTCTTCTGGAGAACATGGATGAAAAGGACAAGGTGGCCCTGATCCTGAATCCCATTCTTTCCTCCTCCGACCTCCTGCGGGCGCTGGTGCAGGATCTCAGGGTGCAGCCCCGTTATATGGAACAAAAGCAGAACGCGCAGGAGCCGGATATCTGGGTGGAGGAAAACGGCAAGAGTGACGAAAAATGGACCGTGGAGCAGGTCAAGTGGCTGCGCAACGCCTCCAAAAAAGAACTTCTGGATGCGTTGAACGATTTCCTGCTGGATCAGTATGCGGCCGGAGGCTCGACGGTGGTCATCATCGATGAGGCGCAGAATCTTTCCCTGGATGTCCTGGAGCAGATCCGCCTGTTGTCCAACCTGGAGACGGACAAGGAAAAACTCCTGCAGATCATTTTTGTCGGACAGACCGAATTCGAAGAAAAACTGAACCTGCCCCAGCTCAAGCAACTCAACCAGCGAATTTCGGTTCGTTACGATCTGCGGCCCCTGACCAGTGAAGAGACCCGCACTTACGTGTATCACCGCCTGCGTGTGGCTTCCACCACGCCCCGGGTCACCTTCAGCCGCGGCGCGTTCAAGGCCATCTATTCTTATACGCAGGGTTACCCGAGGCTGATCAACCTCGTCTGCGATCGGGCCCTGCTTGCGGGGTATAACGAACGTACCAAGTGCATCGACGCCAAACACGTGCGGCAGGCGATCAAGAGCCTTCTGGGCGACGAGGACCAGCGTCCCAGTTTCGATCTGGTCATGAAACTGAGACTTGCAGTTGCGGCATCCATCCTGTTTTTTGTGGCGGGCGGGTTGTTTTTCGTTCAGGGAGACTCCGCGTTTTCACGAACCGTAAACAACCTGAAGCATTCCATCGGTTCGGCTATCTCCATCGGAACACCGGCGGAGGCAAAAGGGGTTCCGACACTGCAGCCAAAGCTGCCTTCTGTCCAGGCGCCAGTACAGAAACCCAAGGTCACTTCGGAAAAAACGAAACCGGTGCAAGTTTTGCAGGAAGCGCCGAAGCAGGTTCTGAGTGTAGTTCCCCCCGAGAACATAATCCGGTTGCCCCTGAACTTTCCGGCACCGGTGGAGGAGGAACTGTTCCGCATCCAGATCAGCTCCTGGAGCAAGCAAGCCAATGCCGCCCGGGTTTTGAAGGGTCTGGATAAAAAAGGGTTTGAGGGATATATCCGGGAAAGCACCATTTCCGGCAAACCCTGGTATGTTGTCTATATCGGGCCGTATGGTACAATTAAAAAAGCCCGCGACGACATGCATCGTCTGGAAGCCGAAGGCAACGACCCGATTCTGCTTTCCTACAGTCCAAAGGGCATAGAAGGCGGCCTCTAATGAGCCTCATTGCGGACAGTCTGAAAAAAGCGCAAAAGGAACGTGACAAGGATCAATCCGCACGAAACCGTTTGCGAGGTTCCATATTTTCCAGTCTGTCCCCAAAGTATCAAAGGGCGTTGTCCCTTCTGGGCTGGGTTCTGATTCTGGCCGGTGGGCTGATCACCCTTCTCATTCCCTCTGCAAACTACCAGGCTGAGGTCAAACCCCTTCTTCTGGCCAAACCTCCCATGCCGGGCGAAGTCCGAAAAGGAAAATCGTTTCGGCAGAAGACCGGTCCGGAAACCGTTTCCACGTTTCAGGATTCCAAGACCCAGACAGGTAAAAACGGGTTTTCGAAATCGGAACCGGTGGCGGTTGTGGCCATGAACCCGAATGCGCAACCGCCGGAAGCTGGCGGGACTAAAACCAAAAGCGGCAAAGGAAAGAACACGCTCCCTTCCAGCAAGAATCCTGAAAAAAGTGGAATGGGAACGGCTTCGGTGATTTCGGGTTCCAAACAGAAACAGTTGCCGGAAGAAGTTTCCGGCAAAAAGACGATCCGGGGAACGAAAAAGCAAACAGGCCGGATTAACGGTAGCGGAACAAAGAAAAAAACGGGTTCGACCAGGGTTCAAAAGTCGATCAAGAAACCCAAGTCGAGACCGGTCCGGGCGGTTCCTCCGGTTCCTCCTGAAAAGGAGGATGTCGTGGCCTATGAGCCCTTCGTCAAGCCGGAATCCGCTCTGGAGCAGGTGGCGGCTTTGACTGAGGGGTTGAATTCGGAAGCCAATCTGGAACCGGGAAGCAACATCCAATCCAAAAGAAAACCAGGCCGGACCCGTTTCCGGGGAAAACCAGCTGGTGCAGGAAGTTCCCGTCACGGACCTGATAAAAGAAAATCCAAAGCCTCCTGAAATGGAGACGCAGCAAACCAATCAGCCGGAACAGGAAACAGAGACCATTGTGACGGTGACCAGCGAAACGGAGCAGCAGGTGGTGGGCGACGAATCCATTTCGGTTGTTCCCAATGAAAGCGACCGCGCCACAACGGAAAAAATGAAAACCGGGTTCGATCCTCGATCCCTGGATGATAAATCGCGCTATTTCAATATCGCCACATTCCACCACCGCAACAAAGATTATTTTGCGGCGTTGAAATATTATGAAAAAGCGAAGCGGCTGGATCCCACCAACGCGCGCATTCATAACAACCGGGCTTTGATCTATAAGGAAATGGGCAAACCCCAGGAAGCCATAGGCGAATTGCTTCAGGCCGTCCGGCTCGATTCCAACTACGGCAAAGCCTACAACAATCTGGGCCTCATTTATTACAAGATGGGAGACGGAATCAATGCCGTTCGTTATTTCGAGAAGGCGACGGAGCTTGATCCCGCAAACGTGGAAAGCATCAACAATCTTGCCATCCTCTACAAGCAGCAGCGGCACTATCGGCGAGCCGAGTTGCTTTACCGGAAGGTCATCAACCTGGAACCCCGCCACCCGGAGGGGTATTACAATCTCGCCCTCCTGTATGAGGAAACGGGTCGCCTGAAGGATGCGATCGTGTACTACAACCGGTTCGTCGAACTGGCTGCCTCCACCCGCCCGGCCCTCACCCTGAAGGTGCGCGGCCATATTCAGAAATTACAAGAAAAGTCGCAAAGCTGATTCCCGGAACTGGTAAAATGCGGAACAGAAATTCCGCCTGAGCCAGGCACCCCCACAGGGTAAGGAGGCATCCGCTTTGAAATCGTTTGTCAAAAAGTACCTGATTGCGGGACTGTTGATCCTGTTCCCTGTCGGCCTTACCGTATTTGTCCTGGCGTTTGTGATCAATTTGCTGGATCGCGTGATGGCACCGTGGATCTCTCTCGCCATCGTGCGCTGGAACATTCCCCTTCCAGAGG
Organism: Nitrospina gracilis 3/211; assembly: GCF_000341545.2. NCBI lineage: Bacteria > Pseudomonadati > Nitrospinota > Nitrospinia > Nitrospinales > Nitrospinaceae > Nitrospina > Nitrospina gracilis. The sequence goes on from NZ_HG422173.1 coordinate 1,275,795, forward strand.
ATTTTTATCTCCCGGGCCTGGGTTTCTTTCTGGTCTGCCTGTTTATCTTCATCGTCGGTCTTGTGGCGACCAACTTTTTCGGCAGGAAACTGGTCGCTCTGAGCGACCGGATCCTGCACCAGACGCCCATAGTCCGCAGCATTTACACCACGATCAAGAAGGTGGTCGATTCGGTTTCCGAGGCGGACACCGGTTCGTTCGACCAGGTGGTCGTTGTGAAATACCCGCACGATGGCATGCGGATGTTCGGGCTGGTGGCCGGCCGCACGCGGGGAGAGGTGAGGGAGCATTCGGGCGATGAGGATCCCGTCAACGTGTTCGTGCCTTTGATCCCCAACGTCACGCTTGGGTTTTACCTGGTTCTGCCCAGAAAGGATGTCACTCCCATGGACATCACTGTGGAGGAGGGGATGAAGTACCTGATGTCCTTTGGCCTGGCGAAAGGGGAAGGAAAAAAGAGTTCTTCCTCACCTCATGAAAATTAGGGCGAATCAGGGTTTTTTGGATTTGCCGGCGATTTTTTCGGTGAGATTTCTGGCCACCTGGGTGTTCATCTTGCCCAGCACGGCGCCGGCGTCCCGGCTTTTCATCTTGGACAAAATCTGCACGGCGATGTCCTGATCCATGTTCTCCAGCAGGGTGGCGGCTTCCGTAGCTTTCATGCTGGAATACATTTTCACCAGCGATTCCACGTTTTTCTGGATGAGGTCGCGTTTGATGCCGACCTGTTCCTCGCTCCGCGCCAAAGCTTCTTCAATTTTCTGAAGGTCGCTGCGTACTTTCTTTTCCAGGTCTTTCAGGTTTTTTTCGCGCAGGGCCAGTTCTTCTTCCCGTTTTTCCAGCTCGCGGTTCTTTTTTTCAATCATCTCAAGCATGCGGAACGTTTCCATGTTCATCTCGAGGCGGGACTTGTCCGTGCTGGGCAGATTGAGGTTGCCCTTGGTGTTGCCGGAGCCGGATTCTGATTTCGTCTGGGGGGAGTCGCCGGTCTGGGCCCCCGCCAGTGTGGTTCCGGCCAGGAACAGGGCGGCCAGCAGGGCGGGGAATTTTCGGAAGCGTTTCTGCGTATGGTTCACGGCTCCCTCCTGTGCCATTGGGAGGAGGCAACGTCATCGAGAAACGCGGTCTCTTTCTTTTCCGCTTCCTTCTTTTCGCGAAGTATCTGTTGTTCTTTGAGGACCTCCAGAGTGCGGCGTTTTTTCATGGTCTCTGCCAACTCCAGCCGCTTGGCCTCCATTTTGCCGGACACCTCATCGATCGTTTGGAGGTTTTGCTTTTCTTCCAGCCGCCCCCCTTCAAAATAATTGTCATAAAGACCCAATGTGGAGGGGTCCAGATTCTCTGAAAATTTCCGGTTCAAGTTTTTCTTCTGTTGATTGCGGCGTTCATTCAAACGGTTCAGGGTTTCCCGGTGAGCTACCAGTTGTGCGTTGATCTCCGCGAACGCACGTTGAACCATGTTCTCCTGGTTTTTACGGACCCGCAAAAGCCCTTCCAGCCGGAAACTCATGCGTCACCTCCCGCCGGTTCTTCATGCAGCACATGGTGCAATTGTGCCACGCTGTCTGAAAACGAACGCGACTCGTTCATGCCCTGCCTCAGGTACTGGTTGAAGGCTTCAATTTTCTGAATGGCTTGATCGATTTTTGGGTTGCTTCCCTGCGCGTAGGCCCCGATATTGATCAGTTCTTCCGCCTCGCGGTAGGTTGCCAGAATGTCCTTGAACTGCATCGATAACTGGTAATGTTCCGGTGTCACCACTTCGATCATCATACGGCTGATGCTTTCCAGGATGTCGATGGCCGGGTAATGATTGTGCGATGACAGACGGCGCGACAGCACGATGTGACCGTCCAGAATGGCGCGGACGGCGTCGGATACCGGTTCGTTAATATCGTCACCTTCCACCAGCACGGTGTACAGGGCGGTGATCGACCCTGCGGCGGCGGAGGTGCCCGCACGTTCCAGAAGACGTGGAAGGAGTGAGAACACGGATGGGGTGAACCCGCGCGTGGTCGGCGGTTCTCCGACGGACAGGCCGATTTCCCGCTGCGCCAGCGCAAAGCGGGTCAGCGAATCCATCATCAGCAGCACGTCGTTCCCTTCGTCGCGAAAGTATTCCGCAATCGTGGTGGCCAGGTACGCGCCACGGATACGCACAAGAGGAGGCTGGTCGGAAGCGACAGCGATTACCACGGAACGTTTCATCCCTTCGGGTCCCAGGTTTTCCTCGATGAATTCTTTCACCTCGCGACCGCGTTCGCCAATGAGGCCGATGACGTTGACCTCCGCGGTGGTGTTGCGCGCGATCATTCCCAGAAGGACCGATTTGCCGACGCCCGTTCCGGCCATGATGCCCACACGCTGTCCCTTGCCGAGGGTGAGCAGGCCGTTTATGGCGCCGATACCGACATCAAGGGGTTCCGCAATACGGGTGCGGTCGAGCGGATTCACAGGCTTTCCCTGTACCGGATATTCCTTGCCCATCGGGATGGGCCCGAGACCGTCAATGGGATTTCCCGTGCCGTCGATCACGCGGCCCAACAGGTGTTCGGAGACGTTGAATGCGGGGGCTTCTTCCTTGGCGACGATCACGCTGCCGGGTTCAATGCCGGCCATGTCGCCCAGAGTCATCAGCAGTATTTTGTTGTCGCGGAAACCGACCACCTCCGCATCCACAAACTTTTTGTTCTGGCGGGAATGGATGGTGCACAATGCGCCCAGGGACACGGCGGGTCCGTTGCCTTCCACGATCAATCCGGTGATCCGCACGACGCGGCCCTGCTTGCGAACCATTGACACATTGTCGATGAAGCTGTCGTATTTTTGCAGATCGATGGTGTCGGGCATGGGCTATCAGCTCTCGTTTTTGGGATCGGTCTCGTTTTCGTCACCGGAATCGCCGGGTTCTTCCGCGGGTCTTTCTTCCGGTGCGGAGGCGGACGGGTCCATTTGTTCGTTTTCCCCGTTTTCTTCATCGGATTCCGCGGCTACGGGTTCCGGTTGGATGGATGGTTCCGGGTAGTCCTGCAACTCTTCCGGAAGAGGGGGTGCGCGGTGCAGGAGTTTGTCGATTTCCGCCTTCAGGCGATCGATGTCCGCTTCCACGTTGCCGAAGTTCGATTCCACCCGGCATCCGCCACGTGGTACGGAAGCATGGCCCTCCACCCGCACATTGCGAATGTCGGGGAACAGGCGGTCGAGTTCCTGGGTGTAATTTTCTGCGTGCTCGCGGTCCCGCGGATGAACCTTGATGACCAGCGTTTCGCGATCGAGGATGGAACCGACGGCCAGGCGAATGATGTCGCGCACGCTGTCTTCGCGGCTGGCAAGGTCGGTTTCGATGATTTTTTTGGCGATGCCGACCACCATGTTCACCATCTCGCGTTCCAGCTTGGCATACATGGAACTGCGGAACTTCCCTAGCTCTTCCACGCCTTCGGTGAGCGTCTCCAGAAACGGGGTGAATTCCTTGCGCGCCGCTTCCTCTCCCGCCTTATAGCCTTCTTCGTAACCGGTTTTGTGCCCTTCCTCCCGCGCCTGGGCCTTGACTTCCTCCGCCTTGGCCTTGATTCGTTCGAGGGCGTCGGCGAACACCTCCTGCACACTCTGTTTGGCTTTTTCGATGTTGTGTTCGTCAAAGTTGCGGGATTTCTCGAGATCGAACTTGAAGCCCCGGGGCAGGTCGCGCCGCACTCCAAAATCCTGGAACTGGAACGGAGCGTCCCCGGAAGTGGCGGGCGATTTGGGATCCTTGCCGGACCCCTCGACGTCTTCCTTTGAACGGAATGGTTTGAACGTTTCAGACAAGTTCTTCCGCGCCTCCACCGATGGCCAGTTTGCCTTCTTCCTCCAACCGCTTGATCACCTGCACCACCTTCTGCTGGGCGCGTTCCACCTCGCTGACTTTCGTCGGACCCAGGGCATCGAGGTCTTCCTTCAGCATGTTGGCGGCACGGTCGGACATGTTGGAGTAAATTTTGTTTTTCACTTCGTCGCTCGCGGTTTTGAGCGACATCAACAGGTCTTCGGACTGCACTTCCTTGAGAACCATCTGCAGACCGTTGTCGTCCAGCTTGAGAATGTCTTCGTACGTGAAGCGCAGGTTGCGGATTTCGTTGGCGAGATCGGGATCGATCTCGTCCAGGTTCGACAGCAGGGAGGTTTCCGTCGCGCGGTCGAGTTCGCTGATTACCGTCACGGCCGTGTCCAGGCCGCCCATCTTGCTTCCGGAAATCGCGCCGGAAGTGCGGAACTCGGACTGCAGCGCTTCATCGAGATCGCGGATGACCTGCGGCGACACACGCTCCAGCGTGGCCAGGCGATAAATGACCTCGGTGCGGAACTCTTCCTTCATTTCCTTCAGCGTGGCGCTCGCCAGGGCGGAGTCCATGTGCGCCATGACAATCGCCGCGGTTTGTGGATGTTCGTTGGACAGAAACTGCGCGATGACCTTCGGCTCCAGCATGCGGATGGTGTCCAGTCCGCCGCCCAGGTCCTCGCCGGGCAGGGTGACGTTGTTCAGGATTTCCGTCGCCTTGTCCGCGGGCAGGGCCTGCAACAGCGTGCTCTTCAAAAAGTCCAGACCGGAAACGCCCAGGCCACCGCCGATGCCGGAGGTGATGTTGGTGAAAAACTCGCGCGTGATCTGATCGACCGTGGAGGTTTCGACGTCGCTCACGGCGGATATGTAGTTGCCGATGCTTTGGATCTCGCGCTCGTCCATCTGCGCGAGGATCTTCGCGGCCTGTTCCTCGCCCATCGCCATGAGAAAGATGGCGGCCTTTTCGGGACCGGTCAGTTTCTGGTTGGTTTTGGGATTCATTGTGCCCATGGGTCTCTATGCTCCAGCGCTTCGTTCTCTCATCCATTTGCGAATAACGGACGCGGCGTAACGGGGATCGCGCCCGACCAGTTCTTCCACCGATTTGCGCATCTCGATGTTCTCCTGCGCCATCTGCGCCATGCGCTTTTCTTCTTCCTGCTTCTGGATCTCTTCGGGAGTGGGGCCTTCATCGATTTCTTCCACCACTTCCACGCTGGTGGTGATCCACCGCACCATCGGCAGGAGGACCCGCATGACAAGCAGTACCAACAGTATAGCACCGATCACGTATTCAGCGATTTTGAGGGCCAGCTCGAATTTCTGGGCCGATACAACTTCCTCGCTCTGCAGGAACCGGGTGGATTTGTCGAACTGCACGTTTTCCAACTGGATTTGGTCGCCCCGCACTTCGTCATACCCAACCGCGGTGCGCACGAGTTGCAGTAATTTGGCCATCTCCTCCTGCGAACGGGCCTGGTATTCCGGCGGATCGCCGACCATCTTGCCGTCCACCATCACGCTGACCGACAGCTTCTGGATTTCGCCGGTCGTCTCCTGCACGTGCTTGACCACCTTGTTGATCTCGTAATTGAGCGTCGATTTCTCGTTGTTGCGTTTCGAGCCCGTGCCCGTCGCCTGCTGGTTGCCGGTGCCCGGCGTCAGCGACTGCACACCCGCGAGGCCGCCCGGCGGCGCCGCGCCGATCACCTGCTCGGTGGTGTTCTGCTCACTGCGGATCACCTGCGAATCGGGATCGAAAATTTCTTCCGTGCGCTCGACCTTGTCGAAGTTGATTTCCGCCGCGACCTTGGCGATGACCCGGCCCGGCCCCAGCGCGTCTTCCAGCATGCTGACGATGCTCGATTCCAGTTCCTTCTCGACGCGCCGCTTGTGTTTGTAGTTGGACGCCGTCAACAGGGCCGCTTCAGAAACCTCCTTGCCGCCCGACAGCATGTTGCCCTGAAGATCGACCACCACCACGTCGCCCACCTGCAATCCTTCGACGCTGGCGGAGACGAGATGCACGATGCCCTGCACCTGCGTTTCAGACAAGGTCTGTCCGGCATTCAGCTTCACCATCACCGATGCCTTGCCGCGCGGTTTCTCTTTGGAGAAGACGTCCGTCTTCGGCAGGACCAGGTGCACGCGGGCGTGTTCCACCGCGGAGAGGGAAGTGATGGTGCGGACCAGCTCGCCCTGGAGCGCGCGCTGGAAATTGAGTTTCTGCACGAACTCCGTCATGCCGAGCGGCGTGTCTTCGAACAGTTCGAGTCCCACCTCCGTGCCCGTCGGCAGGCCCTGGCTGGCCAGGTCGAGCCGCACTTCATGCACGCGGTTGGACGGGATGCGGATGTTGCGTCCCTGGTTCGACAACTCGTACGGGATGTTCTGCGTCTTGAGTTCTTCCACCACCGCCGCCGCGTCCTTCTCCGACAGGTTGGCGTACAGCAGTTGGTAGTCCGGCGCCTGCGCCCAGAACAGCATGGCGACCACCGCCGCGCCCATGCCCGCCAGCAGGCCCAGTGCCGCGACTTTCTGCACCGCCGGCAGTTCGTTGAACCGGCGTCCGAGATTGGTTAAGAATTCGAGAAACGCTTCCATGATCTTGCCCCGTCAATGGTTGTCGTTGTGTTCGTCATAAATTGAAATTCCCATTTTCTTTTTTTCAATGTCCCTCAACGCATCAGCCCGTTTGCCGCGGGCCACGCCCGCCGCTTACCTACCCAGATCGATCGCCCTCAGCGCCATCGTCTTCGCCGAGTTCATCGCCTGGATGTTGGCCTCGAACGAGCGCGTGGCGTTGATCAGGTTCACCATCTCTTCCATCAGGTTGATGTTCGGCATGGCCACGAATCCCTGCTCGTTGGCGTCCGGGTGGTCCGGTTTGAACACCATCTGCGGCTCACTCTGGTCCTCGACGATCTCCGCGACGTGCGCCTCGCGGATGCTGTCGAACATCTGCTGGTGCAGGGTGGCGGCGAAGTCCTCGTTCATCGGGACGGCGGACACCACCACATCCTTGCGCTTGTAGGGGCCGCCCTCCGGCGTGCGGGTGGTCTCGATGTTCGCCAGGTTGCTGGCGATGGCGTCCATGCGCTGGCGCTGGACGTTCAGCCCGGAGGCGCTGACCTGGATCGACGTCAAAAAATCCATCGTGCGAATCCTTTACAGAATAAGGGTTTCCGCCCGCCGGCCGCCATTTTGCGGGGACGGGCAATGTTTACAGGGATTTAAAGCAAATTCGGTGCCAAACGCGCGGGAATTCAACGAATTGGCCGGATTCGGCGGGCAGGACGGAAAGGCTTTTAAAACAAAGGGGTTGCGGGCGTGGAGGCGGGGAGGGCACCGGCGGCGCGGGGGAAAATCAGGCTTTATTTGGCCACCCGGCAAATCTTGCTGTCATCTTTTTGGCGATGGGCAAGTTTGTCCGGCCGGCCACGGTAAAGCGAATGAACCACTGATGAGCACAGACCGGGCTCCGCCCGGAGGGGGTAGGGAGGAACCACAGATAAACACCGATGCGCACCGATGAAAAAAACTTTCTCTCTCCTCGCGGGAGAGGAATGAGGTGAGGGGGAACAAGTGATCCCTCCCCTTTTCAAGGGGAGGGTTGGGAGGGGTTACTTATGGTCCTTCCTCTAAGGTTTTGAAACAGGCCTGCAAAAATTTGGTATAGTTTAAAAATAAAAATGAGAATTTTTTAATAAGTTAAAAAATGATTGATGGTAAAGACCAAGAAACAATCAAGGCCATACGTTCTTTAAAAAAAGTCGTGGAAAAAGGCGAAAAGCCTATTGTGTTTTGGATAGGGGCAGGAGTCAGCTATTGGCAGGGTTATCCTCTCTGGAATCAGCTTGCAGATTACTTCCACTCCGAATTTTTGAATAGCTCTATTAACTATGATCTTGAACAAGGAAAGGCTTTGTTAAAGGATCATAATAACCTGCCTAAGTTTTTTGGATATTGTAAGTCTATAGATCAACAGTTGTACAATTCGCTATTATCAGAGAAATTTAAGTTTAATCCAGTAAGCTCTCCGGTTTATGTCCGCTTTTTAAATTCCATTTCTTCTATCCAACCTATCTTTATACTTACAACAAACATAGATGAATCGCTGGAAAAAAATCTGAAGGTTGAAACAATTCAAAACGTAAGTCTAGAAAAGGCTAATAACTTTATTCAAGGCTCAAATTCCTTTGTGTGTAAACTCCATGGCTCAATAAGTTTTCTAGATAGATTAATTTTTACATCAGAGGAATATGACGAATTAATAAAGAAGGAAGAATATGCGGGGCTTTTGGAACAGGTGTTTTCAGAAGCGATCTTAATATTTATTGGATATAGTTTGGGAGATAAGTATGTTCTTCAATTGTTAGAAAAAGCTTCGAAGAAGAAACCATTGTTTGGGGATGGCCCCCATTTTTTACTTACCTCAAATAATATAGAAAATCTTCCGAAAAGCATTAAGCAAATAAAATTTATTTTTAAGGAAAATAGTGACCGAAGGGCAATAGTCCAAGTTTTAGATATTATTGTTTCAAAAAGTAGTGGAAGGATAAAGGTTGAGCCAAAAACTAAGTATGAAGAATCAAAGGTCCTTAAAAGTGCATACTATATAGCGGATTTATTTCCTCCCGGAACTTGGTCAACATCACAAACACTTACCTTGCATTCTCATGGTAAGGAAGATAGAAAAATGATTGTTGGCAATGGGTTTTCTGATAAAGAATTTCCGGACCGATATTCTTCGGCAATGCATGATTTAGTGGTCGGCCTAATTTGCTTCGATAATATTTATATTGGTTTAAAATATTTGACGCACTTACATGAATTGGTGGGTGGTCAGCTATTTGCGACCCTTGTAAAGGAAGATGTTTTTAGGTTTATAAATTATGAATTCGGGGTTGGAGTAATTTATAAAAACCTGCAAACTTTTGTTGAAGGGGATTTTGTTTCCGGAGTTTCTGATCCTGAAAGTGAGGGTATCTTTTCAACCACCGGAGTAATTAAAAGAAAAATTTTACCTAAGCCAGGCAAGGAAGCTGAAGCTCAAGATATATTTAATCGGATAGAAAAGAACACGTTTTCTTTTAAGAGGGAAGAAATTGATGTTGATGGATTACTGTTTGGAACCATTTTGCATCCAGAAATTAGAAAACTTCTGGGTTTAAGCGATGGATTTCTACCCTCTAAAATTCCTTCTTGGTTGGCATTTCCTGTAATGAGGTTTTCGGAAATTTTAAAAGTAGGTGCAATTTGTAATGGTTTAAAAATATCAGCAGTTAAACTTCCCTACGGAGGTGAAAAGCTGGCCGGAATTTCTTTTTCAGCCGCGTATGCTACGGAGTGGGCTGATGAGGCTGCTAATTATATTTTGTCGGGAAGATACAGTGTTGACTTGGGGCCAATGGTATTTGGCAATCCCGATATAATTTTTAGTATTTTAAAATTTCGAGATACAGAGGAAGGTGTTAGGTTGCGAAAAGAAATATTAAATGCATTGGCCGTTAATTATGGGGGTGACTTCATAACATCTGTTAATGCAGGGTTAGAAAAGAATATTCCGGTTAAAGTTCTACAAGAAGCCCGAGACAAAATGGAAAGCCTTTTTTTGAATAACAATTCAAATTTAAATAGTACCCCAGCAATTTGGAGCAATTTTAAAAATCCTGATGATGCATTAAAGTTATGGCGTGAAAGAAGTAAAAGAGAGTTTGAAGAATACTGTCTGAATAATAATATTCAAAAATATAACTTTTGTCCATGTGGCTCTGGGGACAAAGTTAAGTTTTGTTGTGGGCAAATTAATTGAAATGTTAGGGTGTTACGCCTTCTCTTTATACTCCGTAAGCTTATTGCGGAGGGTGCGGATGGAGATGCCGAGTTGCTCGGCGGCTTTGGTCTTGTTGCCTTCGGTTTCTTCCAGCGTCCTCAATATCAATTCCCGCTCCATCTCCTGGAGCGTGCCCCGGAAATTCCCCAAAGGACTCGACCCGTTCGCGCTGGCGGGCTGGGCGGCGGTCGCCGCGTCGTCATCCATGAACAGGTTGGAGGGCTGGATGGTGTCGGCGTTGCACAAGAGAACCGCGCGCTCCATGATGTTCTCGAACTCGCGCACGTTCCCCTGCCATTGATATTTCTGTAACAGTTTTTTCGTCTCGTCAGCCACGCCGGCAATCGCCTTGTTGTTCCTCTGCCCGTGCTTCCTCGCGAAGTGATCGGCCAGCACCGGGATGTCCTCCTTGCGCTCGCGCAGGGGCGGCAGTTTGAGCGGAATGACGTTCAGCCGGTAATACAGATCCTCGCGGAATTTCTGCTCGGCGATCAGCGCTTTCGGGTCGCGGTTGGTCGTGGCGATGACGCGCACGTTGACCGGGATGGGTTCCTTGCCGCCGACCTTGTCCACCTCGTGCTCCTGCAAAACGCGCAAAAGTTTCGCCTGCAGGGGCAGGGACATCTCGGTGACTTCGTCCAGCAACAGCGTGCCGCCGTGGGCGAGCTCGAACTTGCCCTGCTTGGCGGTGATGGCGCCGGTGAACGATCCTTTTTCATGCCCGAACAGCTCCGACTCCAGCAGTCCTTCCGGCAGGGCGGCGCAGTTGACGGCGAGGAACGGTTTGTCCGCGCGCGGACTGCACTGGTGGATGTAGCGTGCGAACAGTTCTTTGCCGGTGCCCGTCTCGCCGGAGATCAGCACCGTCGATTGGCTGTACGCCACGTTCTCGGCGAAGGTCAACAACTCCTGCATGGTTTTGTTCTGCGTCACGATCTGGCGCGGATCGATGGCCGCCGCGTCGTCATTCTCCGTAGCCGCATCAGATGGCGCCGTGCTCATCGCGGTGTCGGTCTGCAAAGCGCGGGTGACGGTGGAGACCAGCACGTCGGCGGAAAACGGTTTCAGCAGGTAATCGAAAGCGCCCTGCTTCATGCTCTCCACGGCGTTGTCGATGGTGCCGTAGGCGGTCATCATGATGACGCGCGTTTCCGGTTTGAGTTCCTTGATGGCTTTCAGCAGTTCCGCGCCGGTCATCTTCGGCATCTTGACGTCGGAGATGACGAGGTCGAAGTCCTCGATCTCGACCAGGCCCAGCGCGTCTTTGCCGTTCTCGGCGGTTTTGAGGTCGTGCCCCTCGCGCTTGAGCGCGGCGGTCAGCGCGGCGCGCATGTCCGGTTCGTCATCGACGATCAGGATGTGGCGTTTCGTTTTCATGACGCGGGCGTGTCCGAGCCGGGGAGGTTGATGGTGAAGGTGGTGCCGCGGCCGGGCTGGCTGTCCACGTCGATGGTGCCGTGGTGTGCCTTGATGATGTTGTGCGCGATGGCGAGGCCCAGGCCGGTGCCTTTTTCCTTCGTGCTGAAAAACGGATTGAAGATGTGTTTCTGGTCCGACTGCGCGATGCCGACGCCGGTGTCGGCGATGGTGGTGCGGATGAAGTGGCGGTGGAACGTCTCGCCCGCGGGCGCGGCGCCGCGTTCGGTCTGGATGGTCAAAGTGCCGCCGACGGGCATGGCCTGCACGGCGTTGCGCAGGAAATTGAGGAACACCTGTTTGAGCAGGTGCTCGTCCGCGTTGGCGGTCATCGTGCCCGCGCCGAAATCGCACACCACGTTGACGTTGTCCGGAACCTGCAACTGCGACGGGTCGGCGAGCAGGTTTTCGAAAAGCGTGTTGAGGTCGCACTGACTGCGCGACGGTTCCGGCGACTTGGCGAACAGGAGCAGGCTGGAGATGGTGCGGTCCATGTTGCGCACGCCGTTGATGATGTGGTCGGCGGGCGCGCGTTTTTCCTCGTCGTCGCCGAGGTCTTTTTTGAGGAGCGACGCGAACAGTTCGATGCTCGCCAGCGGGTTGCGGATTTCGTGGGCGATGCCCGCGGCCATCTCGCCCATCGCGCGCAGGCGGTCGTTGCGTTCGGCTTCCTCTTCGAGGCGTTTGAGTTCGGTGATGTCTTCGACCAGGAGCATGGTGCCGATGCGTGCGCCCTGTGCGTCCAGCACGGGGGAGGCAGCGGTGCGCAGACGCAGGTCGCGTCCGTCGGTGGTCAGCACCGATTCCTGGAACACCGGTTGCGCGTTGGGCGTGTCGTTCACGCGCGCGATCAATTGCGCGAAGGGATCGACGTCGAACACCTCGCCCAGCGTTTTGCGCTGGACCGCGTTTTCCTTGAGGCCGGTGATGCGCTCGGCGGTTTTGTTGAAGGTGGTGATGCGTTGCGCGTCGTCCACCACGATGACGCCGGTGGTGAGGCTTTGCAGGATGTTATCGAGGTAACTGCGGACCGCTTCCTTTTCCTTCAGGTTCTGTTCGAGCTCGGCGTTTTTCTTTTCCAGTTCGAGGTCGAGCGCGCGCACGTGTGCCTGCAGTTTTTCGTAGGACTCCTGCAGGTGCTGGGTGGTTTCGGTGAACGCCTGAAACGCGGCCTGAAGGGTTTCGAGATCCGGCACCTGCCGGTCCTGGGGTTCGTCCGTCATGGGCCACTCGAGAGGAAGTTTGCGTACGGCTTGCAAGGTCTTATTCATTATAGAAGATCACAACAGGTCTTTTAAACGATTTTCCCAGTCCATGACCTTGAGGCGGATCTCCGCCGCGTCCTGCACCAGGTTTTGTCCGTTGTCCTTCGTCTTGATCATCTCCTTCAACTCCGCCTGCGCCTGTTTCGGTTGCGACAGTTGTTCGAGGTTGTCGGCGATGAGGAAATCCGCGTAGCTGCGGAGCGAATGATCGGGAAAGCGTTTGCGTCCCGACTCCAGCATGTTGAGAGATTCCGAGTAACGGCGTTGGAGGTGGTACACGATGCCCAGCTTGTAGTAGGTGGACTGGATGAACTCCGGCGGGTTGCGCAGGGCGCGGTCGGAGTGGTCGATCACCTTGCGGTAGGCATGGCCCGCGCGGTCGAGGTCGTCGGACTCCATCCAGATTTCGGCCAGCCGGTACCAGGCCAGCGGGAGCTTGCCGTTGCCGCGGGCGATGATGGATTCGTACGTCTGCACCGCCTTGTCGATGCGTTTCTGTCCGCGGTAGGCCTGCGCGAGGAGCATCATCGCATCCGGCACCTCGGGACTGTTCGCGTAATTGTTGAGAAAGGTTTTGCTGACCAGTTCCGCATCCTCGAAGCGGTTCTGGGCGAGATGGATTTCGCCGAGGTTCAGGAACAGCCGGTCCGAGTACACGCCCTGCGCGTCCTTGAGCTTCACCTCCTCGAAAAATTTCAACGCCTCGACGTGCATGCCGATGGCCTGGTAGGCTTCGCCGATCTGGAGTTGCGTTTTCAGGTCATCGACGTCGCCGATGCCGAACGTCAGGAAATCGTTGTATGCATAGAGGATGGGCAGGTGGCCGCCCTGTTTGGAATACTGGTCGATCAGGTGGCCCATCGCGCGGTGGATGGCGCTTTTCGCGGTGCGGTAATAGCGCGACGACTTGTCGCGGTCCAGCAGGCGCTTGAACTCCTGAATGGCCTGCAGGAAGCGCTGTTCCTGGAAGAGGGCCGAGCCGCGGCTCAGCAACACTTCCGAGCGCACGTTGCGTGCTTCCGTGCCGGCAAAGATGGCGTTGTAGGTTTCATAAGGTTTGAAGTAAGCCGGGTTGTCCATCACCAGGTCCGGGACATCGAGGCCGGGGTAACGGATGCCGATGTCCGCCATGCGGATTTTGGCGTAGAGCGCGCGCGGGCCTTCCGGGTCGATTTTCATCGACCGCTCGAACACGGAATAGGCGGCCATCCCGTTTTTCTCCAGCAGGTAGGAATCGCCGATGCGGTTGAACGCTTCGTGCGCCTTCAGGGAATCCGGCTGCAGGTTGACCAGTTGGAAATAATATTTGCGGGCCTTGCCGTATTGCTGGCGGGAAAAATACAGTTCACCGATGGTGAAATTGAGTTCCGGTTCGTTGTTCAACTCTTTCGGCCAACGCTGGACCGCGTCCTCGAACACCTGGAGGGCCTTGTCATATTCCTTGCGGTCGTAATACGCCTGGGCAATCTGGTACACACTGGCCCGAGCATTGGGTTCCGTGGCCTGGTCCTTCAGGATGACGCGGAATGCGCGATAGGCCTCATCGAGGCGGCCTTCCTTGAACATCATGCGCGCCAGTCCCAGCTTGCGTGCGTCGTTGTAGCGGCTACGCGGATTGCGTTCGATTCCCTGCTCGTAGTGCGTTTTGGCTTCGAGAATGAAATCGAGATCGTCGTAAATCGTCGCCAGTTTGTACAGGGCGTGGTCGTAGAATTTGGAGTCCGGGTATTTGCGGATGGCGAAACGGTAGGCGTCGATGACGGCCTCGAAATTCGGTTCCTGTTTCTGCACGGCCAGTTTCCATTCCGCTTCAGCGACCAGGTAGGCCGCGTTGGCGGCGAAGGGGCTTTCGGCAAAATTCCGGACATATTCGCGCAGTGCGGTGGCAGCTTCCCTGTAATTCTGTTGCTGGAACAGGTTGAGCGCGCGGGTGTATTCGTTCCACCCGTAACGAAGTTTATCCTCGCTTTCCGTCCGAACGGTATTTTCGATTTCATTCAAGGTCATGCCTTTGACCCGTGGTGCCTTTTGACCCTCTTTCTTGGGAGCAGGAATGAGCTCTTTTTTTGACTTGAGAATCTTGAGGGGTGTTTTTCTGGCCAGATCGAAGACGATCCGGGGCGGATTGTTTTCAAAAAAGTGAATGAATTGCGTATTGGCCTGGTGAAAATGAAGCGTGATCTTGACGATGCCTTCCAACTCGCGGGTTTCGATGCGGGTCAGGTTGACGTCTTTGAACGCCTGCGGTTTGATTCGCGGATGCAGAACCGCACCGCGCAGAAAGATCCCAATGCGTTTGTTGCCGAGGTCGGGGATGACCCGGTATTCGGCAGGACGATTGAGCAGGATGACCACCCGTGTTTTGTCCGGGTGGGGACCCAGCTGGATGTCCTGGATTTTAATGGGACCGGACGGGCTTTGTGCATGGGAGAAATTCGCCAAAACGAAAATCAGGGACACCCCCAGCGCGAGAATCCGGCATCCGGTTTTGAATGAAGTTCTGCTCACCATATAAAAACACTCCGATTGGCAATGCAGTTCATGAAAAGCAAAAGTGATACCGAATGAAATTCATTATATCCCAGACTCCTTTAACCCATTATAATAAAAGGGAAAACTTTTGGTGCGCCGGTTGGGCGAAACAGCCGATGCCAGGTTGAAAATGGCGGGGTTGCTGGTCGTTTATATATTATCGTCAGAAATTTGACGTCAGTTGAGTGCGTTTATAGGTTTGACTTGAATTTTCTGACCGAATCTAAGATAACTTAGAGTTTATGGACCCGATCGATCAGAGCCAACTGAAAGAGACCCGGCAGGTCCTGGAACTGGTGAAAAACCAGAAAGCCATGCTGGGCGAGTCTCTGGTCAGCCTCGACCTGTTTCTGTACCTTCATAAAAGCATCAGTCTCCTGCACCTGGACGACATCAAACCTGTCCTCTTGGAAAAGCTGCCGCACATCCTCGCGGTTCGTTACTTTTCGTTATTCCTTTATAATCCGTCGCAGATGGAGTTGACCCTGGCCTGCAGCAATCACCTCGACATGGCAAAACCGCTGAGCTTCAGCGTTTCCGAGTCGGGAGTCATGCAGGATGCCCTGAACCAGAAGCGGTACATCTTTGAAGCGGACTTCACTACCTCAAAGTATTTCAAGGGCAGAAAAAATCCCCTTTTCAAAAACAATTTTTTCCTGTGCGTGCCGTTGATGATTGAAAACAAGATCATCGGCGTGATCAACGTCAACGACAGCGACAAGGGGTTTTTGTCGGTGTCGGACATGGATTACATTCTGAACGTTCTGGAGTTCGTGGCCCTGTCCGTAAGCAACGCCCTGTTGCACGAGAAGACGGAGATGCTGTCCATCACCGACGGACTGACGCAGTTGAACGATCATCGGCAAATGCTGCACATTTTAGGCAAGGAATTCGACCGTTCCCAGCGGTACCAGTCCTCGCTTTCCCTGTTAATGATGGACATCGATAATTTCAAAAGGATCAACGACACCTACGGGCACCAGAAGGGGGATGAGGTTCTGGTGGCTTTGGCCACGGTGATGAGCCGGCTTTGCCGGTCCAACGACACCGCGGCGCGGTATGGCGGGGAGGAGTTCGCGGTCATTCTGCCTGAGACGGACAAAAAGGGCGCGATGGTCATTGCGGACCGCATTCGACAGGAAATGGCAAAGATCGCTTTTGATGTGGAAAACAAGGAATTTGGTGTGACGGTCAGTGGTGGTATCGCGGAACTGGATTTGTCCACCATGGAGTCTGTTTCGGATTTGATTCACGCTGCGGACCGGGCCCTATACAGGGCCAAGGAAGAAGGGCGGGACCGCGTTATTCTTGGAGATTGAGGTGTCTGCCACCCTGCTCGATGCATACAAGTGCCTTCCGGGCCTGCCCAGCCATCCGGAGCAGATTGCAAAGGTTATCGACGTGCTCGGAAAAACGTCGTCGGCGGATTACGACCTCCTGCACCTGATTCAGTATGATCCCGCTATCGCCGCCCGTATCCTGGCTGTCGCCAACCTTCCCGTGTACGGGTACGAGCGACGCGTCGAGTCCCTGCAACAGGCGGCAGGCCTGCTTTCACCCAGCCTGGTGACCAGCGTTATCCTCACCACCCCGGTGTTTGAAATGTTCCGCGACGCCGATCATACGTACCACCGGAAATTCGATCACCTGCAACTTTGGGCGCATGGCGCGGTGACGGGAACCCTGGCGGCGCTTCTGGCGAACAAACTGGGTACTATGGAAGAAGACGTGTGCCTGACGCTGGGGTTGCTGCACGACCTGGGAAAGATGGCGCTCATCATCAACCATCCCAGGGAGGTGCTGGAGGCCCTGGACCGGGCAAGGAAGGATGCCCTGCCATTTCCTCAGGCGCTTCAGGACGTTGCCGGATGCACACCCCAGGAAGTGGCGGGACAGCTGGCGGAGGAATGGCATTATCCAGCCAACCTGATCGAATACATTCAGTCCCTGGAAAACGGCAAGGTGGCCCGGGAGACCGGTCCCGTAGTCATTGTGCGGCTGGCAAACCGGCTGGCGGAAGACTGGGGATACGGCGATGGGCTGCACCTGCCGGAAAACGAACCGCTTGACCCGTTGGTGGCGGCGCTTGGTATATCGCTTTCGGACCTTTCGCAATGGAAGCCGGACATGCAGTCCCGGGCGGAAAATCGAGCCCGAAGGATCCTTTCTAAAACGCTTTCCTGAAGAAATCCGCTATCGTGCGGAACACGGAACCGTTCAATCCCAGGCTGGAGGCATGTGTTTGGCGGTCCACCTTCTGGGTCAATTCCTTTAAATTTTCGGAGACGGTCACCGGGTACGACGGGGCCGCCGTGCCCAAAGATCGAAGCGGTTCAGGCAGGGCCATCAATTGCAATTGCGCATGGGCGCGCAGGGTTTGCAGGGAAACGGATGGATGCAGGCGGCGCCCGCCTCTCATCATGGGTGCGATCAGGGTTTCGCCTTCCAATTCTTCAGCGGCCAGGCCCAGTTGGTCGTTTGCAAACCGTCCTCCGGCATCCCGTAACCGGAACACCTGCTTGGCACCGGGCAGGGTGGCTTTTCCTTTGGATCGCTTGCGCCGCGGCTTTCCGTCATACTCCTGCAACTTGTAGGCGCATTCCAGAAACGGGGCATCATCAGAAACTACCAGCCGCGTGCCAATTCCGAATCCTTCCACCGGAATGTCGTTCGCCATGTATTCGGCAATGGCGTGTTCGTCGAGATTGCCGCTGACGAAAATCTTGATGTGTTCCAGTCCCGCCTCGTCCAGCCGCCGGCGCACCTCACGCGCCTGTTCCTGCATGTCGCCGCTGTCGAGCCGCACTCCCTGAATGCGTATCCCGTTCTTTTCAAGTTTGCGGGAAAGCCTGATGACCGATTCGGTGGCCTCAAAGACGTCATACGTATCGAGCAGCAGGGTGGTGTTTTGCGGCCATGAGCGACAGAACTCATAAAACGCCGCTTCCTCGCTGTCGTGAGCCTGAATGTACGAGTGCGCCATGGTTCCATAGACTGGAATGTTGTCGGTGGCTTCTGCCAGTACGGTGGCGGTTCCGTCGAATCCGGCGAGGAAGGAAGACCGTGCTGCCAGCCATCCCGCTTCCGCGCCGTGGGCGCGGCGCAGACCAAAATCGACAAGGCGCCCCCGACCTTGTGCCGCGAGCACGCACCGCGCCGCCTTGCTGGCGACAAGAATGGAATAATGAAGCAGGTTGATGATGCGCGTTTCCACAAACTGCGCTTCCGGTAAAGGCGCGGTAATTCGCAGGACCGGCTCGTTGGCAAAGAACACCGTGCCTTCGGGCATGGCATCCACATCTCCCGTGAAGCGGAACGTCCTCAACGAGTCCAGAAGTTCCTGGGGGAAACGCCCGCTTCGCTTCAGCGCATCCAGTTCCTGCGGAGAAAAATGCAGGGCTTCCAGGTAACGCAAGACAGGCTCCACCCCTGCACACATCAGGAAGTTGCGGTGAGGGGGAAGGTCCCGCACAAAAAATTCGAACACCGCCTGCCGGGTCATCCCCTGGTCGTTATAACTTTTTAACATGGTGAGCTGGTAGAGGTCGGTGAGAAGCGCACTGGCCTGCGCGGGATCGAGGCAGATGTCGTTCACCGTTGCGAAACGGCAACCGAGCTCCCGCATTTCGTTCAAGGCCCGCGCTTCGTCCTCCGGATTCACGTTGACGGCACGGATGGCGTCCTGCAGCAAAACCACTTCGAAAGTGTTTTTCACCGCATCGCGCACGGTGTTGAGCACGCAATAGTCGGTGGCGAGTCCGCCGATGAACAGGCGGCGCACACCCTTTTCTTTCAGCCGGGAATCGAGGTCCGTTCCCTGAAAAGCGGAGTAGGCGTCGGCTTCTTCGGTCTGGGCTTTACTGATGACAACTGTGTCCGCCAGGTTCAGCTCGGCGGCGAAATCCGCACCCTCGGTGCCCTGGATGCAGTGCGGCGGCCAGGGGCCCCCCTGCTCTTCAAAGGAACAGTGAGTTTCCGGATGCCAGTCCCGGCTGGCAAAGATCGGAAGGGATGCGGAGCGGAAAAAATCGGCGTACCGTTTGAGGGGTGCGATGACCTGATCGCCATGGGGCACGGCCAGGCTGCCGCCGGGCAGAAAGTCGTTTTGCAGATCGACGATCAGCAGGGCGTCTCCAGATTGTGGCGTCAGGTCCTTCATGCAGGCACCCGAAGTGGAATGATGGTTCCATTCTAACGCACCTGTATGCAGGATCAACCCGGCGCCGAGGTTGTGGGTGTAAAAAGAGGGGGAGTTCGTATCAGCCCGTGCGGGAGAGGGCGGCTTCGCAATTCAAAAGAAAATGCACGATCGACCGAGCACAGCCGTTCAGGTCGGTGACGCTGAGGCTTTCGCCGGGTTCGTGCATGCGGCATTCCTGATCGTAGGGCGCGATGACAAGGGGTGGAATGTCGTCCAGCGCCTTCATCAATTTGGCAACAAAGGGGATGGACCCGCCGCAGCCGAACAGGCAGGGTTTCATTCCATAGCCGACTTCCAGCGACTTCAGCATCAGGGTGAATGCCGGGTGTTCGATTCCCGTGCTCCAGGGAGACCCGCCTTTGTCATCCTCGAATTCCAGTTGCACCCCTGCCGGTGCGTTGGCCTTGAGGTGTGCCTTTACGTTTTCCGCCGTCTCGGTTTCGTTGTTGCCCGGCGCAAGACGGATTTCCACCATGGCTTTCGCCGTGTTGTCTGCAAACCGGCGGGTGGTGCCGTCGTTTTCGGCGTGCAGGGATTCGGAGGTGATCCGTTCAATGGGGCCTTCCGGTGCCATGTAGAGGTGCACAGGTCCGGCGGTGAGGCGGCCATTGCCGTCGATCAATCCGTCGATCATGCGCGCCAGTTGAATCTCCGCTACCGGGAATGGACCGCCGGAGACACCGGAATGCGGATCCTTGAGAGCAGCCTGCACAATGAGGTTCAGCGGCAGGGTTCCGGAGGCCGGGGCCTCGGCTTCTTCCACCGTGATTTTCAGGTTGAACGGGTTGAGCCGTTCCAACACCTCGGCAACCGCCGACCGGAAGGCGTTCGGGTCGAGCTGGCCTTTCAGGTGAAACGTCAGTCGTGCCGCTGCCGTGCCCAGCACCACTCCACCCGCCACGCGGTGCCCCGGCCGCACATTGGCATACGAGGTCCGAAGCTGAGCCTGGATCATGGCCGCATGGTTTTCTTCCACGGTCAGCTTCACCTGGGGCAGGAGTCCGGCCATGCGGCGCTGGGTTTCGACGGTTAAAGGCACCGCCTCGTACCCTTTGCGTTCGTCGGGGGTGACCGGGATGTCGCGCCGGGCGATGGCGTTGACGGCCAGTGAGTGGTCCTCGTGCACGAGCGTTGCCAGGGTTTTATAAAGGGCCGTCTGGGCGTCGAGGCCGCTTTCATTTGCGGTCTGTGCGGTGACGTGCGTCTGGGAGATGCCACGCAGCGAAGTGGTCAGGCCCGGCACCCCCGTCGCCGGATTGGTGACGTCGGTGATGATCACGCAGTCTGCGTCAGCAAAAAAAGTCCCGGTTCTGCAAAATCTGCTCGATCAGTGAGTAGGACCCCGACTCTTCTTCCGTCTCGAAGATAATTTTTAAATTGCAGGGGAGTTTAGCCAGCGTGTCTTTCGATGGGTTACGGGGATCGAATCCGATGGATTGCAGGGTGGCGTCCACCGCCATGCCGATGCCGATGACGCCGCTCAGGTCGTCGGCCGCGCCGCGCCCGAAGGCACGGGTGCGGTCTTCGTTCCAGCGCAACTCCGTTGGCGACACACCGTCCCATTTCAGGAAGCGACCGTCGTCCATGTACGGTTGTTTGTCCAGGTGTGCGTACATGAGCACCGTGGGTTTTCCATCACTGGCAGTGAGCGACGCCATGATGATGGGCGTGGCACGCTGGGGACCTTTGGGCGGGGTGTTGATGTGCACGTAATCGAAACCGATCCCGTGCAGATAACGTTCCGCAACCTCTAAAATTTCCTGCATGTCCGTCGGTTCGGTGCGATCGCCCTCGAATTCGTTGACGCTGAAACTGCGGCTGTCGATGCGCACCATCTCGCGCATGACGTCCATGTGACGTGAAAACAGTTCGGTGTCCGTGTCGATGCGTCGCCGTGCGTCACGGCTCCATTCCGCAAGATCCATGGGGAATAATTGGGATTCGGGTTTGTGAAGTATTGACAACGTCGATTTCTTTACAAAAACCGACCCATCATATAATATAAAATCCGGTTAGCGGCAAATGGATTTTGCCGTTTTTTCAGGGGGGGTCGCATGTCCCAGCGTGTTCTCAATTTTTTCCGGTTGATCCGTATTTACAGGAACGAGGCAATTGGCCGCTCATTCGCCGGTCACGTCGGCAATTGCTTAATTTTGTTCTGTGCCGGAACGACATTCACCGCAAGCCCCTGTGGGCAGTTCCATTTTACTGGATGGACCTGTTGAAGGGATTGGACATGCTGGTGTGGCGGCTGGAGACGTTCGGTTTCCTCTTCCAGAACGGAGCGACTCCCGAAGAGCGGGTTCGCCTGAACCAAAATCTGAATGCCTCACATCCCTGATTCGCATTGTCTCCTTTTAAATAAACGCTGGAGACCAGGAGTGCCATGATTTCCCAGGCTCGGCCTGTCGACGCCCCGGTTTCCCTGCGGGCCTCACGCGCTCACAAAGCCGGTCTCTGGTTGACCGTTCTCACCGGCGCCGTAATTCCGGTAAGTACGTCCCTGACAGAAATACTCACCACACTGGTTCTGGTGCTGTGGTTCGTTGCGGGTCATTACAAAATGTTTTGGACCCGTATGCGGTCGCACCCGGTGGCGCGCTCCGCGGCGATATTGTACCTGATGCTCATCCTGGGGGTGGTGTACACCTCGGCGGATCTACGTGACTCTTTCGGTATCCTGGGCAAGTACCGGGAACTGATTTTGATCGTGGCGTACCTTTCTTTTCTTGATAATGAAAAAACCCGCCACATGTGCCTTGTGGGTTTCGGCGCGGCGATGGTCCTCACGCTGATTGGATCGTTTTTCCAGTACTACATCGCGTCTCCTTCCACGGATCCCAACCTGCGGGTCGGGTTGCCATTCAAAAACAGCATCACGCACAGCCTGCTGATGGCGGTTTTTGCTTTCGGCCTGATGGTACACGTGTTTTCCCGTCGGGAAAACCGCAACAGAATTATTGCACTTTCCTTTTTATTGGCTGTGGTTGTGTTCAATCTGTTTTTCATGGTGGACGGACGTACCGGGTACGTGTTGTTTTATCTCCTGGGATTTTTGTTCCTGTTTCAGAAATTCAAACTGCGGTATGCGGTGATGGGTGTTGCGGTTTTGGTCGCATTTCATTTTACGCTCAGTTCGGTTTCTCCTTTGTACCAGACTCAATGGGATTTCCTGACGCGCGGCATCACCAAGTACATGGATCGGGGGGACGCGGCTTCTTCCATCGGTATGCGCATCGAGTTTTCAAAAAACAGCTATGAGATCATGATGGAACGCCCCTTGCTGGGTCACGGTACCGGAAGTTTCCGCCAACGGTATGCGGACCACGCCGCAACAAACCAGCTGGAGCGAGTCACCGACAACCCCCACAACGAATACCTCATGCTGGGTGTGCAGACCGGGTGGATGGGAATCGGTTTGTTTTTTTACTTCATATATACTTTGTGGCGATATTCGTTTTCGCTCGATCCGTATCACCGCAGCCTGGCTCAGGGACTGGCGGTGATGGTGACCTTCGGGGCTCTGGCCAATTCACTTTTGATGGACCACACCGAAGGCATGCTGATTGGCTGGCTGGCGGCGGTGCTGTACTCTCCGCTTGGGCTCGCATCAAAAACAGAAAATGCTTAGCGTCATTCTCATCACCAAAAACGAAGCCGTGCGCATCCGCCAGTGCCTGGAGTCGGTGAAGTGGGCCGATGAAATCGTGGTGTTGGATTCGGGAAGCACCGACGGCACGCCGGACATCTGCCGTGAGTACACCAGTGAGGTGCACGATGTGGACTGGCCGGGATTCGGCCTGCAGAAAAACCGCGCGCTGGACATGGCAACTGGGGACTGGGTCCTCTCTGTGGACGCCGACGAGGTGGTGACCGACGCGCTCCGCGATGAAATCGAGCGCACTTTGCGCAAGCCCAAATACAATGGATACAGGATCCCGCGTTCCTCGCATTATGTGGGGCGGTGCATCCGGCATAGCGGATGGACACCCGATTACGTGGTGCGACTGATGAAGAAAGGCTCCGGTGCGTTCACCAATTCTCTGGTGCACGAAAAACTGGAAATTGCTGGCAAGGTGGGAAGGCTCAAAAATCCGCTCATTCATTACAGCTTCGATACCTTCGAGGACGTGCTCGACAAAATGAACCGTTACTCCACCTATAATGCACAGATGCTTTACGAGCAGGACCGCAGCTCCAGCCTGTTGGAAGCCGTTGCGCGCGGCATGTGGGCGTTCTTCCGCACTTATTTTTTGAAGAGGGGATTCCTCGACGGCAGACAGGGATTCCAACTGGCGGTGTCGAATGCCGAAGGCACGTATTACAAGTACGTTAAGCTGATGGAACTCCATCGAAAAAAGAAGAGTGAGAAACCGTGAGGGCGCTCAGCATTATCTTAAGTACGTACAACCGTCCCGATGCGCTGGAGCGGGTGCTGACCAGCCTCGAAGCGCAGACCGAAGGCGACTTTGAGGTCATTGTGGCGGATGACGGATCGACAGAAGACACGCGCGCGATGGTGGAAACGGTTTCACAAAGGAACAGGCTGGTGCTCAAACATGTGTGGCATGAGGATCAGGGATTCCGCGCCGGGGCCATTCGCAACAAGGCGGTGGCGGCGTGTGAGGGCGAACGGCTGGTGTTTCTCGACGGCGATTGCATGGTGTTCCCGGATTTCGTCGAGCACTATATTAAACTGATGGAGCCGGGATTCTTCCTGGCGGGCAACCGCGTTCTTCTTGATGAATCGCTCACCCAGCGCACGCTGGATAAAAAACTGCCTCTGCACAAATGGAGTCTTTTGAAGTGGATTTCGGTACGGCTTCGCGGCGAGATGAACCGGTTGATTCCTTTTTACGCCTGCCGCTTGGCCCATTGCGAAAACTGTCGTCGCGCAAATGGCAGGGAGTCAAAACCTGCAACCTTGGCGTGTGGCGGCAGGATTTTTTCGAAATCAATGGTTTCGACGAGCACTACCAGGGCTGGGGGTATGAGGATTCGGATCTCGTCATCCGCCTGCTCAATAAAGGCATTGTGCGCAAGGAAGGTCGTTTTGCCGTGCCGGTTTTGCACCTGTGGCATCCGCTCGGCAAATCGCGTGAGACGGAGGAAAACTGGAAACGGCTGGAGGCGGTCATGCAATCAAACACCACGCGTATCGACAACGGCCTGAGCAATCACCTTGCATGACGGTAAAAGGCTGCAAACAATGTTCAGTTGGGTGGCCGGGTCCAGATATCGACCACCCTGTTCGTAAAACGGGATGTTTTTTCTGCAAGAAAGGCCGCTCCTCAGAGCGGCCTTTTTGATTGGCCAGTGGATTGTTCAATGACAATCAGCAGTTTTTGTGCGCCCCATCGCAGATGGGGGAGGTCTTGGTGAGACCGCAATCGCAGATGGTCAACCTGCGGGGTCGTTCCAGAGTTACCTCCACCGGACTTTTCCCGGTGTCCTTCCGGTCGTGGGAGCCGTCACAGTACGGTTTATTTTCCGACTCGCCGCAAGTACAATAGTACTTGGTTCCCGGGGTTTCGTTCACATAAAAAGGCTTGTTCTGGTACGCCATGCAAGTCTCCTGTTTTGTTTAATCGGTTTTCATCTGCTTCAAGTTCCGTAAGGGGATCGGCCGGTCGCCTTCCTTTTAGATGGAAACAACGGCGGAAGGGTTTGGAATTTTTTCATGAAAATTCTCGTCACCGGTGCCACCGGGTTTGTCGGTCAACAACTGCTTCCCTTACTGAAAGACGCGGGCCACGAGATTTCCATTTTGACTCGCGATCCGGAAAGCGCGGTGGTGCGTCTGCCGGTTCTCTGCCGCCGTTACAAATGGGACCCCGCCCTGTTGGAGCCGCCGAAGGAAGCACTGGAAGGTGTGGACGCGGTGATTCATCTTGCGGGGGAAAACATCGCCACGCGGTGGACCGATTCGAAAAAAATGGAACTGGAGCGCTCGCGCGTGCTTTCGACGCGCCAACTGGTCAAGGCGATGGAAGAAATGGATTCGCGGCCGGGGATTTTCATTTCCTGCTCGGGCATCGGTTATTACGGCGACCGCAAAAGCCTGGAGCTGGACGAGTCACAGGCGCCCGGTAACAGCGTGCTCGCCGAAGTGTGCAGGAAGTGGGAAACGGAGGCTTTGAAAGCCGAAGCCTTGGGTGTGCGTACGGTGGTTCTGCGTATCGCCACCGTGCTGGGTACGGATGGCGGCGCGATGCGCTTCATGCTCCCAGCCTTCCGCATGTGTGTGGGCGGCCGCGCCGGGAACGGCCGGCAGTGGATGAGCTGGATTCACGTCCGCGACCTGGCACGTCTCATGCTTCACGCGCTCGATACCGAAACACTGCGCGGACCGGTGAACGCGTGCAGTCCGGAACCCGTCACCAACGCCGAGTTCACCCGCACGCTGGCGAAAGCGGTGGGACGTCCCGCCTTCATCCCTGCGCCCGCATTTGCGCTCAAGCTGGTATTGGGCGAGATGTCCGAGGTGCTCCTCGCCTCTCAAAAAGCCGTACCCAAAAAGGCGCAGTCGTGCGGGTTCCAATTCGACTACCCGGATATGGAGTCGGCGCTCACCCAACTGGCCGATGTGCGCACGCACGAAATGCGTATGGAGCAGTGGGTTCCGAAACCGATCGACACCATTTTTAAATTTTACAGCGACGCCAAAAACCTGGAGGTGTTGACGCCGCCCTTTCTGAACTTTTCGGTCACCAATCAATCGACGCGAGATATGGAAGAGGGCACCCGCATCAATTACCGGCTGAAGCTATACGGTATTCCCTTCCGATGGCAGTCGATCATCATGGACTGGTCGCCCAACAACCGCTTTTCCGATATTCAGGTGGTGGGGCCCTACTGGCTGTGGCATCACACCCACGATTTTATCGAACAGGACGGCGGTACATTGATCCGCGACCGTGCCATCTATCGCGTCCCCATGTGGACGCCGGGCGATCTGTTCATCTACCCGATTGTGCGGCGTGACCTGGAAAAAATCTTTTCCTTCCGCTGGAAGAAAACCTGCGACCTGTTCGGGGAATGAACTCACTTTCTGCGGCCCCTGTTGATGCAGAGCGCCGATGTCCCACGTGTGCGACCTGTGGTACACTCCCTTCACTTTAATTCTTGCTAATTCATTTTCCGCATGCGTCCGTTTTTGTTTTTCATTTTATCAACCGCGTTT
Organism: Nitrospina gracilis 3/211; assembly: GCF_000341545.2. Lineage (NCBI taxonomy): Bacteria > Pseudomonadati > Nitrospinota > Nitrospinia > Nitrospinales > Nitrospinaceae > Nitrospina > Nitrospina gracilis. The sequence goes on from NZ_HG422173.1 coordinate 1,302,051, forward strand.
GCATTTTTAATGCCGGCGGCTTCCATTCATGCGAAACCCGATGCGCGGCAAATCGTAAACCATCCGCTCACCGGGTACGCGTTTTCGTTTCCACGTGACTTTTATTCGCACAACAACTACCAGGTGGAGTGGTGGTATTTCACCGGCAACCTCAAAGATGCCGCCGGGCGCGAGTATGGTTACCAATGCTCGTTCTTCCGCGTTTCGCTGGCTGGCATGAAGGCTCTCCAGCAATATCAGGATACGCCGTCCGAATGGAGCAATGAACATATTTACTTTGCCCACATGACGGTGGTCGATTTGAAGAACGGAAAATTTTATTTTTACGAACGCATCAATCGCTCCGGGTTGGGCCTCGCCGGTGCAGCGGAAGACCGGCTGGAGGTTTGGAACGAAAACTGGAAGCTGACCGGAGAAGGCGATACGCGCAAGCTCACCGCGAAGGAAGAGGAAAACGGATTCGATTTGCAACTGGTTCCGGAAAAAGCTCCCGTCATCCACGGCACCGGTGACGACAAACCGAAATGGGAAATCCCGGAGAAAGCCCCGAATTACTACTCTTTCACACGAATGAAAACCACTGGAAAGGTTTTCATTGACGGGCAGCCGGTGGAAGTGACCGGGACGAGCTGGATGGACCACGTGTTTGCGGAGCGGTTGCTTGCGCCGAAGCAGGCGGGGTGGGACTGGTTTTCGCTCAAGTTGGATAACGGAGCCGAGGTCATGCTGTTCAGAATCCGCATGCAGGACGGAAAATACGATCCGCGTTCCGGGGGCACCCTGGTGAGGGCCGACGGAACGCAGGCGCACCTGCCCTCTGAAAAGCAATCGGTGGGCGTGTTGAAAACTTGGACCAGCCCGAAGTCAGACGTGACTTATCCCGCCGGGTGGAAAATTGATTTGCCCGAACGCAACATTGCATTGAAGGTGACTCCAGATATGGCGGGACAGGAATTGTTTCTGCTCCGGTCCGTCTCCAACTCGTACTGGGAAGGCAGTGTGACGGTGGAAGGGACGTATGAAGGCCGTCCGGTGCGGGGCAAGGGCTACGTGGAGCTGGTGGGTTACGGCGGCAACCTCTCCGCCACGTTCGGTCAATGAGCCTCGTCAGGTCCTTTTCGGAATCAGGATGCTCAGGCAGGTGAGGCCGCCATCGGCCTTTTCGAACTCGCTCACCGGCATGGCGCGCACTTCCAGCCCGCGTTTTTCGACCAGGGCCCGTGTTTCTGGATACCCGCTGGGCATGAGCACCGTACCGTTGATGGTGAGACAGTTGGCGGCATTGGATTCTCCATGTGCAACCTCGATCCATGAGTGATCTTCGAACGGAGCGGGATCGAGCTTTTCCGGGTCGATGAGCAACAGTTCTCCTGTCAAACAACTCACCGCGCTTTTCAGGTGCAGCGCGCCGTTCACGGCGATCGGAACAACCGGGCGCCGGGTGAATTTCGCGATGGCCTCGACAGCGAGGGAATTGGTGCGTGTGGACTGACCGACAAAAATCTTGGAACCCACCTGCAGCACATCCCCCCCATCGACGAATACCGGTGGCTCCAGAATCTCGACCTTGTAATGACGCTCCATCGCGGCTTTAAGTTGAAGCGTTTCCCCGCGACGGCTGGTCGCGCTCATCGATGTCAGCAGGGCCATGTCGTCGAGAATGATGGCGTTGTCCTCAATGAACGTGCTGTCGGGGAATGCATCCAGGGGTTCCAGCACATCCACCTTCACCCCGAGGCTGACCAGCGTTTCCACATAAAAGCGGTGCTGACGGAGGGAGAGAGGAAAATCGATGGGGACCTGCTTTTTGTGGCGTGACAGGGCCTGCAGGAACGTGGCGGCGGGAGGCCGTACCAAGGCGGTCAAGGGTGTGTTCATGGCGGTTGCGTTTTCAGAACCCTGAATGTTCCGCGGGTCAATCCACCGTCGGTGTGTTCATGAGGCGCGACAGGTACAGCATGGTCAGGTTCTTTTTGCATTCGCGGAAATTCTTGAGCATGGCCTTCGAAGGCATGAGGTCGTCATTGGTACGTTCGTTCTGCGCGATATAAACAATCCCGTCCACGAGGGTGAAATCGTGCTTGGTCAACCGCATTTTCTTGCGCAGGTATTCGTTTGGGTAAAGGTAAATTTCGTCCAGTTTGGGCAGAAACGACTCATCCATTTCATACATGATGCCTTCCATCATTCCCAGGTTGCTTGGCGCGGGGACGACATTGGCCATGCCCAGTTTTTCCGCACCCTGGTTGTCGACCGGGATTTTGTTGAAAGCCAGCTTGTGAGCAGAGAGGGTGACACAGAAGGATGCGTTGGCCTCCAGGCCGTGCTCCTTGAAAACCCGCGGGTTCATCAGTTCGTCGTAAGCAAACCAGTTGATGTAGTTTGGCATGGCAGGGTTCCGATTTCGGTTCGCGTTCAAAAAAGCGCCGGCTTGGAATCCAAACCGGCCGGATTGCATCTAAAAAGTCAAAAAGCAAATGGCAGAATACCCCCAATCATACGGGAAAATCGGCCTTGAAAAAAGGTGGTAAATTTATTTAAATAGGAATCCATCACAAAGAGTCAGGGTTGACTCCCATTAACGACTTACCAGCAAATTCCCGATTCGCCGCCACCGATTGTGTTTCGGGGATTCAACTTTGGTAACGAAAAAAGGAGCTTGTTATGGCAGGCGGAAAAGTTGTTACGGTTTCGGATGACGAATTCGACCGTTCCATCCTTCAGTCGGACAAACCGGCTGTGATCGATTTCTGGGCGGAGTGGTGTCAGCCCTGCAAAATGCTGGCGCCCACGGTGGAAGAGCTGGCTGGTGAGTACGACGGGAAGGTTGTGGTTGGTAAACTGAATGTGGATGACAACCCGCAAACAGCGACCAAATACGGCATCCGCGGCATTCCCACGCTGTTGTTCTTCAAGGATGGACAGGTGGTTCAGCAGTTGGTTGGAGTGAAGTCCAAAGCCGAAATTCAAAAAGTGATCGACGAAACCCTGGCCTGAGTTTTTCCCGGCAGGGCCAACGTCGAAGACAGATAGAGCGGGCTCGCCCCTGATTCAGGGACGGGCCCCTTCTGTTTCCAGGACCGGTTGCAGGCCGAGTCGCTCGATCATTTCCATGTCGCGTTTCGGGTCCTGCCCCTTGGTGGTGAGGTAGTCGCCTCCCAGAATGCCATTGGCGCCGGCGGCGAACAGTTTTTCCTGGTGATTGGTGAACACTTCCTCGCGACCGCCGCAGACGAACAGGTCCATCTCCGGCATGACGAGTCTCAGGAGCGCGATGGTGCGGAGCGCGTCGTACTCGTCCAAAACCTCCATACCTTCCATCGCCGTGCCTTCCAGCGGTTTCAGGAAATTGATCGGGAACGACTGCGTTTTGAGCCCCTCAATGTCGAACGCCAGTTCCACGCGCTGGGCGAACGTCTCGCCCATGCCGAAGATGCCGCCGACACAGACCGGCAATCCCACTTCCTGTGCGTTGCGCACGGCGGTGACTTCATCTTCATAGGTGTGCGTGCTCACGATGTTTTCGAAATGACTGCGCGCCGTCTCCAGGTTGTGGTGCACGCGGTCGAGTCCTGCGTCCTTCAACTCCTGCAGGTGTTCCTTGCTCATGAGCCCCAGCGAACAGCAGGTCTCGAGGCGCGTTTCCGCCTTGATGCGTCGAAGCGCTTCCTTGAGGGTGGCCATTTCCTTGGGATCGGTCATCGCCGTGCCGGAGACGACGATGGAAAACTCGTTGGAGCCGAAAGCTTCGGCTTTCTTCGCGTTGGCGACGATCTGGTCGACGTCCATCAGGCCATATTCCGGCGACTCGGTCTCGAATTTCGAGGACTGGGCGCAGAAGCCGCAATCTTCCGGACAGCGGCCTGACTTGGCGTTGACGATGGAGCAAATCTTGACCGCATTGCCTTTGAAATGGTCGCGGATGCGGTTGGTGCCTTCAAACAGGTAATCCAGCTCCTCGCGGGTCAGGCTTTCCAGCTCCAGCGCGTCTTTTCGGGTGATGCCCTTGCCGGACAACACGTTATCTATCAATGTATCGATGAATGCTGTTCTCATGGAACACCGGTTTTATTTGAGTAAAGGGGTTATCTGGAAAAACAACCAAAAATACTAGCACAGCGCCGGGCAAAGGCAAATGGAAAAGGGGGTGGCCTCAATCGCGCACCTGCCGGTAATCGTCCACAAGGTTTTTGAGTTCCGTTACTTGCGTGACCGGCGGCAGGCAGGAGCCGTGCTGGCAAACGTAGGCGGTGGTTTTGCCCTGCAGGGATTCCTTCCCCGCCAGAAGCGGCACCCGCTGGGCGTCGGCGTCGCCGTCCAGCGAGAAAGCGAACACCGCGTTGGGGAAAAACCGCCGGCGCATGAGCGGCCAGAAGGCATCGAGCCCCTTGTCCGAGTTCACCCCGCGCACCGCCACCTGTTTGCAGCCGCCCAGGTACAGGTGCAGGGCCTGCATCATGAACGAGGAGTTGATGCCGTATTCGGTGACTTCGTCGGAAAAGGCGAGGAAGATTTTTTCGGCGCGGCGTTCGTAGTCCACGTTCTGAGTCAGCGCGGCGAGTTTCAGCAACGCCATGGCGGCACTGCTGTTGCCGGAAGGCTCGACGCCGTCGTAGCCCGACACCTGGCGCACGATCAGTTCTTCCGCGTCGCTCGCGGTTTCGTAATACGCGCCCTGGTTGCCGAATTTTTCTTCCACCGTTTTCATCAAGGCCTCGGCCTTGTTGATGTAATCCGGATTGTACGTGGCTTCATACAGGTCACAGCAGGCCAGCGCGATGGAAGTGTAGTCGCACAGGTAGCCGTCGTAACGCGCCTCGCCCTCGCGCCAGCGGCGCAGCAGTTTGCCCTCCGGCGTGCGCAGATTGTTCCAGATGAAGTGGAGCGCCTTCTCGGCCTTTGCGATGCGGTCGGCGTCGTCCAGCACCCGCCCGACCTGCGCCATGGCGCGGATCATGAGTCCGTTCCACGACGTTAAGATCTTGTCGTCGAGGAGCGGCCGGATGCGCTGGCTTCGCACCGCCAGCAGTTTTTCCCGCGCCTCGGCGATTTTGGCCTCAACATGGTCCAGCGGCAGGCCGAGGTCTTTGGCGATCTGCTCCGGCGGGCGTTTGACGTGCAGGATGTTTTTGCCTTCCCAGTTGCCGTTGGGCAGGACATTGTAATAGGGGATGGCGATGCTCGCGGTCTCGCGGCCCAGCACCTTTTCGATTTCCTCCTGCGTCCACACGTAGAACTTGCCTTCGACGCCTTCGCTGTCCGCATCCTCCGCGCTGTAAAACGCTCCTTCCGCGGAGGTCATGTCGCGGTCGATATACTGCAACACGTCGTTGGCGTAGTCGGCGAACTCGCGCTTGCCGGTCACCTGGTAGGTTTCGATGAGCGCGGTGACGAACAGCCCGTTGTCATACAGCATCTTTTCGAAATGCGGCACCAGCCACTGGTGATCGGTGCTGTAGCGGGCGAGGCCGCCGCCGATCTGGTCGTAGATGCCGCCTTGCTTCATGGCGCGCAGGGTGTTTTCCACCATCTCCAGGCTCAGCGCGTCGCCGGTGCGGTGGTGGTGACGCAACAGCAGCGACAGGCCCATCGAGGGCGGAAACTTGTTCTGTTGCTGGAACAGGAAGCCGTGATGGAGCCGGTCGTAGGACTGCGTGTAGAACTCGCGGGTTTTGTTCTCGCCGTGAAAGCCCAAGTCGTCCACCGTGCCTTCGGTGTTCTGCTCCTGTTTGGAAACGTCCTTAAGATAATTGATGAGGGCGGTGCTCTGCTTCTCGACCTTCTCCGGTTCCTCTCGCCAGGTCTTGTCGAGAAAGGTCAGGACTTCCAGAAACGAGGGCAGGCCGTAGCGCCCGACGGACGGATAGTACGTGCCGCCGTAAAACGGGACGCCGTCCGGCGTGACGAACACGTTCAGCGGCCAGCCACCCTGCTGACCGAAGGCCTGCACGGATTTCATGTAAATGCTGTCCACATCCGGGCGCTCTTCACGGTCCACTTTGATCGGCACGAAATGCGCGTTCAGGTATTCCGCGATTTCCGGGTCCTCGAAAGATTCCCGTTCCATCACGTGGCACCAGTGGCAGGTGGCGTAGCCGATGCTGACCAGAAGAGGCTTGTTGGCTTTCTTCGCCAGCTCGAACGCCTCCGGTCCCCATGGGTGCCAGTCCACCGGGTTGTGTGCGTGCTGCAGGAGGTACGGGCTTTTTTCGTGAATCAGTTTGTTGGTGTATTTGTGTTCAGTCATAAAAATTCTGGAAGCGTTCGAAAAAATCGGGAAACGATTTGTCCACGCATTTCGGGTTCTTGATCCGGATGCCGGGGATGCGGAGTCCGGCGACGGCGAAGCTCATCGCCATCCGGTGGTCGTTGTAGGTTTCAATGGCCGCCGGTTTCAACTCTCCGGGTTCGATGGAGAGAAAATCGTCGCCGGCCTCGACCTGTGCGCCCAGCTGCGTCAGTTCCGTCTCCAACGCCTGGATGCGGTCGGTTTCCTTGATGCGCAGGTTGGCGATGCCGGTGACGGTGGTTTTGCCTTCGGCGAACAGCGCCACCACCGCCAGGGTCTGCACCACGTCGGGCATGTTATTCATATTGATGGTGATTCCGCGAAGAGGTTTCCCCGTGACAGTGATTTTTTCATCGCCGATCTCCACTTCACACCCCATCCGTTCCAGCACGCGGGGGAACTGGATGTCGCCCTGCACGCTCTTGGGATTGAGGTGGGTGACGGTCACCGCACCCCCCGTAACCGCCGCCGCGGCAAAGAAATAGGACGCGCTGGAGGCGTCGCCCTCCACCCGGTAGGTCTGTGCCTGGTAGTGCTGACCCGCCGCAATGTGGAAGCGTCGATACGACTCATTGCGCACATTCACGCCGAAGGTCTTCATGATGTCGAGGGTGATGTCCACGTACGGCTTGGAGGTCAGCTCGCCTTCAATCTCGATCAGGGTGTCGTTCTGGAAATAGGGGGCGCAGATGAGGATCGACGTCAGGTACTGACTGCTCTTGTCTCCGGGTAGGGACAACGTGCCGCCACGCGGTGACCCTCCTTCAATGAGAAGCGGCGGGCACTGGTTGTTGCGCACGGATTCGGCGCGAATTCCCATTTGCCTTAAAGCTTGAAGAAGATCTTCAATGGGACGTTCCTGCATGCGTTCGTCCCCGGTGAGGCGTGTTTGCCCCGGTGCGAGCGTGGAGAAGGTCGTCAAAAAACGCATGGTGGTGCCCGCATTTCCGACAAAAATTTCATCTTTCGGCGTACGCAAGGCACCGCTTGTGCCGTTCACCGTCACGGCCTCTTTTTCCTCGTGGCAGGTGACGCCGAACTGCTCCAGAGCGCGCCTCATGTAACGCGTGTCGTCGCTGAACAAGGGACGCTCCAGGCGCACCGTACCCTCTGCCAGCGCGGCCAGCAGAAAAGCCCTGTTGGTGTAGCTTTTCGACGAGGGAGCCTCTACGGTTCCGCGGGCCGCTTTGATCGGTTTGATTTCAATCAATTATTTTCTCCAGAGTTTTTACGGGCAGGCCCGAGCAATGCGGCCAACTATATCACAAAGGCCGGCTGTCTCCCATGTTCCGACACGGGGGAGGCCGTCTTGTATCGAAAATGGGGTTTTGCTATGATTGCCCTAAAGGTAGGTATAACAGGTAAAATTGGATAGGTTTTTTGCGTTAACCAAGGCTGTGGAGTTCGCCCATGCAATGGCTCAAATTCACTTACTGGAAAGAATGGTGGTTCAAAAAACCTGAAACCGAAAGAAAACGTCTCAAATCTTTCATTCCTCTGGTACTCTATACCTTCGGTTTCGTTTACTTTGTGATTTACCTGTCCATCCTCAATTCGGTGAACCGCTACAAGACCGGCGACACCGTCAAAAGCTGGTTCGGGGGCGACAGGCCGGAACTGGTGAAATTGAAGGAAGAGCAGGAGCGGGAAATCGAAAAAAGTTACAAAAACCTGCGCAAGCAGGTCTCCGGCGGCCGCTGATGGCGGCTCCCGGATTCATGACAGCAACTCCCTGGTTTCGATGACACGACTCATTTATTTTGCAAACTGGTTGTACCTGTTTTCCCTCTCGCTCTGGGTTGGTGGCATGTTCCTGCTTGGCATTTTGGCCGAGATCGTGGTCCGCGTGAAACTGAAGGAACAACCGCAGTTGGCGAGCAACGTCATGAATGGCCTGATGGATATTTTCAACGTCCATATCATATACTGGTGCATGGGCCTCATGATCAGTGCGGTTTTGATCCGTTTCTTTGCAGACCGTCTTGGTTGGGGAGGCTACGTGGAACCCGTGGTCACCAAAAAGCGTTATACCAAGCAGGTGTTCCTGGCGATCATGGTGGTTCTGGCGATTTACATCGGAAGTGTTTTGCGCCCCGAGATGCATGCGATGGACCAGAAGAAAAAAGCCAACCCGGAAAACATCCAACTGCAACGGCAATTCGACACTTACCACAGCCGGTTGACCTGGCTGTACACCGTCAACATGATTCTCGGCTTGGGACTGTTTTGGATTCATGGCAAGGAAATGACCCGATTCCGGGAATCCGGCCAACCCGTGCCCCCGGCTTCCGCGTCCTGAAACCCGGTACGCTGCTTGATCCCGTGAGTGAAAACATATTTGAAGTTGAAGTGGATGGTTAAGCGGACTCAAAGATTTTGCCGTTTAGTGATCTTTGTGTCACTGTTGGCCTGGGTCTGGGTGTCCTGCGCCGCGGCCGCTTCCGTGGACCATGAGGAAGAGTTGGCAACGCAGGAAGTGCTCGAGATGTATTCGGACATGGTGGAAATCCCCGCCAGCACCTTCCGTATGGGATTGGGATTTCATAAAATCACCGACATGCTGGAAATGTGCTGGCAGGTGGATGACCGCTGCAACCGATGGTGGTTCAAGGATGAGTTCCCGGACCACATGGTGTACCTGGATAAGTACTGGATCGACATATACGAGGTCACCAACCAGAGGTATCTGGAGTTTGTTAAGGCCACCGGGCATCGGCCGGCCCTGGACGACACCTGCGAAACCAAAGCCTGCTGGGAAGGCAACCTGTGGAAAGGGGAGAGCTTTCCCAAGGAGATCAAAAACCAGCCTGTCACCCAGGTCAGCTGGCACGATGCAAAGGAATACTGCGAGTGGCGTGGCAAACGGTTGCCCACAGAGGCGGAATGGGAGAAGGCGGCACGCGGGCCGATGGGGAACCTGTATCCCTGGGGCAATGACCTGCCTCCGGGAAAAGCCACTTACCGCAGAAAGTGGCGTGGCATTCACACCATGACCGATGTCGGGTCTTACCCCAACGGCGTTTCCGTATACGGTGTCCACGACATGGCGGGCAATGTGTGGGAATGGGTCTCGGACTGGTATGACCGCAAGTATTACAAAAAAAGAGTACGCAATAATCCCCAGGGACCCAAGCGGGGGGTCTTTAAAGTGATGCGCGGCGGCTCCTGGGTGAACTACGAGGACACCCTGCACAGCGCTTTCCGGCGCTGGGGCCGTCCTTACGTTCGGTTCAACGACACCGGGTTTCGCTGCGCCAAAGATCCCATCCCAATTCCGTCCACGTCGGGACAAAATCATGAAGCCAAAACGGACTGACGACCTCACCGCCGCCGAACGCGACATTCTTCGCCGTTATGTCACCGATGTGGATGCCCGTGTTTTCTCCCTCCAAAACCTGAACCCGGAAGTCATCGGGGCGGCGCTGGCGCGTTACAGCCGGGCCCCCACCGGGTTCAAGGAAACCGTGGCCAGGGAATTCCTCAATCCCGACGGCACTCCCAATGACGTCAAGGGAAGCGAGATGGTGGACCGCGTCGTCAACAAGTTCGGCGACGATTCGGTGGCGGAACTGGCGGTGGCTCCGATCTGCATCGAGGAAGTTTCCAACCTGATGACCAAGATCATTGAGGACTGCCGGATCGGCGGCTCTCCCATCGAGGAATCCACCCGTTACGTCCTGTATGACCAGCAGCGCGGCGGAAGCTGGCGTTACGTGCGCCCGCGCAACGTGATGGAATCGGGGTTGGGCGAGTCGTACGTGGCGGTCATGGATTTTCTGTTTGCGACCTACGCCGCCATGGTCGAGCCGATGCAGGAGCTGTTCCGCAAGCGCCTGCCTGCCGATTCGTTCGCCATCGAGGTGGAACGCGGCAATGAAGTGGCGCGTGTGTATCCGAAAGACATGAAGGACGACAACGAGAAACGCGCGCATCGCATCGCCTACAACTTCACCATCCGCAGTGCGGCGTGCGACGTGATCCGTTGCATTCTTCCCGCAGCCACGCAGGCCAACGTCGGCATTGTCGGCAACGGCCGCTTTTTCTCCATGCTCATCTCGAAACTGCTGACGGAGGAACTGGTGGAGGCGCAGGACCTGGCAGTGCAGATTCGCAACGCGCTGAGTCACCAGATCCCGACATTCATCAAACGGGCTGCCCGGCGGGAGCACCGTTCCGCCGTTCATAAAAAAATGCGCGCACGCTGTGATGAACTGTTTGCCAACGAACCGATCGAAACGGCGCCGGAAGTGGCTTTGCTTGAAGACCGGGACGAGGATTACTTTATCAACCTCGTGGCGTCGATGATTTTCCCCTACGTGCAACATTCGACGGAACAGATAAGGCGCGTGGTGCGGTTGCTTTCCGAAGAAGCGCGGCTGGAAATTTTTCACCTGTATATGGGCGAGCGCAAAAGCAAACGCGACCGCCCGGGCCGTGCGCTGGAATACGGCTACCCCATCCAGTTCGACATCGTCGCCGGATTCGCAGAGTACCGCGACCTGCAACGCCACCGCATGCTCACCCAGCAGAGGCAGGAGATGGGTGTCCTGCTTGGCTATTCCATTCCCGACGAGATCGAAGAGATCGGCATGATGGAGGGGGTGCAGGAATGCTTTCAGCGTGCGGAGTCGCTGCACCACGACCTGAAGCGCGCGGGCCTGCGCGAGGAGGCGCAGTATGCGTCCCTGTTCAACCACTTCATCCGCTGGAACATGGGCATGAACCTGCGCGAACTGGGTCATTTCACGGAACTGCGCACGCAGAAGGCGGGCCATCCCAAGTACCGCCGTGTATGCCAGACGATGGCCCGGCTTTACCTCAAGCGCCATCCGGAAATGGAGCCGGTCCTGCGCTACGTCGATTACAACGACTACGACCAGAGTATCACCCGCGCCGAGCAGGAAGCACGCACCGCGCGCAAGAGTCTGGCAACCGGCGTGTTCGACGACATGGACGACTGAACCGCGTCACGGACCCTCGTTAAATACCTTCTTCTCCCGGAATACCACCGGTCGGTGGGTTTTCGGAATCGTCCACAGGTTGAGTTTTTTAGAGACGAAATCCGAGTGCACCACCTTGACGTGCGCCTCCAGCGCGTCTCCGTCTTCGCTCATCACCACCCGTTCCAGTTCCACAAAACTGGCCCCCGCACCGCGGTTGGAAAACCACAGCACCGTGTGGCGGGTGAAGTCAAGGGGCGGGGGATCGGGAATCAACCAGTTGAGCAGGCGTGGAAAATCAGACATCACGTTTTCCTGCAATTCCCATAGCGCGACGAAAGCTTCCCGGGTGTAGGTCGCTCCCTTGTAATGCACTTCCTCTTCGGGCAGGGGGCGCAGTCCCAGTTCCGGCGGCACATTCACGGATTGGAAGGAGAGGGATTCTTTTTCGACGGTCCACGCCGTCCCGGGCGCAAACAGGCATCCCATGAAGAGGAGCGCCAGAATCAGCAGGGGGTAAGGAAGAGGGGAGCGGTGCGGGACCGTGCTTCCGTGGAAATGATGATCAACCGGCGCCCGGTTTGCGTTTGCGCGCCACCGTGCGGTTCCGTCCGGCATTTTTGGCATCGTACAGGCAGTCATCCGCTTCTTTGATGTAGGATTCCAGATCGCGGCTGTCATCGTCCACACAACTGAGACCGAAGCTCGCGGTCACGCTGACCTGCTGGCCCTTGTAATTGAATTTGGCCGAGGCCAGTTTGGTGCGCAGTTTTTCAGCGAAGACGTAACCGTTTTCCAGATTGGTTTCCGGTAACAGAAAGAAAAACTCCTCGCCTCCCCAGCGGCAGATGTGGTCCATGCGCCGGCAACTGTTGCGCAACAGTTCCCCGACCTGCACCAGGATGTAATCGCCCGCGTCGTGACCGTACTGGTCGTTGATGCTTTTGAACTTGTCGATGTCCACGATAAGCAGGGTGAACGGCCGTTTGGTGCGTTCGAAACGCGCTTTCTCGTGCCCCAGCTTGTCGTTCAAGTCCCGGCGGTTGGGCAGGCCGGTGAGAGGATCGGTGCGGGTCGCCACCTCCAGTTTTTCCTTGAGTTGCAGTAACTCGTGAATCAACTGCTTTTGTTTTTCCCGGTCGGCCACCTGCTGATCGATGTTTTCGACGGTGGCGATGGTGATCTTGCCCGTGTCGTCGAACAGGATCTGCGACCGGATCTTGACCCAGATCATGGTGCCGTTGGGCCGGATCACCCGGCACTCGGCATCCACTTCCTCGCCCTTGTCGTTGCCCCGTCCCCATTTCCGGATGACGTCTTCCTGATCGCCGGGGTGGATGCAATCCCACCAGGCCTGGCCCAGGCTTTCGGAAATGGTCCTGCCGGTAATGACTTCCCAGGCCGGATTGACGTAGGCAATCAGATTATCATTGTCTGTCTGAAAAATACCGATGGGCGAGGTCTGGCTCATTTCCCGGAACCGCTTCTCGCCGAGGCGCAGTTGGTTTTCCAGAACGCTCCGTTTTGTCAAATCCAGAGCGATGCCGATGATCTTGTCCGGCTTGCCATCTACCATCTGCGGCGATTCAAACATTTCCAACCAAATGGGCTCGTGATGTTTATTGCTGAAAATGGTTTTGTAGTTGATCGGCTCTTTCGCGGATCCTGCTTCCAGGCAAGCCCGCTGTTTGAATGTTTCATTAACGGGATGATTGGCGAGGTAGTCGGGCCAGCGCTGCATGAAATCCTCGGGGGCATGCCCTAGAACATGAGTGACCTTGTTGCTGACGGAGATCAGGGGCCCCTCTGGATCCCGGGTAAACAGGAAAAAAGGAAACAACCCGTCGAACAACTGGAAGAACATTTCAGGATGTTCGAGCAGGAACGTTTTTTCCTGAATGATCTGGTTGGCAATGTCCCGTTTCATTTAAATACCCGGGTGCACAAGTAGCCCTTTCCCGGTTTTCCAGCAGGGGGAAGCGGGCGAAAAGCCAATTTTGATTGGAAGAATTTATACAAAAATAGTGTAACACTAAATTTTTCAATCCTGAATAAAAAACCAACCAAATTGATTAAATCCGGGTAACTGGTTGAGGCCGGTTTTTGGGTTATGGAGTGGGACGGGTCCTGAAGAAAAAAATAGGATCAATTGGCCTCCTTGCTAAACAGGGGATGTTCAAATTTTTGCAACGGACGAGATGAAGTTGAATCCAAACACCGTATTTTTGTTTGTACCCGTTTAATGAGACCGAAAATCCCGGTAAATGCCGAGAAAAAGGGTGAAATTGGGCGTGATTATGCTAGAGTTCCTGATTCTACGCCCTGATTTTAAAAAAATTTGGACAAGACCTCTGTTTTGGTTATCATTCGTGGGCATTTCTGAGAACCAATTATAAATAAAGGAACAATTGGCGATGAAAATTGGCATTCCCAAAGAAGTTCATCCCGGCGAGAGGCGGGTGGCCACAACCCCCGAGGTGGTGGTTCAGCTGTTGAAGCTCGGGTTTGAAGTCGCGATTGAGTCCGGTGCTGGTGCCGAAGCTAAGTTTTCCGATGAAGCGTACAAAGAGGCCGGGGCCACCGTGCTGGAAGGCCCGAAGGCCGTTTGGGATCAAAGCGATATCATATTGAAAGTACGCGGACCGGAGCACCATCCGGATCTGAAGGTGGATGAAGTGGATTTGACGCACGAGGGCCAGGTGCTCATTTCTTTCATCTGGCCTGCGCAAAATCAGGATTTATTGAAGCGGCTGGCCGCGAAAAAAGTCACGGTGATGGCGATGGACAGCGTGCCGCGCATCAGCCGTGCGCAGAAACTCGACGCCCTGAGCTCGATGGCGAACATCGCGGGGTATCGCGCGGTGGTGGAGGCGGCGCAGCTGTTCGGCCGGTTCTTCACCGGGCAGATCACCGCGGCGGGTAAAATTCCCCCGGCCAAGGTGCTGGTCATCGGCGCGGGCGTGGCGGGCCTTTCCGCCATTGGCGCAGCCAAGAGCATGGGCGCCATCGTTCGCTCGTTCGACACCCGCCCCGAGGTCAAGGAGCAGGTCGAAAGTATGGATGCGGAGTTCCTGATGCTCGAATTCGAGGAAGAGGGCTCCGGCGAAGGCGGCTACGCCAAGGTAATGAGCGAGGAGTTCATCAAGAAGGAAATGGAACTGTTTGCGGAACAGGCGAAGGAGGTGGACATCATCATCACCACTGCGCTGATTCCCGGCAAGCCGGCTCCGAAACTGATCGTCTCCGACACGGTGAAGCTGATGAAAAACGGCAGTGTCATCGTGGACCTCGCCGCCGAACAGGGCGGCAACTGCGAACTGACCGAGCCGGGCAAGGTGGTCAACGTCAACGGCGTTTCCATCATCGGCTACCTGGATCTGCCGAGCCGCCTGGCGACGCAGGCCAGCCAGTTGTACGGCACCAACCTGCGACACCTGCTGTCGGACATGTGTAAGGAAAAGGACGGCAACCTCAACATCGACATGGAGGACGAGGTCATTCGCGGTGTGACCGTGGTGAAGGACGGCGAGATCACCTGGCCGCCGCCCGCACCGAAACTCTCCGCCGCGCCGCCCAAACCGAAAGAAGAAGCGGCTCCTCCTGTTGTGAAGAAAGAGGAGGCGGCCCCTTCCGCCACGGGCATGATCATGACGTTTGTCATCGGCGGCCTGATGTTGTTGGGACTGGGATCGGTGGCGCCGGCTTCGTTCATGGCGCATTTCACCGTGTTCGTGCTGGCTTGTTTCGTCGGCTACATGGTCATCTGGAACGTGACCGCCGCATTGCACACGCCGCTCATGAGCGTCACCAACGCCATCAGCAGCATCATCATCATCGGTGCCCTTCTGCAGATCAGTTCGGGCGAAAAACTGATTATGTGGCTTGCCGCCGCAGCGGTCCTGATCACATCCATCAATATTGCGGGCGGCTTCGCGGTGACGCGACGCATGCTCGACATGTTCCGTAAATAGGAGGCGAAAAGATGAGTCAAGGTATCGTAACCGCCTCTTATATCGGGGCGACCATTCTGTTCATTCTGGCGCTGGGCGGCCTGAGCCATCAGGAAACCGCCCGACGCGGCAACATCTACGGCATCCTCGGCATGGCGATCGCGTTGATCGTGACCATCGCCGGGGTCACCGCCAACATGGGTCTGCTGATCGGCGGACTGGTGATCGGCGGCACCATCGGCATCATCCTCGCCAAGCGTGTGCAGATGACCGAGATGCCGGAGTTGGTGGCCATCCTGCACAGCCTCGTTGGTATGGCGGCGGTGCTGGTCGGCTATGCCAACTTCATGGACCCGTCCCAGCATTTTGAGGGCGTGGAGCAGAGCATCCATGATGTTGAAACTTATCTCGGCATCCTGATCGGTGCGGTCACGTTTTCCGGATCGGTCATCGCCTGGGGCAAGCTGTGCGGCAAGATCACCGGCAACCCGATGCTGATTCCGGGACGCCATCTGCTGAACCTCATCCTCCTGCTCATCACCATCTACCTGGCCAAGGTGTTTGTGGACGAGTCGGCGGCGGGCGCGGGATTGACCCCGCTGTTGATCATGACCGGCATCGCGCTGTTTTTCGGCATTCACATGGTCATGGCTATTGGCGGCGCGGACATGCCGGTCGTCGTGTCGATGCTCAACAGTTATTCCGGCTGGGCGGCTTCCGCCACCGGGTTCATGTTGAACAACGACCTGCTGATCGTCACCGGTGCGCTGGTGGGAAGCAGTGGCGCCATCCTGAGTTACATCATGTGCCGCGCCATGAACCGCAAGTTCCTGTCGGTCATCGCCGGCGGATTCGGTACCACCACGAGTGCGCCTTCCGCCGCGGGCGCGGAACAGGGCGAAATCCAGGCGCTGGAAGCGCCGGAAGTGGCCGAACTGCTCAAGGACTCGAAAGAGGTCATGATCATTCCGGGTTACGGCATGGCGGTGGCGCAGGCACAGCACATCGTGCGCGAGATCACCAAAAAGCTCCGCGACAAGAAGGTCAACGTGCGGTTCGGCATCCATCCCGTTGCGGGACGCATGCCGGGTCACATGAACGTCCTGCTCGCGGAAGCGCAGGTGCCGTACGACATCGTTTACGAGATGGACGAAATCAACGACGATTTCCCGGACGTGGACGTGTCGATCATCGTCGGCGCCAACGACATCGTCAACCCTTCCGCGCAGGACGACCCGAACAGCCCCATTGCCGGGATGCCGGTTATGGAATGCTGGAAGGGCAAGTACACCATCGTGCTCAAGCGCAGTATGGCCACCGGGTACGCGGGCGTACAGAATCCGCTGTTCTTCAAGGAAAACACGCGGATGCTGTTTGGCGACGCGAAGAGCAGTCTCGATGCGGTTTACGCCGCCCTGCAGGACGGTCATTAAGCAATAAGGAAGGAATGCGCTCACCCTGCCGCCGGACCCGTCAGCGGTCCAGCGGCAGGGTGAACACCGCATTGCCTTTCAAGGACGTCACCACCACCCGGTTGCGGGGAAAGTCGTGCGCGATCCCTGCCGGACTCAGCACATTTTCTTTCAGCACCTCCACCTCGCTGTAATTCCTTATCCGATAAACCCGTCCCTGTTGCGCGTCTGTTACGATCAGGCTATATTCCCGATCGAACACCACCCCGTACAGACTGCCGAACGATTTGCCAAAAAGTTGATGGACCGTACCGTCGCCACGTACGCTTAGAAGCCGACCTGTGTTGCGGGTGACGACAATCAGGACCTTGTGACGCGGATCGTAAGCGAGTCCGGCGGGGCCGTCCAGCCGTGGGCCCTTTGCGAATCGGGAAACGGTGTTGCCTGTGGTGGTGTCGATGCGGTAAATCGCGTTGCCGGGGGTGTCGCTTGCGTATAGAATCCCTTCCTCCCCGGTGGTGAGCCCGGTGAGTGACCGCACGCCCAGCCCGGAAAGATCAATGGTGCTCCGGATTTTTCCCGTTGCGACATCGAAGCCGCGCACGGTGTCGATGTCTGCGGCGTACAGCACGCCGTTCATCACGGCCAGGCCTTTGGGTGCGTGCAGGGTGACGGCATTCCGGCCCGAGGAGATGAAGCGCGGAGCGATCGCGTTGCCCTCGGCATCGAGGCGGGTGATGAACCCGTTGTCGTCTTTCAGGTCCGCCCGACCGCCAATGTTGGCGATGAAGATGTGGCCGCTTCGGGGATCGACGGCGACTCCTGCCGGTGCGTCCAGACCGGTGGCGACGAACGCATGCAGGGGGGTCGAAATTAAAATGGACAGTGCGAGGGTTCGAAGCATAGGGCTTTAGAAAAAATGGGGGCAGACCATGCTGTGTGCTTCCTGTATCATGATAGGCACACATGGAGAAACGGAACAACATTTATGTCGGTGTGTTTTTATTGGGGCTGACCGGGGTCCTCATCGGCGTGGTGGTGCACAGTCCCATGCTGGCGGTGGTCGCAGGGGTACTGGGATCGATCATCGGCGGTTTCATCGGCTGGCTGGGCGGACGTTTCTACCTGGTCACCATCTGTGTTGGCGTACTGATCGGGACGTTCATCGGCTACCGCACCGGGGACCGGGATATCCTCATTATCGCCGCGGGATCCGGTGCCGCCATCTCCGGGTTCGTCGCCAATTTCATCCAACTTTTTCGGCGTAAATGAATCATGAAAACGGCAGTGCGTTTTCTCATGGCATGGAGTGCGTGGCTTTGCTTCGCTGCAACGGCGTCGTCGGCGGAATTTGACGATCCGTCGATGGTCCTCATCCCGGAAGGCCAGTTCGTCATGGGTTCCGGCAAGGCGGAGGACGAACCGCCGCACACGGTCCACCTCTCGGCGTATTACATCGACAAGCATGAGGTGACGCAGTTGCAGTTCGAGGCGGTGATGGACGACAACCCGTCTAATTTTGAATCGCCCAACCATCCGGTGGAACAGGTCACCTGGTACGAGGCGCGCGATTATTGCCTGCAGGTCGGCAAGCGCCTGCCAACGGAAGCGGAATGGGAAAAAGCGGCGCGCGCCGGGACCTCGACCATTTTCTACTGGGGCGACGCCATCGACGGCGATCATGCCTGGTACTGGGACAACTCCGGCAAGACCACGCACCCGGTGGGACAGAAGAAACCGAATCCGCTGGGCCTGTTCGACGCGGCGGGCAACGTGTGGGAGTGGGTGCTCGACAATTACTCGGACACATATTACACCGAGAGTCCGAAACGCGACCCGAAAGGCCCGTTCGACGGCAAGTACCGGTCGATCCGCGGTGGGTCGTGGCGCGATCTCGAACAGACCCTGCGTGCCACGCGGAGGAATTACGAACTGGCGGCGGGCCGCTTCGACCACATCGGTTTCCGTTGTGTGCGCGAGGTGGAGTGAGTCGTAGCGTTCAGGTGTACATCGATGCCACGTAATCGCCGTAGCCGTTGTACTTCTGCGTGAGGCGCACTTCCTTCGTTCCGATCATCTCTTCTTTCGTCTGCGGCCAGCGCGGATGCGGCACGTTCGGGTCGACGTTGGCCTCCCACCCATACTCCAGCGGCTGCAGTGTATTCCAAAAAGTGGACGGTTCGTAATCGACCACTTCGATCCGCTGAACCGACTTGATGCTCTTGAAGCCGTACTTCCACGGCGCCACCAGGCGGATCGGTGCACCGTGCTGTTTCGGCAGGGGGTGACCGTAAATGCCGGTGGCGAGAATCGTCAACTCGTTCATCGCTTCTTTCATGGTGAGCGCTTCCGAGTACGGCCACGGTTGCCAGAAGGCGAACTGTCCCTGCGCCAGAAACGGTTTGTGGAACGACTCGAAACGCACGTGCGTCGCGCCGGATTGCGGCTCCACTTCATCCAGCAGGGCTTTCAACGGGAAACCCGTCCACGGCACCGCCATCGCCCACGCCTCCACGCAACGCAGGCGGTAGAAGCGTTCCTCCAGAATGAACTTCTTTAAGAAATCGTCGAAGTCGTAGGTCTTTGGTTTGTTGACGAGACCCGTCACCTCCACCTGCCAGGGGCGCGTCTGCAGGCGTTGCGCGTGGTGATCGACGTCTTCCTTCACCTCGCTGAACTCATAAAAATTGTTGTAAGACGCGGCGATGGCCTCGCTGGTCAAGCGGCGGTCGAGTTTGTACTTGGTGATGCGGTTGGCCGGGTACACGGTTTTTTCGAGATCGGTCAGATTGATCTCCGGATGCGCGTCAATCACCTCTTGTGGCGGCGAGCACGCGGGGAGCGCGCCTGCGGCGAACAGGGACGCCACGCCCATGGCTTTCAACACCTCGCGCCGGTTCATGTAGATCGATTCCGGCGTGAGTTCGCTTTCCGGCATCTCCCAGCCTTTGGGAATGTGGATGTTGCTCATGACAGTATTACCTTATTGTTTTTTAGGCACCCAGTCGTCGATGCCCTGCAGGTAGGGTTTCAATCCTTGAACGATGGGCAGGGCGATGATTTCCGGCACGTCGTAGCTGTGGTTGGCGCACACCCATTTTTCGAGATCGTCGAAACGGTCGCGGCGCGTTTTGATGATCATCAGTACTTCCGGATCGACGTTCATCTTGCCGTCCCAGTGGTAGTACGATTTGATGGAGGGTATCACGTTCACACAGAAGGCGAGCTTTTCCGTCACCAGACCGTTCGCCAGCTTTTCGGCTTCGTCTTCCGAACCTGCGGTGACGTACACCACCACATGCTGGTCCATATAGCCTCCGTCAGAAAACGTATTTCAGCAGAACAAATCCCAGCACCAGGAGAACGAAAAACACGATGCTGAGCAGGTTGAAATAACGCTCGATGAACACCTTGATGGGCGGGCCGAACTTGTACAGAAGCGCCGCCACGATAAAGAAACGCGCCGCGCGGCTGGCGAACGACGCGCCAACGAACACCGGGAAGTTGATCTGGAACGCTCCGGCGGCCAGCGTGAACACCTTGTAGGGCAGGGGGGTGAACCCCGCCGCGGCCACGGCCCACGCATTGTATTCCTGGTACCAGCCTCCTATTTTATCGAATTGCTCCTGGAAATGATAGAACTCCACGATGCGGTTGCCCACCAGGTCCATGAACTGCCAGCCCAGCAGGTAACCGAACATCCCTCCCAGCACCGAAGCGATGGAGCACACCAGCGCGAAGTGGAACCACCTGGTCGGCACCGCCACCACCATGGCGATCAGCAGCACGTCCGGGGGGATGGGGAAGAACGAGGATTCGGCAAAGGACAGCACCGCCAGCGCGGGGACAGCGTGTTTGGTCGAGGACCATTGCAGAACCCAATCATACATTTTTCGGAGCATGGTGGACCTTGAATCGGGTCAATAAGGAGGTAAAGGGTACCATAGGGTTGAATGAAACTTAAAGCATATTGACGGGGTCGACATCGAGCGTGACCTTGCATTGCGTGCCCGGCGGTTTGGCAACGGCATCGAGTCGTTTCACTTTGTGCAGGACGCTTTGCAAAACCTCCGCATTCCGCGCGCGGAAGATGAAGTGCCAGCGGAACAGGTCGTGCAAACGGTACAGGGCGGCGCGGGCGGGTCCAAGCAGTTCCACCCCCTCCGCTCCACGCACCAGCGGTGCGAACTCGGTCTGCAGTCGGTCGATGTACGCTTCGCCGTCTTTCTCACTCGGATGCTCGATGAGAAGCGACGCCAGTCGCGAATACGGCGGGTAGTGCAGGCGCTGTCTTAAAGCGAGTTCCTTTTCGTAAAAGCCGTCGTAGTCGTGCGACGCGACATAGTCGTACACGTAGTGATCCGGATTGTGCGCCTGGATGACGACGCGGCCCGGCACGGTGCCGCGTCCGGCGCGTCCCGCCACCTGGGTCAGCAGCTGGAACGTCCTCTCGCAGGAACGGAAATCCGGTATGTGCAGGGACAGGTCGGCGTACACCACGCCGACCAGTGTCACGCCGGGGAAGTCGTGTCCCTTGGTGATCATCTGCGTACCGATGAGGATGTCGATGCGGCCTTCACGCATGTCGCGGTACATGGCCTCGAACGCCGAGCGCGTGCGGGTGGTGTCGCGGTCCAAGCGTGCCGTCCGTGCGGCGGGGAACAGGGATCGCGTTTCTTCTTCCAGCTTTTGCGTTCCGAAACCACTGAAGCGGATCACCTCGCCGCCGCACTCGACGCAGTGGTCCGGCATCACGCGGGTCAGGTTGCAGTAGTGACAGAGCAGGATTTTCGTGCGGCTGTGAAAGGTGAGGGACACACTGCAATGTGGACATTCAAAAACAAACCCGCATTTGCGGCAAACGACGTAGTTGGCCGTGCCGCGCCGGTTGAGAAACAGAAACACCTGCTCGCCCAGATCCATGCGTTCGAGGATGGCTTTCTTGAGTTCCAGCGAGAAGATGGAATAATTTTTGCGCTCGTCGCGTTCCTTCCTCATGTCCATCAGGTGCACCGTGGGCATGAGGCGCGTGCCGATCCGTTTCGGCAAAGTCAGATGATGGTAT
>NZ_HG422173.1:1323806-1333046 GCF_000341545.2 Nitrospina gracilis 3/211
CGGGACTCCAGCGACGGCGTCGCCGATCCCAGAAGAACCACTGCGCCTGCCTGTCGGGCGCGCGCGATGGCGGTTTCGCGCGCGTGGTAGCGCGGTGTCGCGTCCTGCTTGTACGAGCCGTCGTGCTCTTCGTCGATGATTATGATCCCGAGGTTGTTTAAGGGAGCAAACACGGCCGAACGCGCGCCGATGGCGATGCCCACTTCGCCCTGCCGGATCTTTTCCCATTCTAGATAGCGTTCCACCGCCGACAGGCCGCTGTGCAGGATGGCGACGTTTTCCCCGAAGCGGCGGCGGAACAGGAACACCGTCTGCGGAGTCAGCGAAATTTCAGGCACCATCATGATCGCCGTGCGCCCGGCATCGAGCGCCTGCTGGATGCACCGGATATAAATTTCCGTCTTGCCGCTACCCGTGACGCCCTGCAACAGAAACGTGTGGGCGACCTGGGTCTCAAGTGCATCTTTCAATACGCCGTACACCTGTTCCTGATCCGGGGTGAACTGCAACGGACCGTCCAGTCCTTCGGTGGAAAGATCGATCTCCTCTCCACCGTATCGCGGAACCTCGACGCGGCGCGTTTCGGCCAGCCCTTTTTTGCGCAGTTCGCGGAGCGGCCCGGCATGTTTGGGAAACTGTTTGGACAACTCGGTAACCGTGAGTTCGCCATTCCCAAGAAGAGCATACAGTTCTTTCTGTTTCGGACTGCGTGCGAGAAGGGTTTCCGCCTGCGCGTGGTTGACCACGTTGCTCGTCAGACTGGCTACCGTTTCGGTTTTGTAAGGGACGGAACTTTTCCGCAACCGGGTTTCGGTGAGAAGCAGACCTTCCAGCTTGAGTGTGGCCAGCGTGTGCGACTTGTAGGTTTTCTTGAGCGCGTGACGGATCTGTTTCCGGGAAAGCTGTTTGCGTTTCTGGATGAGTTGCAGGACCGCGGTTCCGGCGGCCGAGACATTTTTATCGCGCAAGGCGATTTCCCCTTTCGGCGATAACGAAAACAATTCATGTTCTTCATCGTCCAGTCCGGCGGGCAGGGCGGCGCGAATGGCTTCGCCCCAGCCGGCGTGGTAACGGTCTGCAAGCCAGCGGGTGAGTGCGAGCAGTTCCTCGGAGGTCACCGGTTGGGTGTCCGGCGCATCCTCTATGTCTTTCAGCTTGAGCGACGCGTCGCACGTGTCCGTGAGCGCCACGACGTAGCCGGTGATCTTTCGTGGACCGAACGGCGCGAGCACGCGCATGCCCACTTGCACCCGGTCCTGCAACGCGGGGGGAATGCGGTAGGTGAACGCGTCCGGGAGGGGCAGATTGAAAACCACCTGGGCGTAGGCTGGGAGGGTCATCGGCGATTCACATGAATTGATAACGGCGAGACCGGGGGTCAATCCCTCCGGTCCCGAAAAGTGTACCAGAGTTCAGAGTGGTTTCCACGGTTCCGGGTGGCCATCCCATTAAAGAATTGACAGCATCCTGATATTCCACTAGTCTTCTTCTTTTTTGAAAGTCTGTTTGCAGGAACCCGACGAGTGGCGGCTAAGCCCAAGGAGGTTGCATGAAGGTTGGAGACAAGATCAAATTCGATTTTGCCGGAAAAAAGAAAGATGCCGTGGTTCACAAGGTGCACGAGAGCACCGTATACCTGAAGGTGGATTTTGACAAGGACCCAGGAAAAATCGTGAAACGCAAGCTCAGCCAGATTGATGGCGGTAAGGCAAAGAAAGAAAAAAAGAGCAAAAAATAACCCGCGAGAGGTTGTCTCCAGCGGGTCTCCTTCCAAAGAAAAACGGGGCCTTCCGGCCCCGCAATTTTCAAAAATAAATTTTAACGTTGGCGTCCTGTTTCAAAGCTTCCAGGTATGGCCGCGTCCGCTTTTTCAATTCCTGTTCCAGTAAAATTTTCCTTATGGTTTCGCGGCTGTTTTCAACCGTTGCCAGGAATCCCTTTTGGATGTCGGTGACCTTTAAAACCTGCAAGCCGTGCGCGGTTTTAAAGATGCCGCTGATTTCGCCTTTGCCCAGTTTGAACGCCTGTTCGCGGAATGGCGCGAACATATGACTGTCCTGGGTGAACCACCCCAGGTCGCCTCCACGGCTGGCGAGCGAATCCTCGGAATGCATTTTGGCCATCGTTTCGAAATCTTTTCCGTTTTGCAACTGCTTGAGGATGTCCTCAAGTTTCCTGCGCGCTTTCAAGGCCCCAGCCGAGCCGGTTTTGGGATCGACCTTAATGAGGATGACGCTGGCCTTCCGTTTTTCCGGTTTGGTCAGGTTGTTTTTGTTCTTTTGAAAGTACTCCTGGATGGCGCTTTCCGGGATTGTGATTTTTCCGCTCAACTCCTTTTCAATGACCGCATCCATTAACAGGTCATCGTGGAGTTTGGAGCGGTACTGCTCCATCGTCAGGTTGCGGAGTTTGAGTTGTTTCTTGAAAAGGTCTTCGCTTTTGAAGGTGCTTTTGATGGAGGCGACCTTCTCATCAACCTGCTTGTCCGAAATTGAAACACCGATGGCTTTCGCTTTTTGCAGGAGCAGGCTGCGATGAATTTCTTCTTCGAGCAGTTTTTTGGCGGCAACTTTCTGTTGTTGTGGGGAAAGCGCCATGCCTCGTTCCTTGTACCGCTCGACGTTTTTAACCAGCGTGGGAATGATGGTGCTTTTGGGAATTTCCTTTCCGTCCACCTGGGCCAAAACATCGGGAAGGTTGATATTGAGCCCGTCACCGTGATCGTGTCCGGAATGAGAATGAGCTGGAACCGAACCCGTGGCAAACCAAAGGATGACGGCCACGGCCGGAAAGAATAACTGAAACCGTTTTCCTGAAATCATGAAAAACCCCGCATGCACTTGATTGAATTGATTGCAAAACTGTATTGTGAATGTAAAAAACTTACTGCGCGGTTTGGGGGATGTCAACCGAATTGTTCCCGGAAGGAACCGGTACTACCCTTACGGATTACTGAACGGGCAGGACGGTGCGAAAACCATATATCATGTTTTTGGTGTTGGGGAAATTGCGTCCCCTCCTGACCAGGCGTGCACCGTCAATGGTATTGATCCACGATCCGCCGCGCACCACTTTCATCTTGGTCGGTTCCGGTCCTTCCGGATTCAGTTCAGGACTCTTGCGGTAGTAATCGTCTTCATACCAGTCCAAACACCATTCCCACACGTTACCGGCCATGTTGAATACGCCGAAAGGACTGATTCCCGCAGGATAGGCATCCACCGGGGCGGTGTGCCGGTACTTGTCCTCTACGCCAAACACATTGACAAAGTATAAAACGAATCCTTTGGCCCACTTGTCGCCCCAGGGATAGAGCCGGGTATCGTTGCCGCGTGCGGCTTTCTCCCATTCCGCTTCCGTCGGCAGGCGGCGTCCTTTCCAGCGAGCGTAGGCCATGGCGTCGAACCAGCTGACGCCCACCACCGGGTGGTTCGGCCGGTTGAAGCGTTCGTCTTCCCAGAAAAGCGGCTTGGGGTGGCCCGTGTCCTTGACGAATTTCATGTATTCGGCATTGCTCACCTCATAGCGGTCAATGAAATATGCGGAGGTGTACACGTGGTGTTGCGGACCCTCTTCTGATGCATTGCCGGAATTGACCCCCATTGCAAAGTAACCTTCGGGAATGTACACCATGCCTTCCGGTGCCTCGGGCGGAGTTTCGGCGTGAATGGAGTTCGCCAGCGGAAGGGCGAGGGTCAGAAACAGAAAGAGGGAAGTGGAAAGAAGGGCAAACCGTTTTCGGTTCATGGAGCGTCGAAGAAGCCGATGTAGGTGACCAGGTTTTTTTCCGGCTCGATCTTGAATTCCTTGTCGATATCCTCGATCTCAATCCACTTGTAATGGCCGTTCCAGCAATTGAGCGAAAGCACCGTATTGCCGTACCAGTCCGTGCACTGGTTCAGGAAGATCGGCGCTTTGCAACGGTTGCAATGCCCGTGAATTTTCATCGAATCCTGACTTGTAAACATTTGGATACCGACTCACCTAAGTGTCCCGTATTTGTGGATCAGGACTAAATGATATGTCCAAAAAGTAAAACTCTGCAAGAATTTTTTGCCAAAAACTCTTTATTTGAAGTTACATATTTGCGTGTATGTCAAGCGCTTTATTTTTGTATGTCCGTTTGGGGTTATGGTTTGACGCCCGCTTTCTGTGCGGATAAGCGGTCCTGCCTGCAAAAGAAAGGAGACTGGCTTCCTCACAGGATTTCTATGTTTTCGGTGTTGGGGCGATGCGGGAATCCCGCCTGTTCCAAGAGGTGCGAAACCGCTTTCACCGGCAGGCCGACAATGTTGGTCCACGAACCGGACCAGCCTTCGACCAGCTCCGCCCCTTCTCCCTGGATGGCATACGCCCCGGCCTTGTCCATGGGTTCACCACCTTCGATGTAACGGCGGATCGTCTCAAGGTCCAACTTTTGGATACGCACGGTGGAGACCTCGGCGTGGGCCGAGTGTACGCCTTCAGGGTCGATCAGCGCGACGCCGGTGATCACCTGGTGCGCGCGCCCACTCAGTTCATTTAACATCGCTTCGGCGTCTTTTACGTTTTGCGGTTTTCCGAGGAGCCGGTCCTCCAGCACCACGATCGTGTCCGCACCGATTACAAAGCAGCCGGGGTGCGTGCGCGCCACGTGCTCCGCTTTCTGGTATGCCAGCGCCTTTGCGTTTTCCTCCGGCGGCAGGGTGGGGTCGGTCACTTCATCCATAGAAGCGGGAATGATTTCGAACTTCAGCTCCATCTGTCGAAGCAGGTCGATGCGCCGGGGCGACTGTGAGGCGAGGATCAGCTTTGGATTGGAGTCGGCCATGGTTCCCCTTCTGGAAATTTAAGATCAGATAATTTAGTATAGGGGCCATTCAGCAGGCAACCGAAATCCCGAATGCGGGATTCGAGGGATTATTACTTTTGACAAGTTTTTTGGGGGTTGTGATGGTAGGGTTTTCTCACCAGATTCAGGTTCGGCATATTGTGGTGGACAAGCCCGAAGTGGCGGAGTTGTTGAAGTCCACCATCAATGAAGTCAAAAACGCTGCGGGCCGTGTGAAGATGCTCATGCGGCTGGCGGAAAAATATAGCCTGTGCCCGAGCAAGGAAGACGGCGGCAACCTGGGCTGGATCGTGCTGGCCGAGGACGACCCGCGC
Source organism: Nitrospina gracilis 3/211 (assembly GCF_000341545.2). Lineage (NCBI taxonomy): Bacteria > Pseudomonadati > Nitrospinota > Nitrospinia > Nitrospinales > Nitrospinaceae > Nitrospina > Nitrospina gracilis. Next base: position 1,328,952 of record NZ_HG422173.1, read on the forward strand.
AAAAAAGCTCCCGATCCGGTCCTCGAAAACCGGGAACTGGAGGACCTCATCCGGGACGCGGTGAAAAAAATGCTCATCAACCGCGGCGAGCTGTACGGTCCCGTGAAAACCGGGCAGGGTCACCACCTCATCATCATCAGCAACGAGTTCGGCGCCGAGCGTTCCACGGAGTTCACCGGCTCCGCGCTTTGATCGGAACCGACTGCGCCCGCCGCGCAATCAGGGCTCGAACTCTTTTTTTCGGCGGATCACCAGTCCGGTCCCGCTCTGCACGACCATGCGCAGTTCGAAGGGATTGGTGCGGCACACGTTGACGAATTTTTCGATGGCGTCGTTTTTGGCCTCGGCTTCATCCGGAGCGTCGAGTTTGATCTCCCAGGCGCGGCTCAGGGTGGGAATGCGCTCAAAGCACGCTTCTTCCAAACGAAGGAATACCTCCTTCTCGGCTTCTTCGGCGATGCCGTTGAACTCCGCTACAATGAGAACGTTGAAGGTAGCCAAAACATCTCCTTTCCAAAAATGAAGTTGTACATCCGAGGATGGCCCATCATAGCATAGGCGCCGCTTGTGATTAAACCTTCTGTCGTTGCGGCGGAGAAGGGCGTGGCGACTGCGGCATGAGCCTTGACAAACCGGCGGCCAGGCTGCCCAGGATGCAGTGGGTGAGGGCGGACAACGCCCCCGGTACTGTGGCCAATCCGAACAGCGCGAAGTTGCTGCGCGCCAGCTCCGTCGCCAGGCCGGAGTTCTGCATGCCCACCTCCACCGACACCGTGCGCGCGTTGGTTTCATCGCCGCCGATCCACCGCGCCAGCACGTATCCCACCACAAACCCGAGGGCGTGCAGTGTGACCACCGCAGCGAGCAGGGTGCCGCCGCTTTCCAGCAACTCCGTGCGCTTGGCGGCAAGAATGTAATCGACAATGAACACGATGGACAGCACCGCGAGGAGCGGCGTGTACGGAGTGACGTGTTCCACCTGGCGGTGAAAAAATTGGTTGATGACAACGCCTGCCGCCACCGGAAGGATCACCACCTGAAACGTATCGAGCAGAAGCCCCAGCGTGTCCACCTGGATGACCGCGCCGGTGAGGTCGCGCGCCAGCATCTCCACCAGCCACGTGGTGAGCACGGGCGTCATGATGACGGCGAGCAGTGTCGAGCAGGTGGTGAGTGTGACCGACAGCGCCACGTTGAGCCGCGCGATGAACACGACCACGTTCGACGCCGTGCCGCCCGGCGAACACGCAACGAGGATGAGGCCAATCATGTAATCGAGCGGCAGGGCAAAGGCGCGGGCGATGGCGAATCCCAGAAGCGGCATGAGGCCGAACTGCAAACCGACGCCCATCAAGACCGGGCGCGGAAACTCCAGCACGCGGCGGAAATCCTGCCAGGTCAGCGTGAGCCCCATGCTCAGCATGATGATGCCGAGGAAAAACGGAATCCAGTGCGGCTGGAACCAGGTGGCGGTTTCCGGTTTCCACAACGCCAGCGCCGCCCCCGCCACCACCCACAGGGGAAAGGCGTTGGCCAGCGTGATGAATGTTTTTGCGATTGGATTCAGGGGCGCCTCACGGGTTGGGGCTTCGGTGCAATGCGGGAATGGGGAGCCGCCGCTGATGGCGGAGGGGTGGCGGTCGCATCACTCCATCGGTTTTTGCGCGATGATGCTGGAGTACGCTTCCTTGCCATCGTCATACGCCTGGTAGCGGATGATTTTGAAGTCCTTGAACGCTTCCAGAAGTTCGTTGGTTTGAAGGGCCCACTGCGGCCGGAAATCCTGGTACTTCAGGTAATCGACGTTGTAGGTTTCGATCACCGCCATACCTCCGGGCTTGAGGGCTTCCTTGATCTGCGGGAACAGGTTGCGTTGCATGTAGTACATCATCAGGATGACGTCGTATTCGTTTTTGGGAAGCTCGGCGGATTCCAGGTCGACCACTTCCGTCTGGATGGACACGTTGTGCTCTTTCGCCAGATGGCGGGCCTTTTCCAGTCCGACCGGGGAGATGTCCCAACCCTCGACATCGAATCCCCGGGTGGCGAGGAACACGCCGTTCCGGCCCTCGCCCATGGCGATGTCCAGTGCCTTGCCCTTCGGCAGGAGGCCCACGTTGTTTTTGAGGAAGGGAACCGGTTGCTTGCCGAACAGGAAGGCATCGACTTCGTATTTCTTGTTCCAGCGTTCCTGGTCCTGGGGTTTGGCCCAGATGGGCCCGGTGGCGAAGAGGGCTCCAATCAGAATGGCCGCGATCAGGAGCCGGAAAGCCGGATGGCGCTGGGTGGACGGGGTCATGCGCACCTCCCTAGGTGGTTGATGGAGACGATTCTACTTCAAGGCCTGAGGGGGTTCAAGGCCATTTCCCCGTTTACTTTGAGGGGGCGGGAATTGTACACTCTAGGCGATTTTTGAATCGAACCGGACCCACGAGACCTGCAACGCCCATCCGGAGGAACCCGATGCAAGGCCGTAACTGGATTTCTGTTTTCACCGTCACCCTGCTGGCGGGCCTGCTCCTGACTGGAAGCGTGGCCGCCGCGGACAAACCTCCGCGCGAACCCGTCGCCAAGTCTGCTGACCAGCGTTTTTGGGACATGGGCGACGGCACGGTGCTTGACACCGAAACCCGCCTCATGTGGATGAAGCGCGATTTCTGGCAGACCCAGCGAGGGTGGGTGAACTGGTACACGGCCATGGAGTTTGTTCAGCGTATGAACAACAAGAACTTCGCCGGGTACGAGGACTGGCGCATGCCCACCCCGGAAGAGGCAAAAACGCTTTACAACCGCAGAAAACGCAACACCGACAAGGACGGTGACAAGATATTCATCGATCCTATTTTCCCCAACGGCGCGGGTTGGGGCACGTGGACCAGCCAGGAACGCGGCGGCAAGGCCATCGTGGTGTCTTACAAGGACCGGGGAGGCGAAGATTACCAGGACAAGATCAACGGACCCGATGCTTTCCTCCGTCCAGTGCGCGGCCCGCTCCCCTGATTCGACTCCAGCCTGAATTTCGCCCTTCTTTCTTCTGGTTTCCTCGCAGACGGGGAACCCATTTTCCTTACATAATTAAGCGACTGATCTAAAAGACCCTTTCTCTTTCCCACTTTCGGGCTGATTTCTCGCCTTGTATTCCGTTTCGCCGCTTCGGTAAACTAGGAATAACACTGAGCCATTTCAGGCCATATGGAAATCGGGGCCCCAACCTTCCCTACAGGAGGCAGTCCATGAAACCAATCAAAGTTCTGGCAATGATTTTTGTGCTCACCATCTCCACCGCCGCCTGCGCCACGGCGGGTGACAACAAACCGCCTGCAAGCCCGCTGGACGGCTACACCATCCACGTCACCGCCCCGCACGTCATGGACGGCGAAGTGGTGGGACCCTTTCATCATTACTGCAAACCGATCAACGACCAGATCATCCAGTGCATCCTGTTCGAAAGCACGGAGCCCAACGCGCGCATGACGGAGGTGGAATACATGGTTTCCAAGGACCTCGCCCGCAAGGTGATCCCGGAGTGGTCCCACAAGGCCAATTGGCACGACCACAAGCAGGAAATCGAAACCGGGCGTGTGCAGGTGAATTATCCGACGGACGAGGATACCGTGAAGAACCTGGTGGAGCATGTTTCCAAAACCGACGGCATTATTTTCCACCTGTGGCCAAAAGACGCACCGATCCCGGACGGCTCCGTGGGCATTGCCCAGTCCGTCGGACACTGGGAAATGCTGCATGGTAAAATCGGGGAATGATTCCGGTTTCATTTCCGGTCGAACTTTTTTGATAGACGGACAGCTTCTGCGGCCCCCTGGCCGGTCACCGGTTCCGGTTGTAGAGGTGGCTTCCGTACAAGTTAGAGAATTATGAAAACACAGGGCCTTGTTTGCTTCGGTATTGGTTTTGTGGTTTCGGCCCTGTTGTGGCAGGAAGCCGCCGCGTTTCATCCCAGTATCTACACACCGCGTGTGCCGGATGAGGAACTGGAGCGCATCCAGGAAATGGAGAGCCCGTTCCGTTCAAGGCAGGAGTACGTGGACAAGGGCGCGGAGATTTATTTCGGCAAGGGCCAGTGCGTCACCTGCCACA
>NZ_HG422173.1:1333146-1390814 GCF_000341545.2 Nitrospina gracilis 3/211
GCCGGGCCACCAGCCTCGTGACTTCACAAACGCCCAATGGCAGGACCTGCGAACCGACGGCGAGCTGATGTGGGTGCTGGAGAATGGAAGTCCCGGCACTGGAATGCCGATCCGTGTGGGGACGGTGATCACCAAGGACGAGGGCTGGTGGGTGATCCAGTTCATCCGCGCCTTCCGCAAGCCGGAGAAGTGAGCACGACAAGGGCCTGGGAAATTTGGCATTGTCAGGGGGGAGTCAACCATGATTTTCAAGCAATACTACCTCGGGTGCCTGGCCCACGCTTCCTATCTCATCGCCGATGAATCCACACGCGCCGCCGTGGTGGTCGATCCCCAGCGCGACGTCGAGCAGTACATCGAAGATGCGCGCTTGATGGACCTCACCATCCGCCATGTGTACCTCACGCATTTTCACGCCGACTTTGTGGCCGGTCATTTGGAGTTGCGCGACCGGTGCGGCGCCTCGATCCACCTGGGGGTCAAAGGCGAAGCTGAATACGAGTTCGTCCCGGAATCGGACGGCACCCGTCTGGAAATGGGGGACGTGCGGCTGGAATCCATGGAAACCCCCGGCCATACGCCGGAAGGCATCTGCATCCTCGTTTATGATCTGAAGGAAAATAAAGACCGGCCGCAGATGGTGTTGACCGGCGACACGCTGTTCATCGGCGATGTCGGCCGGCCGGACCTCATGGCCTCTGTCGGCATCACCGCCGAAGAGTTGGCCTCGTTGATGTACGATTCCCTGCACGACAAGCTGATGAAACTGCCGGACCAGACGCTGGTGTACCCCGCGCATGGTGCGGGGTCGCTTTGCGGCAAGAATTTGAGCGATGAAACGGTGAGCACCATCGGCGAACAGAAACGCCTCAACTACGCGCTTCAGCCGATGGACCGCGAGTCATTCATCAGAATGATGACGGAAAACCTGCCCGCCGCGCCGGAATACTTTCCTTACGACGCGCAACTGAACCGCAAGGAAAGGCTGACCCTCGACCGTTCCCTCGAAACCGGAATGAAGGAATTGACGCTGGATGAGCTGCTGGCCCTGCAGAAGGAGGGGGCGCAGGTTCTCGATACGCGGCCGGAGACGGAATTCAACGCCGCCCACCTGAAAGGCACCGTGCAAGTGGGGCTGGGCGGCAAATTCGCCACCTGGGCGGGCATCGTGTTGAAACCGGACATCCCCATCGTGCTCATCACCGAACCGGGAACGGAATACGAATCCGAAATGCGCCTGGGCCGGATCGGCTTCGATCAGGTATCCGGATTTTTAAAAGACGGGATGAAGGCCCTGGCCGGTCGACCGGACCTGGTGGAAAGCACGCCCGGATGGACCGTGGAGGACTGGGACCGCGCCAAAGCGCAAGGGCAAAAGGTTCGGGTGCTGGATGTGCGGTCGCCAGCGGAATACAACGAAGGCCATATCCGGGATGCTCTCAACGTGCCGTTGAACACATTGCAGGAACGGATGGACGAGGTGCCGCGCGACGGAGACACACTGGTTCATTGCGCCGGGGGTTACCGGTCCACCATCGCGTGCAGTCTGTTGCAGAAGGCTGGTCGGAAAGGTATCATCAATCTACTCGGAGGCCTTGGAGCATTCCCGCTGAATCACCCTGTTAACCGCGACCTGGTGACGGCCTCCGCGTAACGTCGATGTTCACTTAACGAGGAGCTGAGACATGAAAGGTATTCATAGCGCTTTTTTGCTGGCGACGGTTCTTTTGTGGATCGCCACGCCGGTTGTCATACAGGCGGAAGAATCGTTTTACGAACCCTTGCCGAAAATGACCCACCCGAAGGACAACCCGTGGTCGAAGGAGAAGGAGGAGTTGGGCAAGATGCTGTATTTCGACCCCCGGCTCTCAAGTAGTAATTTCATTAGTTGTGCGAGTTGTCACAATCCAGGCCTCGGCTGGGGCGACGGCCTGTCCACCCCCATCGGTCACGACTTCAACCGCAAGGGAACAAGGCACTCTCCGACGGTGATCAACAGCGGTTTTTTTGAATCGCAGTTCTGGGATGGCCGCGTCCCCTCTTTGGAAGAGCAGGCGAAGGGGCCCATCCAGAATCCCATCGAAATGAATGAGACTCAGGAAGGGGTGGTCAAGAAACTCAAGGCCATTCCCGGTTACGTAAAACGGTTCGAAAATGTATTCGGCAAAGGAGGCCTGACCTTCGACAACATTGTCAAGGCCATCGCCACGTTCGAACGGTCGGTGGTTTCAAAGAATTCGCCCTACGACAAGTATAATAACGGCGATAAAAATGCGATGTCCAAGTCCGCCGTCAACGGCATGAACCTGTTTTTCGGCAAGGCCAAGTGTTCCATCTGCCACAACGGACCTGCCTTCACCGACAGTAATTTCCACAACATCGGCGTGAAAAGCGACGATCCGGGACGCTACGGTGTTACAAAGGACGATTCGGACAAAGGCGCATTCAAGACGCCGGGACTGCGGCACATCAGCCGATCGGCTCCCTACATGCATGACGGAAGCGAGAAAACGCTGAAGGACGTGATCGAGTTTTACAACCGCGGTGGCGATGTCGATGAAAACAAAAGTCCCTTCATCACGCCGCTGGGATTGAGCAAGCAGGAAGTCAACGATCTGGTGGAGTTCATGAAGGCGCTGGAAGGCGAACCGATCAACGTGGTGGTGCCGGAGTTGCCGCCGGATAATTAACGGAGTTTATCCGTCTAAAGGTGCGGACGGAGAAGGGAGTGCCATGCAGATTCTCGAACTGGTATTCACAGCTTTGTTGCTGGTTCCCGCCGCGCCGCCGGGTTTGACGGACTTACCCGGGCATTCGGGAATCTGCCCGCAAACCCGCCAGACGCCCACGGCACCACAGGAATACCTGGAGCTGGAAAACCCGCTGGAGCCGACGGAGACCAACATCCTGGCAGGCAAAACGCTGTTCCATTTCGATGCTGAGCCGCATGCCTGCCGGCTGTGTCACGGGTTGTCGGGAAACGGTCTGGGAATCATGTTCAAGGCCGTGCATCCGAAGCCGCGCAACTTCATCTGTTTTCAAACCATGAAGGACCTCCCGGACGGCCAACTGTTCTGGGTGATTCGCAACGGTTCACCGGGAACCGTCATGCCGGCGTTTGGATCGCTGGATGTGGATCAAATCTGGCAGTTGGTTTTGTATATACGAAACTTTTCAAAAGTAGATTCAACCAACGAACAAGGGGAACCATGAACCAATGTACTTTCTGGATGAGGGCTCTTTCCTTGTCCCTGTTCATTTCAGGTATTGCGGCGGGACCGCAGTTTGCATATGCAGATGCTCCGGATTCCGCAGGCAACGAAGCAATCCAACTGGCTATGCACCAGGGCAGTCCACATGGCGGGCACCACGAACGTCATGGCCTGCACCACGGGATGGGCCGCGGCGGCAAGGGCATCTGCCCGCAAACCCGCACCTCGCCCCAGGCACCGAAGACGGTGTACAACCTGAAGAATCCATTGGAACCGACCAAGGAAAACATCGAGAAGGGCGAGTCGCTTTACCAATGGACGGCGGAACCGACCGCCTGCAAGGTGTGCCACGGTCCTTCGGGCAACGGCATGGGCATGATGGCCAACGGACTGCAGGCCCTGCCGCGGAATTTCACCTGCGGCGAAACCATGCAGGAGATCACCGACGGCCAGATGTACTGGATCATCAAAAACGGCACGCCCACGGGCATGCCGCCGTACCCGTTCATGGATGAGAACGAGGTGTGGAAGGTGATCCTCTACATCCGCGAAATGTCAAAGTAAGCTTCGGGTTTGGCCATACAGGCAGATCCATTCACAACCGCGTACCGGGCGGGTCACACGTCCCGCCCTTCAAATACTTCCACATTGCAGGAACCCATGTTCCTGCAATGTGGAAGGTTTGTGGATTCTGAAAGGAGCTGCCTTATGAATTATCTGCCTGTAATCCGTACAAGCTTTTTCCTCGTCGTTCCCACTTTCCTGTTTTTGCTGTTCCTGCCGGCCCCGCACGCAAACGCGGCGGATGAGTCGGTCGCCAGAAAGCTGATCGACCACAGTTGTTCCAATTGCCACCGGTTTGAAGGCGAGGCCAAATCCCGCTTCGAGTTGCGGGCTCCCGACCTCATGTGGGCGGGTGTCAAGTTTCAGCGCCCGTGGCTGGTTCGCTGGCTGATGGGCAAGGAAGACAACGTCTATCAGAAAAATTACCGGTGGGACATCTCGCAAACGCCGATCAACCACCCCGCCCTCACCAAAGAGCAGGCGGAAGCGATGGCGGATTATTTCGAAAAGCATCTGCAGGACCCGCGCGTCAAGAAGGACGCCATCGACCTGTCCCAATTCACCGAGCTTCACGCCCAGTTCGGGCGCGAACTGTTCAAAAAACACTCCTGCACGGGGTGCCACCAGATCATGGAAGACGATGAAAAACTCGGCGGCCCCCAGAGCGTCGCATTTTTCAATACCGGCAAGCGTCTGAACAAGGACTGGATCTACCGTTTCAATTCCAACCCGCCGGACTTCGTGCCGCACAGCGGTGAGTTCGTCGCCGATGTCAGCGGCCTGGGCCTGTACTACATCACCGGATTCCTGGCGACGGAGGGCGATCCCGACTTCCAGTATTACGAACCGTGGAAGAGCGAGCATTTCCAGAACGCCAGTACCGAACGCGGGGCGACGATCTACAAGGAATACTGCGCGCAGTGCCACGGTGCGGAAGGGAAGGGCGACGGACCGGCGGCTTCCGGACTGGATCCCAAACCCGCGGTGCATTCGGAGTTGCCGTTGAACATTTACCCGGAAGACTACCTGTACAATGTTATTTACTACGGAGGCAAAGCGGTGGGCAAGTCGCCGTATATGCCTTACTGGGGTTTGACCCTCGGCGACCAGGGTGTGGCGGATGTCATCGCCTACCTGCGTGAAACGTTCAAGGGGAATTGAAACGCAAACGGTAACGAGGGCCTTTCGGCGGATAGGGCGGAGAAAGTCCCTCGCTTTTAAAACTGGAAAACGAATCATGAAGAAATGGATTGCAGTGGGGTTGGGATGTGGGATGGTTGCCCTGTCTGCCTGCGGCGGTACCGTGGAGGTGGAGGTGCCGGAGTTCACGGCGGGAAAGGAGGAGGCCCAGGTTACCCGTGTTTCATCGTCGGGCGTCTGTCCGCAAAAGCGCACAACGCCGCGCGCTCCCACTGCATTTTACAAACGCACCAATCCTCTTGAGGCGACCGGCGAAAACCTGACACAGGGCGAGACGCTGTATCAGCGAACGGCCAAACCCCTCACCTGCAAAACCTGTCACGGTGAGCGGGGGGACGGGTTTGGCGACCCGGATTTCGAAAGCACGCCCCCGGCTCGCAACTTCACCTGCGCCGCCACCATGCAAGGTCTCTCTGACGGGCAGCTGTTCTGGGTCATCCGGAACGGCTCGCCGGGAACGTCCATGCCCGCCCACCCGAACCTCTCGGAGACCGAAATCTGGCAACTGGTTTTGTACCTGCGCACCTTCGCGGGTCAGTGAAGCGTCAGTAGTTGGAACGGCGTTTTTCGTATTTGTGCGCGTGCAGGATGCGGCGGGCCTCGTCTTCCATCTGTTCCAGCAAAGAAAAGTAAATGCCGCCCAGCGTTTCTTCCGGGTGCGGCAGGCCGTACTCCATCCCGTGCGAAACGTCGGACAGGGCCAGCACCTTTTTCTGCTTCGTCAGGTAAAGAAGGCCCTGCAGGAGGATCTTCGGGTTGTCGGGATGCCACGCGAACCCGGCGCGGTAGATGAGCAGGATGTCTTCGTCGTACCGCTCGCCCAGTTTCAGCAGCATGTCTCGGTCGACGGGCCGGTGCAGGTCGTCGCCCAGGGTGAGCGGAGCGAGGCGCGCGGGGTCGATCTTCATCAGCGTGCGTTTGACTGGAGCCTTGTCGGCAAAGACCCGGTTCACGCCCACGGGGTTCAGGCCGAGATCATCCGCATACGCTTTTTGCCCGCGGGTCACCTCCGGGGTGTGATGCAGGCAGAACTCCGCCGCCGTGCAACTCTGGATCACCTTCATCGACTTGGGAAAGACGAAGGGTTTGATGTTGGCGTCGGATTTAGGGGAATCGAGAAAATCGGCCGCGACCGCCGGTCCGGCCATCATGAGCCCGCCCGCCAGGAGCAGGCCGCAGGCGATGACCGTCCGGTTCCGCATGGCGTGTCTCCTCAATGCAGGGTGAGTTTCTTGTACTTCGACCGGCGGTTTTCCTCGCGTCCGCCCAGCTCCTGCCGCCGCGTTTCCTGATAGGCTTCGAAGTTTCCCTCAAACCAGCGCACCTTGCTGTTGCCTTCGAACACGAGCAGGTGCGTGCAGATGCGGTCCAGGAAAAACCGGTCATGGCTGATCACCACGACGCACCCCGGAAAATCGAGGATGGCGTTTTCCAGGTTGCCCAGGGTGGTGACGTCGAGGTCGTTGGTCGGTTCGTCGAGCAGGAGCACGTTGCCGCCGCGCCGCAGTAGTTTGGCCAGATGCAGGCGGTTGCGTTCGCCGCCCGACAGGTTGCCGACTTTTTTCTGCTGGTCACTGCCGCGGAAGTTGAAACGCGCGACGTACGCGCGGGAGTTCATGACGCGGTCGCCGACTTCGATCTGGTCGGTGCCCCCGGTGATCTCCTCGAACACGGTTTTATCGTCATCGAGTTCGTCGCGGTGCTGATCGACGTACGACAACTGCACGCTCGGGCCCACTTCCAGCGTGCCGCCGTCGGGTTGTTCCTCGCCGACGATCATGCGGAACAGGGTGGTTTTGCCGGTGCCGTTGGGCCCGATGACGCCGACAATGCCGCCGCGCGGAACGGAAAACGTGAGGTCCTCGATCAAGGGCGTGTCGCCGTAGCCTTTGTTGAGGCCGCGTGCTTCGATCACCTTGTCGCCCAGCTGCGGACCGGGCGCGATCTGGATGTCCAGGCTGTTGTCGCCGTTGTCGGCTTTCTTCTGCGACAGTTTTTCGAATTCCTTGATGCGGCTTTTGTTTTCGTGCGGCGTGCGCCGGGGTTGGTGTTGATCCATTCCAACTCCTTCTCCAGCCGTTTGCGCAGGCTGGATTCGGATTTTTCCTTCTGTGCCAGCCGCGACGCCTTCTGCTGCAGCCACGAAGAATAGTTGCCCTCGAACGGAATGCCGCGTCCGCCCTGCAACTCCAGAATCCACTTGGTGATGTTGTCGAGGAAGTAGCGGTCGTGAGTGGAGACGATGACGTTGCCGGGGTATTCCTTCAAAGTGTCTTCCAGCCAGGCGACGGTTTCCGCGTCGAGGTGGTTGGTGGGCTCGTCCATCAGGATGATGTCGGGCTTGAGGAGCAGGAGGCGGCACAGGGCGACGCGGCGTTTCTCGCCGCCGGAAAGGGTGCCCGTTTTCTGATCGTCCGGCGGCAGGACGAGCGCGTCCATCGCCACCTCGATCTGCCGGTCCAGTTCCCAGCCGTCCACCGCGTCGATTTCATCCTGCAACTTGCCCATGCGCTCCATGGCGCGTTCCATCTCTTCTTCAGGCAGGGCTTCGGCCATGCTGGCGCTGACTTCGTTGAACTCGTTGATGAGTTTCTGGATCGGTTCGAATGCCTCCTCCACCACCTCGCGCACGGTTTTGTCCGGATCGAGTTGCGGTTCCTGGTGCAGGATGCCGACCTTCGTGCCTTTCAGCGGTTGCGCCTTGCCTTCGAACTCCTGGTCCTCGCCCGCCATGATGCGGAGCAGGGTGGATTTGCCGGTGCCGTTCTCGCCGACGATGCCGATCTTCGCGCCGTGATAGAAAAAAAGATTGATGTCTTCGAATACCGTTTTGGCGCCGTAGGTTTTGCGCAGTTGGGAAATGGAAAAAATATATTCGCCAGCCATGATGCTTTCTTTGGTTGAAGGAGTGGATAAAGACGTTTCGAACTAGATGATCCCTGATTTTAAGATTTTTTCAAGAGGGAACGGTTAAATTAAACGCCACCCCCGTCCGTGCGTTGCAGAATGACGAAATCCTTGCCGTTGTCGAACACGCGTTTGAAACCGTAGGTGCGGCCGATCCAGTTGAATGTCTCCAGCCGGTAAAAGCAGACGTGGGTGGGATCGCGCTGGTAGTACCAGTTGAGAAACGACGAAGCGTTCGGTTCCGGACTCATTTCCGTATAAAACCGTGTCATCACCGCGAGAAACCCCCCAGGTTCCAGCAGGCCGCAGATGCGTTCCATCTCCCGCGCCGGGTTGTGAAAATGCTCGAAAGTTTCCGTGGAGACGACGACATCAAAGTGTTTTCCCTCCGGCAGGCCGGGGAAGAAAATGGAGTCGTACTTTTCGGCGCGGTAGCCTTCCCGTTCCAGAAGTGTGGCCAGCACCGGTTCGTAACCGCATCCGTAGTCGAGCGCTGTCTTTGCCTGTGGGCCGTGTTCCTTTATATGGCGGATCTTGTCCATGAACATGGCGACGTAGCCGGGGTTGTCGAGGCTGTTTTCGTGTTCGCGGTAACGCGCTTCTTCTTCCTCGCGGGAGGGGTGCGAATGCGGCGGTACGGAAATCAGTTGGCAGGTCTCGCACAGTCGGTATTCGCGTTGCGGGTTGTGGGCGAACTCCCGGGTGGGAGCCGTGCAGAGCGGGCAGTTCATGGACCGGATTGTGCCACAATTCCGCCGGTTTGGCGACGCACCCGGTGCGCCTGCGGGGAATCTGGCACCCTTAATCCATTTTGTGGTATGATCGGGCCTCGATTCGGCTCGAATCCCACTCTTACAGGTCCCGTAAACATCCATGAAACCAGTCGGCTTGCGATTCGTAAGAACGCGGTGCGGGACGGTTTTGGCAATCGTTGTGCATTAGGAGAATTTTTAGATGGCGAACTACATCAGCGGCAACTCCATCCGTGCCGGTCACGTGATCGTTTACAACAAGGACCTGTACCGGGTGATGAAGGCCGAGCACCGCACCCCCGGCAACAAGCGTGCCTTCATGCAGGCCAAACTGCGCAGTCTGAAAGACGGCACCCAGACCGAGGTCAAGTTCCGCGCCGATGAGGAAATCGAACGCGCCACGCTGGAGCAGTCGGAGATGGAGTTTCTGTATGAAGATCCGACCAGCGGCTACTGCTTCATGAACAGCGAGACCTACGAACAGATTTTCATCGAGACCGAGGTGCTGGGCGACGTGAAGCTGTACCTGCTTCCCAACAGCCGCGTGACCGTGGAGTTTCATGACGGCCGTCCGATCGGCGTGCAGCCGCCGGAGACGGTCGAGCTGAAAGTGGTCGATACCGAGCCGCAATTGCGGGGTGCCACCGTATCCGGTTCCGGCAAACCCGCCACGTTGGAGACGGGTCTCGTCGTCACCGTGCCGCAGTTCGTGGACATCGGCGAAGTGGTGCGCGTGTCCACCTCCACCGGCGCCTACCAGGAACGCGTCAAAGGCTGAAACCGGATCTCGGTTGCCTCTTGCCTCGCGGTAGCACGTGAATTCGGGTTGAATTGAAACCGGATCCCCATCAGGAACAGATGGTCGAAGTACCGGGTTTGGAGGTCGTCCCCGGTATCGATTTCATCGAACCGCAGGCCCAACGCCTGCGAAAAGATATATTGGCTGGTGATCCACACCCGGTCCTTGACTTGAAAGTCGAAGCCGACGGTAAGCGGGAAGCTGGCGCCCACCGCAGAATCGTTCTCCCCCCTGCGCCCCACCAGGGTCCCTGAGTTGTCGTAAACCCGCACTTCGTTCAATTGCAGGTGCGTGATTCCCAAACCCGCCCCCAGATAAGGTTGAAAGCGCGAAGCGAACCCCTCTTCCAGAACCCGGAACTTCGGGTAGATATGAAACATGATCGCCAGCGTTCTCACCGCGCTCATGTCGACTTCCATGGTGCCGCTGAAAGGCAGGGAGGGAAACAGGGCGGTCGTCTGGGAACCGCTGGCGGAAACGGGCTGGCGGTCTATCTTGGGATACCTTTCAAAATAGATGAACTCAATGCCTATATTCTCGACCGAACTTCCCTCTTCCGGAAGAAAACCGAATTTGGCTCCCCACGCCCCGGCGGTTTGGGCGTCCGGACCGGAAGCACGGTAATTGCGGCGTACCCGGTTGCAGCGGCTTTCACCGGATTCAAAAGCGGACGAGTCCCCAAACAGCAAATAAAACATGTCCACGAACGTGGTATCGGTACTGGCTTCGTTCTTCCTGTCGACACACGTCTCATTTTTGAATTCGGAAAAACCGCCGCCCGTGGCGACGCCTCCGAAAACTCCAAAATACGTTCTGGGCTCCGCCCAGGAAGGGGTTGCAGCAAGAAGAAACATCAGACACAACAGGACTCGGATCAATCCAATTGGCGTCAGCATGGGAGGGCACCCGGAATCTTTTTTGGACCTTGCAGGCCCTTACCGGCAATCCTCAATGAAGCTTGGATTTGCGGGGAATGACTTTGCCGGCAGGACCGCGCCTGAGAAACCGGGACAGTATAAATATCTATATAGCCAATAACAAGGAGAAAACCATGTATTCGTACCATCATGTCCTGACATCACAGGGCGGATGAGGGAGCCCCTCCTGCAAAGCCGCTGAATTTCCCACCCTTGTTTTTTTGATCATTCCCCCGATTGAATTGCGCCTCCTGAATGCGGTAAACTAAAGGCGTTTTTTTAATAGGTGGTTGATTTTAAATAATTTAAAGCGTCCCTGCCCGGAAGTTCGCAAGCACGTTCCATTCATCACTCATAGGATTTTTCTTTCATGGAAACGCTCAATCCATCGACCATGCCCCTCAGCATCTTTGAAATGGTTTCCCGTTCCAGCACCATGGCGAAAGCGGTTCTGGTACTGCTTCTCATATTCAGCATCGTGTCCTGGGCCATCATCCTGACCAAGTTCATCGCCTACCGCAAAGCCAAGCAGGAGGACCAGAGCTTCCTGCGCGTGTTCAGCCAGAGTTCCAGCCTGGTGAACATCTACAATTTTTCGCAGAAGCTGAAGTACAGCCCGGTGGCACGGGTGTTTTTGACCGGCTATTCGGAGCTGTACCGCTACAGCGGCAGCAACGATCAGGGGCGCGAAGCCGGAATGACGCGGGAGGTGGCGCTCTCCGAGCAGGACCTCAAGGGCATCGGCCTGTCGTTGACCAAAGCCATCAACCACGAAATCGAAAGGCTGGCGCACCGCTTGGATTTTCTGGCCACCACCGGAAGCACGACGCCGTTCATCGGCCTGTTCGGCACCGTGTGGGGCATCATGCATTCTTTCCGCATGATCGGCGTGAAGGGATCGGCCAGCATCGGCGGCGTCGCGCCGGGCATCGCCGAGGCGTTGATCGCCACCGCGGCGGGCCTGTTCGCGGCGATTCCGGCGGTCGTGTTCTACAACTACCTGAACGCGAAGATCCGCGGCTTCACCGCGCGTATGGACGACTTCTCCCGCGACTTCCTGTTCATGTCCGAAAAGGACTTCCTCCGCAAACCCGTCGATTACTGATTCCCCAGGAACCACATTATGGATTACCGCAAAGATCCCCGCCTGATGGCGGACATCAACGTCACCCCGTTCGTGGACGTCATGCTGGTCCTGCTGGTCATTTTTATGATCACCGCGCCGCTCATGCAGCACGGCATGGACGTGGACCTTCCGGAGGAAAGCACCGAGACGGTGGAAGTGAAGGACGTGCCGACCATCTCCATCCGCAGTAACAAGAAGGTTTTTTACGACAAGGAGGAGCTGGTGACGCTGGTGCAGTTGGGCGAGAAACTGCAACGCTACCTGGAAAACAACGAGAAGGGATCGGTTTACTTCCGCGCCGACCGCAACCTGGATTATGGATACGTGGTGAAGGTCATGGCCACCATCCGGCGCGCCGGGGTGAAAAACATCGGCATGATGACCGAGCCGGGCGAATGAGTCTGCATTCTTCACAGTTTTACAATTTCAACCAGATGCTCGTCATCAGTGTGTTCGTGCACTGCCTGATGCTGACTCTCGTGCTGTTCATGCCGAAGAACGAGTGGGTGCAGGAGAAAATCCGCCCGGTGTTCACGGTGGACCTCGTCGAAGTTCCCGCCATTCCCGGATCGCAACCCGGCGACCTGCCGGAAGAAGGCCAGCAGCAGAAGGCCGTGTCGCCATCCCAGGAGAGCGCGGTGCAAACCCCGGTGATGCAGAAGCCGCTCACGAAAAAACCGTCGGGCACCAAAGCGGAACCGAAACCCGCTCCACAGCCCAAAACCAAATTCACCGCGGGGGATAAAAGCGTGAAACTGGAAGACCTGCCGTTCACCGGAACGCCCACGCCGAAAACCAAGCCGGGGCAGTCCCTGTCCACATTGGAGGAATTGGAGCAGATGGCCAAACTGCCGCCTACGGTGAAACAACCCACGAATAAAAAGTCGTCGCCGACGTTACTGGAAGATACCCTGCGCGACCTCGATGCGTTGAAGACGCCCGCGGAGTCTCCGGGAGAAAAAAAGAAACCGGGGCCCTCGCGCGTGACCGAAGCGTTGAAAGGGTTCGACACTTTGCAGATGGAGAAACACGTTCCCATCGAGATGCCGAAGCCCAACCCCGTTCCCAAAAAGGAAGACCTGAGTCTGGAAGAACTGGAATTCGCCATGCTGGCCAAACGCAAAATCCAGAGCGGCACGCCGGACACCACCGTGGCGGACCGGCGAGAACTGCTGGAGAAACTGGAGGAGTTGCAGGAACTCAGAAAATCGAAAAAGCCCGTGGTCATCCAGAAAAAACGAGCACGAAGGAGTTTGAGACGCTGATCGTTCAGCAGATGGAATCGACCCAGCAGGTTTTGGACAAGATTGCCTCGCTCGACAAACAGCATGAAGTGGAAGTCAGTTTCGACATGGGCGAGGCGGTGAAATCCCAGCCGGTGAAATTCAAGAGCCGTATCTGGGCGGTGAAATCCGACACGCTGGGCAAGGGCGTGAAGGGTAAGGGAACCGGCGCGGGCAGCAAGCAGACGTTTGTGTATCAGGGGCCGGTCGGGCAGGCCCAGGCGGCGGACCCGCTTTCACAGTACGTCGGGCGCGTGCACCAGCAGATTTACAAAAACTGGAGAAACCCCCTCGGTGCGGGGCACAATGAGGTGAAGGTTTCCTTTTATATTTACCGTGCAGGCAATATCGACCAGCCGGAACTGGTGGCCAGCTCCGGCGATTCGCAGTTGGATAAATTGGCGCTCATGGCGATCAAGGATTCGGCCCCGTTTCCCAAATTTCCTTCCGCACTGAAAGAGCCCAACCTGCACATAACCATAAACTTCAAATACATTGCGAAAAAATAATATGCGATTCGCCTTCACGATAATTGTGTGGTTCGGGCTGTTCCTGTTTCCCCTGCCGGCGTTGGCCGAGTTGGACGTGGAGCTGGATCTTTATAAGGAAACGGCGACGGAAATTGAAATTGCCATCCCTCCGTTTTATGAAACCGAACCGGGGCAGGATGCGGATCTTGCCAGGGAAGCACGGGAGATTCTGCAAACCAACCTGCGACTGTTCGAGTTGTTCCGGCCCATGGAAACCGAAGTGTTTGCGGATTTGGCGGCAACCGAGGGCGGGCAGTCGCGTCCCCTGTTCCTCGAATGGAGCCGCATCGGCACGCAGTGGCTGGTGAAGACACAGTACCGCACTGAAGGGCTGAACGGTGGCGTGCAGTTTGTCTTTCGTCTTTACGACGTGGTTCACAACCGTTACCTGATGGGAAAACGTTATCAGGGCGGTCGGCAGTATGTGCGCACCATCATGCAGAGGTTTGCCGACGAGTTGATGGACCAGCTGACCGGAAAGCGCGGCGTGGCGGAGACGCAAATCGGTTTCCTCGCCACCAGTGATTTCGGCAAGGAATTGTATGCGGTCGATTTCGACGGCGAGAATTTGAAACAGATTTCCGACGAGCAGTCGGTGGTGTTGTCGCCCAACTGGTCGCCGGACCGCCGTACGATCGTCTTCACCTCCTACCGTGACCGCAACCCCAATATGGTTCTCATGTCCACCAACGGGGAGAAGCGCCGCACGCTTCTGGACATTCCCGGCCTCAATTCCGCGCCGTCGTGGTCGCCGGACGGATCGCGCATTGCGCTGTCGCTCAGCAAGGACGAGAACTCTGAAATCTACACGCTCAGCCGGTGGAACGAGTTGACGCGGCTGACCCGACACTTTAATATAGATACCTCACCCACCTGGTCGCCGGACGGCAAACGCATTGCGTTCACATCCGACCGCGCGGGAGCGGGACGTCCGCAGATTTACATCATGGACGCCGAGGATGGGGATCAACAGGGCGTGCGCCGCATTACCTTCGATTCCTGGTACAACGACAACCCCGCATGGTCGCCGGATGGCGATAAAATTGCCTACACTTCCCGGGTGGGGGATTACCATCAGATCCGGTTGTTCTTTCCAGAAACAGGAAAAACGGCGCTTTTTACTCAGGGTCCGAGTAATAAGGAAGAACCTTCCTGGTCCCCTG
This sequence comes from Nitrospina gracilis 3/211, assembly GCF_000341545.2. NCBI lineage: Bacteria > Pseudomonadati > Nitrospinota > Nitrospinia > Nitrospinales > Nitrospinaceae > Nitrospina > Nitrospina gracilis. The sequence goes on from NZ_HG422173.1 coordinate 1,347,600, forward strand.
ATGGCCGCTTTCTGGCTTACCGTGTGGCACACGGGAGGTATTCTTCGATTCATATCAAGGGATTCAACGGAAAACCCAGCCGCCAGCTGACGCACCTGCCCCAAGGCAGTTACAGCCCAACCTGGTCCCCCTATCCCAGACGGTATTTGCAGGGAGAAACCAATTGACCCTTCCTCAGGTTGCCCCGAACTGGGAAGAATCGGGTTTTCTACGGGTCAAATCGGCTACAGGGATTTCCAATTGAAAAATGGTGAATTAAGGAGCTGCCCGGCGGCGTTCCTTTAACTGGTTGTTTTTAAAAAATTTATTTAAAAACTCAATTTGGATTTTGGGAAAAAATTGATTACAATGCTTAGAGTTATTTTCCCTGTAAATACGGCATAGTTAAAAAATTAAAGAATCGGTTTTATAATATAGCTACATCAACACGAGGGGATTCGTTAACAAGAGGTTGAAACATTATGAACAATTTACTCAAGGCAAAAAAATGCGTTTGATTTGTGGCATTGCCATTTTTATTTTGGCGGTAGGAGTTACAGGGTGTGCGAAGAAGCTCGCTCCTGAAGTGGAAAATCCTCCTGAGGAGCCCGTCGAAACCGTATCGGTGGAGCCGGAACCCACTCCGGAACCGGAAACCCAGCCGGAAGAGGGTTTCGATATCCAGGTTCAGGAAACCGAGGAAAGTGGAGCCTTCATTACCGAATCACCTGAGGAAAATGTGGAGTCGTCCACCATTCCTGATTTCCAGGTAGAGGCGCCTAAGGAAGAGGAAACCACCAAGGTCGAACAAATGGACATGAGCAACAACACGTTTGTCGCCGAGCCTCAGGAAAATCCGGTTATCGAGGATACCGCCAAGGTGTTTGAGCAGCCGGAAGAACCGGAAAAGATCGAGGAGGCACGCCTGCTTGCATTCGAACCTACGGCGCAGATCGAAGACGTTTACTTCGCCTTTGACAGCTTTGACCTCGATGAAAAAAGCAAGGATCGCCTGCGCGCCAACGTGCAATGGCTCAAGCAGAACCCCAATGCCAAAGTGGAAATTCAGGGGCACTGCGACGAGCGCGGTACCAACAACTACAACCTGGGTCTCGGCGAGCGCCGGGCTTTGGCCACCAAGAAGTTTCTGGCCTCTCAGGGTGTGGATGAAAGCCGCCTGCACACCATCAGCTACGGTGAAGAAAAGCCGTTCTGCTTTGAAAGCAGTGAGAATTGCTGGTGGCGTAACCGCCGCGCGCATTTTCTGATTTCTGAATAAGGTTGACGATTCAGCAGTTAGAAAATTTGCTCTTCAAGGGATCGACCGCAACAGGGTATACTTGTTGCGGTCGATTTTTTTTGTCCTCGACTTTTCAAAGCCTGTCATCGACTTTTTCTACAAAGTTGATCCACTTTCAACCCAATCTTTTCGCGGGAAGAAACCATGAAAACCAAGCCTCTTATATTTTTCTTAACCGCTATTTTTGTTTTGTTTCTGTTGGGCAGCAACGGATTTGCGCAATTGTTTGGTGGTGGTGATGCCTCGGATGAACAAATCCACGCAGAACTCAAAAAACTGAATACCCGGCTGGTGGAAAACCTGTTCCCGGAACTGGCGGCCGTTAAAAAGGCCCAGAGTCAGTTAGTGGACCAAATGAACAGGCTCAATGATATCACGCTCAAACGTCACAACCGGATTGCCCGTCAGGTCGAACTGCTCAACAGCAGTCTGGCTTCTTTGCAGGGGTCTATCGAGCAGAACCAGGTGATCAATCAAAAAGCCAATGTGAAACTGGATGGCGACATCACCCGCGTTAAAACCCAGATGAACAGCCTGGAAGCAAAACTGACCGGTGATCTGAAAAACCAGTTCGCGGGGCAAATTGAAGCCCTGAACCGGCAGGCGGAACAGCAGAAAGCCGATCAGCAGGCTTTCATGAAAAATCTTGAGACGAACTTTCATGGATTGCAGAAAGGGCTGGCGCAGGATATGGACCGCATCGGACAGGCGCAGGAACAGCGTATCGGCCGCGCCGTTTCGGCGGTGACGGAAATGGCCAATCTGCAAAAGCAAAACAACCAGGTCATGACCAGCGGGTTCCAAACGCTCAACAAGCATGATGAAAACATTCTCGCCGGTGTGATGCGCCTGGAAACCGTGCAGAAAGGAAACCAGGAAAAAAACCAGAAGCTGATCGACATCCTATCTGACAGCCTCAAGCAGCAGCAGTCGGAACTGGTAAAGCTGGATGAGGTTTCCGCGCATCAGCAGGGAAACAAGCAGGACATTGAATTGACCCGCGAGACCATGAAAAAATTGAAGGAAATCGTGGACAAGCGCCTTGCCGAAACCGCGCAGGCGCAGGAAGCTTTGCGCGTCATGAACCAGCAGTTGCTCAAACAGCAGGAAGTGATTCAGAGCAACCTGCTGGTCTCGGATGAGAAGATGAACAAGCTCGCGGCGGGACTGCAATCACTCGATTCGCAAAACGCCGCCGCCAAGCAGCAACTAGACACGGCAAACCAGAAGCTGGACCAGGTCCGCACTCTGGGCCAGCAGACCAATGAAAAATTTGCCAAGCTGGTGGACACCACCAAGGGGGTGCTTACCAGCACCGCCCAGATCAACGATAAGATGGACGCCGTGTCGCAAAAGATCGACGCCGGGCGCACGGAAGACAACTTGAGCAATGAGAAAATTTCCAGGCTGGTGGAGATTCTGAAAACCATTGCACAGGAACAGAACAAACTGGAACAGGTCCTCGGTAACCAGAACAAGATCAACCAGAACATCCAGACCGTCACCGGGTCCATTACGGAGACACACAAAGATTTCCGGGATCGCCTGGAGGATCTCCGTCGCAAGGGCAACGTGGCCATTGCGCGCGGTGACGATATTCTGAAAATCCTGAATAAATGATCGAGTGAAAATGAAGAATCAAACAGAACCTGTCGCAATGCTGGGAACGAATTCATAATGGCGAAGACCCTGACGGCATTTGTATGCCAGTCCTGCGGACACCGCGTTCCCAAGTGGATGGGAAAGTGTCCCGCGTGCGAAGACTGGAACACCCTGGTGGAAGAGGTGTCCCCACCCTCGTCCGATTCCAAACGCGGTCCCCGCGCCAAAAAAGAAACACCGTCCCTGCAACCCATCACGCAGGTTCTGGAAGCTCCTTCCTCGCGTCTTCCCACGGGCATTGAGGAGTTCGACCGTACCCTGGGGGGCGGGCTGGTTCCGGGGTCGCTTGTGTTGATCGGTGGCGACCCGGGTATCGGCAAGTCCACCCTGGTTCTGCAAAGCATGTGGCGCGTTGCCCGCTCCGGAAAAAAAGTGTTGTACGTTTCCGGCGAAGAGTCGCCGGAACAGATCAAGCTTCGGGCCCAGCGCCTGGGTTGTCTGGATGACGACCTCATCATCGGTGCTGAGATCTGTATCGAGGAGGTGTTGCGCCTGATCGATCAGTCGAAACCGGATGTGCTGGTGCTCGATTCCATTCAGACGTTTTACACGGTAGACCTGCAATCCGCCCCGGGGAGCATCGGCCAGGTGCGCGAGGTGGCGTTCAAGGTATTTCAGGAATGCAAGGCGCGTTCGCTCCCGGTGGTCATCATCGGGCACATCACGAAAGAAGGTGCCATCGCCGGTCCCAAGTCTCTCGAGCACATCGTCGATGCGGTGCTGTACTTCGAAGGCGAGCGCGGCCATTCGTACCGCATCCTGCGTGCCATCAAGAACCGGTTCGGTGCGACGCCGGAGATGGGTGTTTTCGAGATGTCGCAGGAAGGACTGACGCCGGTCGGCAACCCTTCGGAAATTTTTCTTGCCGAGCGGCCTCAGGACACCACCGGTTCGGTCATCGTCGCCACCATGGAAGGCACGCGGCCCCTGCTGGTCGAAGTGCAGGCCCTGGTCAGCGGGTCGTCCTCCATCGGCATGCCGCGCCGCATGGCGACCGGAGTCGATCCCAACCGCATGACGCTTTTGGTGGCAATCATGGAAAAGCGGCTGGGGCTGAACCTCGCGGGGGAAGATATTTTCGTCAACCTTGCAGGGGGTATCAAAGTATCCGAACCGGCGGTGGACCTGGGCATTGCCGTCGCCATCGCCAGCAGCTTTCAGAACCGGCCTGTCGATCCGGGGGTGGTTGTGGTGGGCGAAGTCGGTCTCACCGGAGAAGTGCGCTCTGTGGTTCAACTGGAGCCGCGCCTGCTGGAGGCCGCCAGTCTCGGGTTTTCCCGTTGCGTGGTGCCGCACAGTTCGCGCAAATCGCCGGGCGGCACGTCTCCCTCCCTCGAGGTGGTGTGGGTGAAAACCCTTGCCGAAGCCCTGGAAACGATTTTATAGTGAACGCCGTCCCATTCTTTAACTTGCAACAGGAACCATCATGAAAGTGGCTGCCGTCATTCCCGCCGCCGGGCAGGGTGTGCGCATGGGGACGAACGTTCCCAAACAGTTTTTGACACTTTGCGGAAAACCCATTTTGCAGCACACACTCGAAGCGTTTGAACGGTGTGGCGTGGTGAATGAAGTCGTGCTGGCGGTGCCGGCGAGCGATCTCGACATGGTGCGCGAACTGGCGGAGTCGGTCTCCACCAAGATCAAAAACGTTGTGGTTGGAGGCAAACAGCGGCAGGATTCGGTCTGTAACGGTTTTCATGCCCTGGACGCGGATACGGATATCGTGGTCGTGCATGACGGTGTGCGGCCTTTCATCCAGCCGGAACACATCGAAGCTTCTATTGCCGCGGCGCGGGTAGACGGTGCCGCGATCGTTGCGATTCCTGTCAGCGACACCATCAAGAAAGTGAACAAGGAACAGTTCGTCGAGGGCATCGTGGACCGCAATGGATTGTGGCGAATGCAGACACCGCAGACGTTTCGTTACGCGCTGCTAAAAGAAGCGTACGAAAATGCCGCCGCGGATGGTTATTACGGCACCGACGAAGGATCGCTCATCGAGCGGCTGGGGCGCCCCTTGAAAATCATCACCGGTTCGGAATTGAATATCAAGATAACGCGGTCGGAGGATCTGGCGTTGGGAGAAAAAATCGCTGAGCTTCTCTTGGAAGGGTGACGACGATGGAGGAGCGGGGTTTGACCAAACGCATTCTCGTCGCGGCCGCCGGCTTTCTGGGTTTGGTTTACCTAATCAACCCCACCGCCGGGATTTTTGAATTGATCCCGGACAACCTTCCTCTGGTGGGGAATCTGGACGAGGCCGCCGCCTGCGCTCTTGTGCTGGCCGCGCTTCGTTATTATGGTATTGATTTGACGGCGTTTCTGGGCCGCGGACTGAAACCCGGTCCCGGGAATGAAAAGGACGGTCCCCGCGGTCCGTGAAGTTTTTAAACCTCAAGGCACCGGATCCGCATCCTATCCTGAAATGATCAAATGGTCGCTCGTCAAATTCATCGCCCAGACACTGTGGGACCGTATTCTCGGAAGGAGGAGACAGATGTTGAAAGTTGGAACCGAAGCGCCGGATTTTCTGGTCAACGATCACAACGGAAACCGGGTGACACTGAAAGACCTGCGGGGGCAGAAAGTGATCCTGTGGTTTTTTCCGAAAGCGGACACTCCCGGCTGCACCATGGAGGGGCAGGGTTTTCGCGATGCCTTTGACCAGTTCAAAGAAAAGAACACGGTGATCCTGGGCGTCAGCCTGGACAACGAAGCCGACAACAAGGCTTTCGCCGAAAAATTCAATTTTCCGTATCCTCTCTTGTGTGACGTTGGCCGCGAAATTTCCCTCGCCTACCAGGCCATCAAAAGCAAGGACGACCAGTATGCATCGCGCATCACCTACGTCATCGATGAAAACGGAAAAATCGCGGAAGCGATTGACCAGGTGGATACGAAAAACCACGCCAACGACCTGTGCTCCCGCATTTGACGCGGTGTTCCGGTGGTATGGGACATTGCCATTTCTTCTCCGGGCTTGATTTTGAAGGAATGGAAGGCTATGATTTCCATTTCATCAGCAAGCAACCGGAGTAGAAATGGCCTACAAAGATTTTCTGAAAAGTCTTCATCCCCTCGATTCCGAAGAAAAAAAGCTCAAAAAAAACCTCCTTAAAACCAAAATTTCGCCCATTGATTACACACAGATCAAGAACGTGGCCGATCTGGTGGACGCGTTCAAAGGTGCGTCAATTCAGGCACGGAACGTGGGCATGTGCGCCAGCGTTTTTGAGCGCATGCTGACCGACAAGGAACGCCCGACCATCATGCTCGGGCTGGCGGGTCCGCTGATTGCGGCGGGATTGAGGAAGGTCATTCGCGATCTCATTCATTACAATATGGTCGATGTGGTGGTGTCCACCGGTGCGGTTCTGTATCAGGATTTTTATGCGGCGCAGGGGGCAGGGCATTATCGTGGAAGCCCGCATGCGGACGACCGGGTCCTGCGCGATCTGCTTATCAACCGTATCTATGACACGTATGTCGATGAGGAAAAGTTTGCGCAATACGATTCCATGATCGGTGCTTTTGCCGACACGTTGAAACCGCGCTCCTACTCCAGCCGCGAGTTCCTGCATTACCTTTCGAAATCCATCGACGATCCGGAGTCCATTCTCGTCACCGCGCGCAAAAAAGGCGTGCCCATCTTCTGTCCCGCCATCAACGATTCCAGCATAGGAATCGGGTTGACGGAGCACTATTACGTGGCGAAACGGGAAGGCCGGAAACCGATCACCATCGACTCCATCCGCGACAACTACGAGATCACGCAAATCGTCTGCAAATCGAAACGCACCTCCGCTTTTTACGTGGCGGGAGGCGTGCCGAAAAACTACATCAACGATTCCATCGTGATGAGCTACATTTTCGGCAAAAACACCGGCGGGCACAAATACGCGATTCAGATGACTACGGATTCGCCGCACTGGGGCGGGCTGAGCGGCAGTACCCTGGCGGAGGCGCAGTCCTGGGGCAAAATCAACAAGGAAGCCAACCATTGCATGGCCTTTGTTGAACCGAGCGTTTCCCTGCCCCTCATTTTCGGCTCGGCTTTCCAGAAAAAAGCCCATAAAAACCGGCCGAAGCTTTCCATCAAGTGGTCCCGCGAAAACCTGAAAGAGTTCAAGGTGAAGAAGTAAACCGGGTTAAGGCTCTCCGGTTCCCTCATAGGCCGCCTTGTATCCAAGTATATAAAATTCGCTGAACTCCAGCGGCTCGAGTGCGGCGGGATAAACCACGTCCACGAACCGCTTGGTGGCCGGGGACCGTTGATGCCGTTCCACCGCTTTTTCATCCTCGAAGATCATCACGTGGAGAAACCGCGTCGGGTGCCCCATCTCCTGATTTGCCATGTAGAACAGGGTGGTGGGTTCGTTGATACGGATGTACTTCACAAACTCCTTCACCGTTTGTTTGATGTCTTCGACCATTTCCGGTTCCACCTGGTAACGTGCCGTCATGCAGATTGGCATGAATCTCCTTTCCTGTCGTTTAGGCAATGATTCATTCGGTTTCGAGGTACACGCGCACCTCATTCACGTGATCCAATGCAGAGAGCCGTTTCTTCAGTCCCTGTACGGTTTGAATTTCCTGCTCCCGGTTCAGGGACGCTTCCAGCCTGACGTACACCTCCAGAACGATCCGGCCATAGTGAAAATGCGTGCGGATGCGCGTTCGCTCGGCGACCCCGGGGGTTCCGGCGATCACGGGATCGGCGAGGCGGATCAAATCGCCGCGGTTCACCTGGTAGATCGGCTCGAAGTTGGTGTCGTCTTCGGTATCGACGTGGACCATCACATCCTGGATTTCGGGTTCCTCGCGGATCAACCGCCGCCGTACCGCTTCGGCAACCTGGTGACCCTCCGTGACCGACGCCTCCCGGTCCACCTGGATGTGGACGTCCAACAGGAAATCGCCCCCTACCTTGCGCGAACGCAGGTCGTGCGACCGAATGACCCCGGGAACGCTGTTGATGAACTGCGTAATTTCCAGCGCCTTGGACTCGCTCATCCCCGCATCCATTAAATCCTGAATGCCGTCCCGCACAATGACGTATCCGACATGCAGGATACCGGCGGCGACGACGACTGCGGCGATCGGGTCCAGAATCGGGTACCCCATCATGGCACCGGAAATACCCACAAGCGTGGCCAGGGACAAACCCGCATCGGCGCGATGATCCCACGCCTTGGCAACGACAGACGGACTGCTCTCCTTTTTCCCCATGAGATGGGTGTACTGGTACAGTCCTTCCTTGATAACGATGGTCAATCCGGCAACGATGGCCGCAACCAGTGTCGGTACCTGTTGCGTTTCCGCCTGGATGGATTGCCACGATTCGTAAATCAAGCCGCCACCGACGGTAATGATCACAATGCCAATGATGGTGGAGCCGATGTTCTCCACCTTGCCGTGCCCGTAGGGGTGATTGTCGTCTGCTGGAATCTGGCTGATGCGGTACGTGAACAGCACCACCGTATCGGTCAGCAGGTCGGACAGGGAATGCACCCCGTCAGCGACGAGCGCAGTGCTGCGTCCCACAATGCCGGCGATGATCTTCATCACAGACAATACGAAGTTGCCGAGTGCGCCAACCAGGATGGCTTTCGTCGCCGGGGTGAGTTTGATAATGGGTTTCACGTTTTGAGTGATCGTTTGGGGTTGGCTTTTGTCCCGCCGTTCTGCATGAGATGCTTCACGATTTTCACGTTGGCGGCGGGAAATGTGTACCTGTCCAGCTTGTTCATCGGCACCCAGCGCCATTGTTCGCATTGCGTGGGGCGCAGCCTGCCGGATTCCACCGTGCAGTCGAATACGTGCAGGGTCACGCGAAACCGGGTGTAGGCGTGCCGGATGGTCATCACCTTTTCGCGGATGGCCACATTCACGCCGAGTTCCTCCCGGATTTCCCGCACCAGGCAGGTTTCGGAATCTTCATGCGGTTCGCGTTTGCCGCCCGGGAATTCCCACAATCCCCCCATGAGGCCCTCACGGGGACGTTGCTGGATGAACACCTTCCCGTCTCTTTGGATGATGGCGGCACTCACTTCGATTTTTTTTGTTGAGGCCCGCTTTTTGGGTGGCGGAAATTTTTCCGGTTCGCCCTGCCGGTGGGCCTCGCAGTGTTGAACGATAGGGCAGAGCAGGCACATGGGATTCTGCGGGAGGCAGAGCGTGGCACCCAGCTCCATCAGCGATTGGTTGAAGTCCCCAGGGCGTTTTTGCGGGAGCAGGGATTCGGCATGTTGCCACAGGGTGTTTTCGGATTGTTTCGTTGCGCCGTTTTCCATGAGACCGAACAGGCGCGAGAGCACGCGCTTGACGTTTCCGTCGAGTACGGGGACGGGCTGATCGTAGGCGATGCTCAACACCGCGCCTGCGGTGTAACGGCCGATGCCGGGAAGCGACAGGATGCCTTCCATCGTATCAGGTACGTTGCCGTTTTGCTCCCGTACGATCTGTTTGGCCGCCTTGTGCAGGTTGCGGGCGCGGGAGTAATAACCGAGTCCTTCCCAGTGTTTCAGCACCGTGCTCTCCCGGGCCCGGGCCAGTTTTTCAACTGTGGGAAACGATTTCACCCAGCGTTCGTAATAAGGGACCACCGTTTTCACCTGCGTCTGCTGAAGCATGATCTCCGAGACCCAGATGCGGTACGGATCCCTGGTTTCGCGCCACGGCATGGCGCGCTGGTCGGAATCGAACCATTTGAGCAAGGCGCGCTGGATGGTTTTTGCGAAAGAGGGCGGTTTCATTGATTCCGGAAATCCCCGGTTACGTTCCAACCGGAGAAAGGTGACTGGAAAGGGGGAATGCTATCAGACGCCGATGGCGTCCTTGCCCCAGATCCATTTGTGCAGTTGTGTCTGGACGCGAACGGGAAGTCCGTCTTCCAGGACCCATTCGGTCAGGTCCTTCAAAGGCAGTTTGTCGTACACGGGTGAAAACAACACCTGCCCTTTTTGATCGATGTTGTATTTTTTCAGCGTGTCGCGGCTCCATTCGTAATCGGTACGGTCGGCGATGACGAACTTCACCTCGTCATGAGGTTGCAGACGGTCGAGATTGTCGTAGCGGTTCTGCATCACCTCGCCGCTCCCCGGACATTTTAGGTCGACGATCTTGATCACCGCCGCGGGGACGTGTTCGAGAGAAAGCGACCCACCGGTCTCCAGCATCACTGTGTAATCGCGGTCGAGGAGCGCCTGCATCAGTTCGTACACTTCGTCCTGCAGGAGCGGTTCGCCGCCGGTGATTTCCACCAGCGAAATCTTATGCGGGGTGAGCGCATGGATGATTTCGTCCAGGCTCATGGACTTGCCGCCGTAGAAGGAGTATTCCGTGTCGCACCACCGGCAACGCAGGTTGCATCCCGTCAACCGGACAAACAGGCACGGCAGGCCCGCACGGGTCGATTCCCCCTGCACGCTTTTGAAGATTTCGGTCACTTTCAACATAGGACGATTTTACCCCAACCCCCGGCCCGGTTCACGCCGAAAAACCGCGGAGAGAAGAGGCTCGTGCGGCGATGCCGCTTTGGGGTGGCGGGAGGTGGAAAATTTTCCTATCATTAAAAAACTTTCCTGCATTGCGAACTTTTGAACCGAAGGAACTCATGAAACCCGTTGTCACCGTCACCAATATCTTTTCTGAAACCGCGCTCGAACGGCTGCGCCAGCGTTGCCACGTTGTTTATAACGATTCAGGGGCATCGCTGCCCGTCGCCGAATTGAAACAGCGCGCCGCCGAGAGCGATGCCATGGTCACCTACCTGTCCGACCGCATCGACAGCGAAGTGCTGGGGGCTGGAAACAAATTGAAACTGGTCGCCAACTACGGTGCGGGTTTCAACAATATCGACGTCGCCCGCGCACGGCAGAACCAGATCTGGGTGACGAACACACCGGGGGTCCTGCACGAGACAACGGCAGACCTCACCTGGGCGTTGATGCTGGGCATTGCGCGCGCCATCGTGCCCGCTGACCGGTACACGCGGGAGGGCCATTTTACGGGTTGGCAGGCCAAGCTGTTTCTCGGTCATGATGTGTACGGCAAAACGCTGGGTGTGATCGGCTGCGGGGAAATAGGACGCGCTGTGGCGCGCCGTGCGTTGGGATTCGACATGAAGGTGCTGTACTGCCAGAGAAACCGCCTGCCGGAAGAGCAGGAGCAACGCCTGAACGCTGCATTCGTGCCCCTCGAGCAGCTGCTCAGGGAATCGGATTTTGTGACGCTCCATGTGCCGCTGACGGAGGAGACGCGGTACATGATCCGCGCTGAACAGATCGCCATGATGAAGCCGACGGCATACCTCATCAACACCGCGCGGGGCAAGGTGATGGATGACCGGGCCCTGGTGGAGGCGCTGAAGAAGGGAACGATTGCGGGCGCGGCCCTCGACGTGTTCGAGAACGAACCGGAACTCACCGAAGGCATGACGGAGCTCAACAACATCCTCATCCCGCCGCACATCGGCAGTGCCAGCCACGCCACGCGCGAAGTGATGGCGAACCTGGTGGTGGACAACGTGTTCGATGCGCTGGACGGCGCCACACCGCGTACGCTGGTGCCCGGCTGGAACGGCGGTTGAGCCTCAGCCGGATTTCACCACCAGCCCGCGTTTGACGAAACGGAAATCCAGAACCCGCGCGTTCTGTTTTTGCAATACCTCCTGAACGGCGTGTTTCTTCTGAGGTGGCACGAAAAACGCCACGCACCCGCCGCCGCCCGCTCCACACACCTTGGCAGCCAGCGCGCCTGCCCTGTCCGCGGCGCGGATCATCGTTTCCATTTCCCTGGTGCAGATGCCCGGCGCCAGGGCCTTCCGGGCCTTCCATTCCGCCGAGAACAGTTTGGCGAAGCGGCTCCAGTTTTTGTTTTTGAGGACCGACTCCATCTCGCGCGCGATATCTGCGATGCATTGCAGGTTGTTCCTGACCGAAGCCTTGCCGTTGATCGTTTCCTTGTACACCGTCCAGTTGTTGATGCCGGAGTTTCGGGGTTTGCCGGTGAAGCACAACACGAAACGCTGTGTGGCGTCCTCCGATTCAAAGTGGATTGGGTTCGACGCCAACCGGTCGAAATACGGTTGTACCGCCTGCAGGCCGCCGTACATGGCGGCGAAGTAGTCCTGTGTGCCTGCGGGCACGTTGATGACCTGCGTTTCTATGTTCTTGGCGATCTCGATCATTTGTTCGCGCCGGTATCCGCGCTGGGTGAAGCGGTTGAGCGCGCCGTTCAACGCAATATTGAGCGCGGAGGAGCCCCCGATACCGGAGCCCGCCGGTGCGGCGCAGTGCGTGACGATTTCCAGTCCCCGCCTGGGCGCGTAAAATTTCACAAGCCGCAGGATCAACTCCAGCGGATGCTTTTTGTCCGGCAGGCGGTCGAGACGGGCGAAGGTGGCGCGGCGGTTGAGGTCGCGCGATTCGATCACCAGTTTTCGGTCACGGCGTTGCCGGATCTCCACCCGCGCGTAAAGGTTGATGGCGGCGTTCAGGGTCGGTGGGTTGCCGAAGAACAGGTGCAGGGGCCACAGGTCCAGCGTGCCGCCTGAAAGGTCGATGCGTGTCGGAGCGGAACTTTCAATCATGCGTCGGCCGGGGAGGAGGGGCGGGGTGAATCAGAGTTCGTCCTTGTCGTCGGCGGTTCCCGCTTCCAGGTCTTTCACTTTTTTGTTCAGCTTGTTCATGAGCACGGGAAACGAGTCTTTCTTGATGATCTTGTTGAACTGCGACCGGTAGTTGCGGATGAGGCTCACGCCCTCGACGATGAAATCGTACACCTGCCAGTCACTGCCGTTCTGGATCAACTTGTAATCGACACCGATGACATCGTTTTTGCGTTTGATCTCGGTTTTCACCATGGCGTACTTGCCCTTGATGACCTCATCGACGTACAGGATCTCTTCGTTCTGATACGACTCGATTTTTTTGGCGTAGGAGTTTTCCAGAAGCTGGCCGAACAGATCGATGAAGTCTTTTCTATCCTGCGGGCTGAGGTCACGCCAGTTTCTGGCCAGCGAACGCTTGCCCATTTCGATGTAATCGAACTTGGGGTTGATGATGCCGCGTAATTTGGCGCGCCGCGCCTGCGGGTCGTTTTTGTACTTGTCGTCGGTGACAACGTTGATGACCCGGTCGATGGTGGATTTCAGCCCGTCGGTCACCGCAGAAGCCCATGCGCTGGAGACCAGGGTGAGGGTCAGTAGCAAGGTCAGGGCTCCATGAGACAGTTTGCAAACCAATGAATTTTTCATAAACGGATTCCGTGGAATTGGAATGATCAAACGTCGCCGAAAACCGCCTTGCTGATCAGGCTTTCGAGATCGAGGGCGGGTTCGGTTTCAAACAATACGCCTCCCGGCGGAACGGTTTCTTCCGAGCCCCCCATGGATAAGCTCAAAATCTTGTCGCCGATCAGGCCGCGGGTTTTCACCGACACGATGGTGTCTTCCGGCAAGGTGATGTCGTTGCGGATCTTGAGTTCCACCCGCGCCATGCCCTTGTGCAAACCAATGTTGCCGATGTTGCCGATGACCACGCCGGCGATTTCGATTTCACCATTCTGGCGCAGGCCGGACACGGTTTCAAAGTCGGCGAACACCGAGTAGTGGTCGGTGCCGAGGAGTTCTTTCTTGCCGAGCTTGAACGACAGCCATCCGAGGCTGAGGATGCCCGCGACCACGAACAGGCCCACGACGATTTCAATACGGCGGCTATTCATTAAAAGAAGTCTCCCGATTACCTTCCATTCGATTGTAAGGATACCCGATTTGAGCCGGGGTTGTCAGTTGTTAATTGATCTGAATGGGGCCGTCGAGATCCCCGTTCAAAAACTGCCGCACGGCGGCGTTCTCAGATTGTTTCATTTCCTCCGGTGTGCCCGTTTCGTGAATGACGCCGTCGAACAGCATGGCCACCCGGTCGACGAAGTCGAACACCTCCGGGATGTCGTGGCTCACCATGATCGCGGTGAAGCCGAACTGCCGCTGGGTGTCGAAGATCAACTGGTGGATGGCTTTTTTCATGATGGGGTCGAGGCCGGTGGTGGGTTCGTCGAACAGGATGATTTCCGGTTGCGTGACCAGCGCGCGGGCGAGTCCTACCCGTTTTTTCATACCGCCGCTGAGTTCCGCGGGAAACTTGTGGTTCATGCCGACGATGCCGACGTTGGCCAGGCCCTTCTCGACCCGTTCCCGGATCTCCGCTTCCTTCAACTTCGTTTTTTCGCGCAGGGGAAAGGCGACGTTGTCGTACACGCTCATCGAGTCCAAGAGCGCCGCATTCTGAAACAGCATCCCGAACTTTTTGCGCAGTTCGTTGAGGCGGTGTCCGTCGGCTTTCGTGATGTCATCGCCGTTCACCGTCACCGTGCCGGCATCCGGTTTGAGCAGGCCGATGATGTGTTTCAGCAGAACGCTCTTGCCGGTACCGCTCCGCCCAATGACGGCGGTGATCTGACCTTCCGGGATTTCTAGGTTCACCCCTCTCAGTACTTCCTGACTGCCGAATCGTTTTTGCAGGTTTTTGATTTGGATCATGGGCTCAGATCATGAAGGAAGTGATGACGTAATCCCAGACAAGGATATTGACGGAAGACAGCACCACCGCGTGTGTTGTGGCCTGGCTCACGCCCTCCGCGCCGTGGCCGCTGTAACGCTCGACGAAGTAGCCCTCGAAACAGCAGATCCACACCATGAGGAGCGCGAAGCAGATGGACTTGACGATGCCGCTGTACACGTCCTTCCACTCCACGCTGAGTTCCATGCCGCTGATGAACGACCCGGCGCTGACGTCGAACATGTGCACCCCAACCATATAACCGCCGAAAATGCCGACCACGTCGAAGATGGCGGTGAGCAGGGGGATGGCGATGAGCGCCGCGACGACCTTTGGCATGACCACGTACTTGAGCGGGCTGAGGGCCATGGTGTCCAGTGCGTCCAACTGTTCGGAGATGCGCATGATGCCGATTTCCGCGGCAATGGCACTGCCAGCCCTGCCCGTAACCATGAGCGCGGCAAGTACGGGACCCAGCTCGCGGATGATGGTCAACGCTACAGCGGAGCCAAGCAACCCTTCCGATCCGAATTTACGGAGCGAGTAATAGCCCTGCATGCCGAGCACCATGCCGGTGAAGACGGCAGTGAGAAGGATGACGAACAGGGATTTGACGCCGATGAAATTGGTCTGTTTGACCACCTCGCGTAACTTGAAAGGAGGACGGAGCGCCCAGCCGATTACCTGCACAAGAAAAATCAGCCGTACACCCAGTTTCTGGATGAAGTCGAGGGTGAAACGTCCTGTCGTTTGCAGAAGGATCATGATTGGGGTGTGCCGTCTCCAGGAACCGCGTTCCGGTTCCCGTCACTCGGAGGGATGCCTTGATTGCGGGTTGGGTGGTGATGCCGTCCGGCGGGGCGGCAGGTGGAACCCGGCGAATCCGCCAGAACCGTCACGTTGCGGTAAGCCGGTCCCCGGTTTATCCGGGGCCGGGTTTGTTTTTCTTCTGAACTTCCAGAGTCAGCAGGTGTTCCAACTGCTTCATTTCCGCTTCCGGAATCTTCGTGTGAAAGCTCAGGTAATTGTCGGCGTCCTGCTTCATCTGCCGTAAGATTTCCACGTATTTGCCGAAGTTGATGGACAGTTTTTCCATCACGTCGGACAGGCCGGTGCGCCCACCCTGAAGCGACTTCAGGCTGGCGGCGGCGGAAAAATAATAAGACCCGCCCTTGTCCATGTATGCCTCGCTGTCCCGGTACAGGTCGGAGCGGAACAGCCCCAGGTTCAGCAAAAGAAAGTCCGCGTTCACGCGAAACAGGGTGAAGCGGTTGGACTTGCTGTTGAGCGACACGGCGATGCGCCCCGCGTCGGAGTTGATATCGATGAGGTACTCGTTCAAGCAGGCGAGCGACCGGGGGTTGGCCAGTTCGGAAAGCGTCAGCGTGATGTACTGGTTGACGTCTTCCTCGTACATCAGGTCGTTGTCCTTGACTTCTTTCCAGTTGGCCTCCAGCCACTCGTCACTGCGCCCTTCAGTGAATATGGGGTCAAACCCCTCGTTGGACTCGTGCCCGGTTTTGATCCGGGCGCTCAGAAATTGGTGAGAGAAAAACGACTCGGTGGTGTCTTCCTCCCTCAGATCGACGTGTGTGAACTTGATCGGCATATCATCCACCCCCACAAATCGACAGGTCGTTCGGTTTTCACTTCAACAGGATCTTGTGAATCCATCCAACCCTTTTATTTTAATGCGCCGCCGGGTGGAAGCCAACGGTTATTCAAAAGAATTTGAAAAAATTGGGTCTGTGGGAAAACAAGCCAAGACTTTTTCCTTCCATAAGTAGGAATTTCAGTTCTTTTTGGATACAATGAGACCTTATTTCTTTCCCGAAAACCGAGTGTATGTGAAAGCGAGATTATCCGTTCTCATATAAGAATTTACCCCAGATTTGAGTTCCAATGATCCGTAACCGGCGTGTCGTATTCGTAGCTGTTTTCTGTTTGTGCGTGGCGGTGGGATTCTGGCTGATGTCGCGTTACCCCGCGCTCAGCAGTAAAGCCGCCATGTCCGGCACCGAGGCCTTCGAGGACAAGCTGTCCCATGAAGCGCACTTTCATGTTCCACCGGGAGCGGATCTGACGACGCGCATAATGTACACCACGCTCAACTGGTACGAGACGAACTGGAAGGGCATGAGTTTCGGCCTGGTGCTGGCGGGTGGATTTCTTGCCCTGTTGTCTTACCTTCCGAAAAAGCCTTCGCCCAACCGTTTTCGCAACAGCCTGCTTGGAATGATGGTGGGAACGCCGCTTGGGGTGTGCGTGAACTGCGTCGCGCCGATCGCCAAGGGAATCTACGACGCGGGAAGCCGGATGGAAACGGCGCTCGCGGTGATGTTCAGCTCGCCCACGTTGAACATCGTCGTGCTCACCATGTTGTTTTCTATTTTTCCGTTTTACATGGCGGTGTTGAAAGTCGGCGCCACGTTTCTTCTGGTGTTGCTCATTGTGCCGTTCATCTCCAAGAACGCGCCCATAAGAAAACGGAACGAAGAGAAGAAACCGAATCCGGTGTTCGACGCCTGCGATGTGGAGGTGGTGGAGAAGGAAAGCTGGGGCGAGGCGTTTGTGGGCGCGGTGAAGGATTTTTTTCGTTCCTTTAAGTACATTTTTGTGCGGACGTTCCCGCTGATGCTCCTCGCCGGGCTGATGGGAGCGGTGCTGAGCCATCTCATCACTCTCGACCGATTCATCGGCCTGCAACCGGACGTCCGCAACCTCAGCGTGCTGGCGGTGCTGGGCACGTTTCTGCCTCTGCCCATCGCGTTCGACATCATGCTCACGCAGGCGATGATGATGTCGAAACTGGCGGACGGATTCGTGATGACCCTGCTGTTCACGCTGGGGACGTTCAGCGTGTATTCGGCTATGGTGGTGTCGCGCACGTTCTCGACGTGGGTGGCGGTGAAGTTGTTCGTCATCGTCGCCGTGGTTGGCATGGGCGTCGGCCTGGCGGCGGACAAGTTTTCCTCCTACCGCCACATCCAATGGCTGGAACAATATGATGCGTTTGTCGCCAGCGCCCCCAAAGAACCGTTGGTGAAAGTTTCAGCCAACTTGAATACGGGAGGATCTCCGCCGGAGCGGATGGAGTACGTGCCTACCTCGCCGCGTTCCTCCGAATTGCTGTTTGAGGAAGATGGCCTGCGTGTCGCGTTCACGCCGCATGGCAAACGCAACCGCAACGAAACGGGGAAAATGTTCCGTTCGGTTCCAGGACCGGAGATGGGCATCACGTATTCCAATGAACTGACGCCGCGCAATTTCATCGACCCCTTTTATTTCGGCCGGGGCGTGGCTTCCGGCGACCTCAACCGCGACGGCTGGGTGGACGTGGTGGCGGCGACGGACAATGGTTTCGAGGCCTACCAGAATGTCGAAGGACGGCGGTTTGAAAAGCTGGATGTGCCGTTGGGCGAGATCGCGGGGAAAGAGGCCATCAGTGTGGCGGTGGTGGATTTGGACAACGATGGCTGGCTGGACGTGTTCGTCACCACGTTCCACGAAGGCAATTATCTGTGGCACAACCCCGGCAAGTCCGGAAAGACCCCCCAGGTGGTGCGCGTGCCCAACGGGGACACGGTGCTGACCAGCGCTCTGGCATTCGCCGATGTGAACGGTGATGGCTTTCTCGACATCGCCAACGGCAATTACCATCTCGGCATCCTCACCCGCACGCCCGTGACCAACGCGGCCAATCAACTGGTGCTGAACGACAACCTGGAATTTGAAGTGAAACCCCTGCCGGGCATTCCGGGCCAGACGCACACCGTGCTGTTCACCGACCTCAACGGGGATGCGGTGCAGGACCTCACGGTGGGCAACGACTACCGCGTGGCAGACACGTATTATTTCGGCGAAGGCGGCGGCGCGTTCCGCAAGATCAAAAGGCAGGATGGGGTCATCCCCATCACCACCGAAAACACGATGAGCATGGACACCGGTGACATCGACAACGATCTGGTGCCGGACCTGTACCTCGCCAACATCGGCATGAGCCGGGGCATCGATGTCGTGTCGAACATCTTCGGAACGTTCATGCAGGAACGCGGACGCACCTTCTGCGATGGAGGCACGCAGGTGCTGGCCCGCCGGGAGTGCGACACCCTGATGCAACTCGTCACCCTGCTCAATCCGGAAAAACAGGATATCCACGAACGGTGCAGTGTGCTCGGCAACCGGCGCGACATCGGCGACTGCATGGTGACGCGCATGGCGCTCCTCGCCACGCGCAACGACGATCCCGAACTCTGCGACCGGATTGATCCCGGCCACGTACTGGGGTACAAGATGTGCGATTTGTATTTTGAGGCAGACTGGAAACAGTACAACCGCGATGAAGAAATCCCTTTCCGCAGCATGTCCAACGTCATGCTGAAAGGAAATACGGACCACACGATGGAAGACGTGTCCGAGATGATGGGCGTGACCACGGCGGAATGGAGCTGGAACGCGCGCTGGGTGGACCTCGACAACGACGAGTGGCAGGATCTTTACGTGGTGAACGGCGTGTTGATCACGCAGGAGTACACGTCCAATAATTTCTTCCACAACCAGCAGGGAAAAACCTTTCTCCAGGCGGAGGAGGAGTTCGGACTGCAGGACTTCGACCACAGCTCCACCTACACCTACATCGATTTCGACCGCGACGGCGACCTGGACCTGGTGGTCAACACGCTGTACGGCCCATTCAAAATTTATATAAACGGCGAAAGCGAAAAGAGAAGTATCACCTTCCGTTTGCAGGACGGGCAAGGCAACCGCAACTGCATCGGTTGCCGCATCACCCTCCATTACGGGCCGGAAGGCGGCCGCCACCAGATGCGGGAAATCCGCGCCGGGGGCGGTTTTCACTCGTTTGACGCGGCGTTCGCGCATTTCGGCCTGGGCGCGCACGATTTCGTGAGCCGGGTGGGAATCCGCTGGAGCGACGGCACCACATCCACGATTTCCAGGCCTATGGCCGCCGGCGGGGAATACCTCATCTCCCGCAATTGAGTCCATCCGGGCAACCTTTCTCCATTTAATCCACACAAATCCCGTCCTCACGGGATACAATGGGAAGATTGTTGAAAAATCGGAACTCCAATTATGGCCGTTTACCAAAGAGCCTTGTGCTGGGTCCGGCGCGATCTGCGTCTTCGGGATCACACCGCGCTTACGGCTGCCACCCGTCAAGCCCGCGAGGTGATCGTGGTGTTTGTGTTCGACACCAACATCCTTCGCAAATTGGAAGACAAGGACGACCGGCGGGTCAACTTCATCCATCATTCCCTGAAAGAAATGCAGGCGCGGCTGGTTAAAAAAGGGGCCGACCTGCTGGTGTGCCACGGCGACCCGGTACTGGACATTCCCCGTCTTGCCCAGGAATTGAAAGTCGATGCGGTGTTCACCAACCGCGACTACGATCCTTACGCCAGAAAACGCGACCGCATCGTCGAACAGAAACTCAAGATCTGGGATGTGACGTTTCATTCTTATATGGATCAGGTCGTGTTCGAATATCCGGACATCGCAACGCGACAGGGGGAACCGTTCAAGGTATTCACCCCGTATAAAAATGCCTGGCTGGGGGCATTGCGTCCCGAACATGTGGCGGAGGAAAAGCCAAACCTGAAACGGCTGGCACCGGTAAAAGTTTTCAAGGAATGGATCGAGCCCTGGGACCTCGGATCCCTTGGTTTTAAAGAGAACGAGCTGTGGGTTCAACCGGGGGAGGAGGGTGCCCGCGCCGCCTGGAGAAAATTTCAGAAATACATCCACCGATATCACAAAGACCGCGACTTTCCCGCCTTGAAGCACGGAACATCAGGCCTTTCCGTGCACCTGCGTTTCGGCACCATCTCCATTCGGGAACTCGTGCGCAATGCCATGGGCAGAAAAAATGAGGGCGCGCGAACCTGGTTGTCGGAACTGATCTGGCGCGATTTTTACCAGACCATCCTCGACCGCTATTCCTATGTGGTTCGTGGCGCGTTCCGTCCCGAATACGACAGCATCCGTTGGCCGGGAAAAGAATCCCATTTCAAAAAATGGTGCGCGGGAGAGACGGGTTATCCATTGATCGATGCGGCGATGCGGCACTTCGCCCGCACCGGGTGGATGCACAACCGCCTGCGCATGGTGGTGGCATCGTTTCTGGTCAAGGACTTGCTCGTTGACTGGCGTAAGGGGGAAGCCTGGTTTGCAAGAAATCTGATCGATTTCGAACTCGCTTCCAACAATGGCGGCTGGCAGTGGTGCGCTTCCACCGGTTGCGACGCCCAGCCGTGGTTTCGCATCTTCAATCCTGTCACCCAATCCAAGAACTTCGACCCGGAAGGACGCTTCATCCGCGAAAACGTGCCGGAGCTGGCCGCGTTTTCCAACACCCACATTCACTGGCCACACGATGCGCCTGATTCCGAAAAGGAAAGAACCGGATGTCGCTTGGGTAAGGATTACCCGGACCCGATTGTGGACCATGCCCTCCAGCGAGAAAAGGCCCTCAAATTGTTTCAGGACGTCGCCCAGGCCGCCTTGACCCCGGCGGAAGAATCCTGACCTCATTTCTTCCATTCCCCTGGAATATCTCCACCTCCCCTATCTCTACGGTTTTTTCATCCCCGGTCATTTGTCTAAGTTTTTAACTGATTCTTTTTGAACAAGCCCACTGTAAACGTAAAAAATCCCAACTGCCTCCTTATTTTCAAAAATTATTAACTTAAAAATCAATAAGTTATAAATTAATTAGACAAATTTGTTATTTTTGTTTAAATAAATATTGACAATTCTTAATATTTGTATAAAATTGATATTAGACAATTAATGAAAACGCGTGAATTCGTCACGTCAGACCAACGGGATTTCAAATAAGGAGGTACGCAATGAAACGCTTCCACCAAATAAAAAAACAGCAGCCCTTTTTCTCTTCTTCTTTCCATGTCCGGCACCGCCTGGGCCTCTTCAGTGCACAATCATTCCATGGTTCCGGTGAAATGGGAATTTTCCAAAACCATTCAGGCCAAAATCGACCGCAGTTTTCAAGCCACGAAGTCTTTGGGAACGCTGGGTCTCTCCAAGTTCGAACAGCGAAAGTTCGATCATTATGGGATCAAGGTGAACAACCGTTTCAAAAGTCATTACAACGGGCACGTGCTGAACGTGGAGCGGACCACGATGGGTCTCCGCATCCTGAATATTGCTGACATGAGCCGCATCGCCGCAACCGAGACCATCCCGGTTCGTGAATTGGAAGGAATTGCCTTCATGATGAAGAATGCAAGAGAGAGCCATGCCGGACATGACCATGCCGTCCGTCACATCGAGTGGACTTTTTCCAACACCACCCACGAAAAAGTAATGGATCGTCTCAACAGCACATCCGGCCCGGCCTTCGTCGGACTGAGTGAGTTCGAGCATACTCTTCTGGATGAGTACGGCATTCGAATCGGGAATGCGTTTCAGGCGGACATCATGGACCTGCCCTACATGGCCATGCGCACTTCCGGTGGGTTGGTGGTGCACCGGAAACTGCAAGGGGGCGTGGTCGCCGAGCGTACGGTATCCAACAACGCGGACCGGTTCTGATCGGTCCGCAAGGCAGGGAAGCAAAACGAATTCAACCAATTTTGACAAGAGGAGTACAACCATGAATACGATTAGAAAAAGTTTCGCGATCATGATAATGTGCGCCCTGATTCTTGCCCCTGCGGTGAAAGCCCCCGCCAGCGAAACAAAAATCGGTGGTTACGAA
Organism: Nitrospina gracilis 3/211; assembly: GCF_000341545.2. Taxonomy (NCBI): domain Bacteria; kingdom Pseudomonadati; phylum Nitrospinota; class Nitrospinia; order Nitrospinales; family Nitrospinaceae; genus Nitrospina; species Nitrospina gracilis. The sequence goes on from NZ_HG422173.1 coordinate 1,369,840, forward strand.
TGGATGCATGGACCCAATAGCACCGTGCTTCTCAAGCCCGGCTGGGTCACCAGCTGCCAGAATGATTTTGTGATTGAAAACGATTCAGAGACGGGAGCGACAGTGCGGGTTGATCTTGGTATCGAGAAGTTCAGCAACGATGCCATCACAGGCAACGGAAAGCGATTGTATTCGATTAGGGAAAGCCTGTCTTTTGCCAAGCAGCTGGGAAAAACAGTGTACATGGATGACGTTGCCCAGGTTCGTAACGAGAGCAAGGATTCAACCGTGCGGGTGCATTGTTGAGAAATAAGGAAGGAATCGGAAACATGAATGCCATGAGCGAAATTGCCCAATGGATACCGATCGGAGAACTGTCGCGGCTGACGGGAATCAGCACACACACCCTCCGCATCTGGGAAAAGAGGTACGGGACGCCTCAGGCGCACCGCCTTCCTTCGGGGCACCGCCGCTATCCGCGGGATGAAGTTCCTCGGCTGAGAGCGGTGGCGCAGGCATTGGATTCCGGGTTCCGTGCCGGACGAGTGGTGGGAGCTTCCCTGGAAGAACTGCAGGCCTTGCTAGGGGTCGGGCCTGGCAGGGCTTCCAGGGTTTCTCCGGTTGTGGAAGGTGCGGCGTCCGGGCAGGCAAGCAGGAACCTCATTGTCGAAAAATGGATTCGGGCCGTGCATCTTTATGACGAAGCGAGCCTCACCCAGAGTTTGCACGAAGAGTGGGGGCGGCAGGGTCCATTGTCATTCGTACTCGATTATGCGGGTCCTTTTCTGAAGCGTCTTGGTCAGGGATGGGCCATGGGAGAGCTTACGGTTTCTCAGGAACACTTCGCGTCGGAAAGGCTGTCGGATTTTCTTGCGGACAAATGGCGTACGCTCAATGACCGCAAGGAAGGGTCCATTGTGGTGCTCACCACCCTGCCCGGGGAGACACACCGACTGGGCCTGCTGATGTGCGCTGTCATCACCTCGCTCACCCGGTTCAAGATTCTGTATCTGGGAGCCGACACGCCTGTGCAGGATATAAAAGATGCCACTCGAAAATCCGGAGCCCTCCTTCTGGCTGTCAGCGTATCTTCATGGATGTCCAAAAGCGAAGTGGAATCCCAACTCACTGAGTTGAGAAAAGGATTGTTTCCAAGCGTGGAATTGATAGTTGGGGGAGCGGGCGCTCCAGAGGGCATGCCTGGGGTGCATCGATTTTCCCAGTTTGGTGAATACTTCGAGTGGCTGTCCGGAAAGACACCCTTTTCCTGATTCGTTCCCCCGGTGCTGTAAGAAGGTCCCCTCCCTTTCGGGGAAAAGCCATTAGACCTTTCCTGTGTTTTCTGCAAGAATAAATCAACGGGCCCTGCCGGGACGGTCTACTTCAAAAAATCACACCCTCCATACCCATGTTCTTGAACCGCTACCCAGGCTACAATTTTCTGACTATCCTGCTCGCCACCTTCAATCTGTTTCATATGGGCGTTGTTCTCGCGTCGTTGGTAACGGGGCTGATGAGCGGCATCCTTTGGGCAGCGGGAACACAGATGTGGGCCCTGGTGTTCCTGATCATTGCCACCTGCGGCCTTTCCCACCAGACCTTCTCCCGACTGGTTCATCTGTGCTCCATTCGCGGGCTGCGGCGTAAAGGAGATGTCCTTCAGGTGAAAAACCCGCGTACCGGAGAATGGTTGAACTGGGACCGGGTGCTTTCCTTTGAGAAAGCGAATTTTCCATCGTCCGGAGTAAGACGTTCCTACGCCAACTACCCGGGCATTCGTTTTGCCCTCAAACGCGACCCGGGGTCGGCAGAGGAATCATTGTTGGTAGCGGAAGACCGCTTTGGCTGGGGGATGGAGCCGGTGCGCGACCGGGTATTCGAGGACCTGCTTAAAAAATACCCTCAAAATGCAGTGGACGTATGACAAGAAACCCGGTCCCGGCCCTTGTTTTCAGGGCCGGGACGAAGGGGTTTCGCGGAAGGAATTCCCTTTTCACCCAGAAAAGCGGAGCACCGGTTATTTAAATACCGCCAGTTCATCTTTTTGAGGCTTGGGATTCTCCGGCAGTTGAATGCAGCGAAGCCGGATGTCAGATTTCGGCCCGAGATTGATAATGACTGCCTCATCCTTGTCTTTCGGGATATCATGGCCATGAAATTTTGCCGTCAGCAAGGTTCCAGGCAGGCTGAATGCGCGGCGTTCCTGAGGGTTCAGCAGTTCATCGACATAAACCTTGTGTCCCAGGACGACTTTGAGATCGGCTGTCTCTCCCGCCATGTTTTCCACGATGAAGTCCGTCTTGCAGCGTTGTGCTTCTCCCGGTTTGATCACCGTCATTTTGACTGTGGCCGGGGTGGTGCTGCTTTCCTGAGCCGCCGCCAGGCCGGGAACCAGCAGGCATGCGGCCATTAAGATTCCTGCAATCCAATTTGTTTTCGTATTCATAACCCAACTCCCTCCTGAGTGTGGTGGGTTGGTACATCCGCCCTGGCCCCTCTCCCTTTGCGGGCAACAGGTGGCATCCCATGTGTGCATACCCTTCAATATGTTCCCCCTTTGTGGTTTGGCAAGCATCGATTCCGAATCACCGGTTCCATGACAGGCAAACCGTGTCCGGAATTGAGACCGGCGGGGCCGGAAAGGCCGGAATCTGTACGAAATTTCATAAAAATCTGACAAATTTTGTCAGCCTTTGTTATGGCTTGCCGATAAAACTGGTGCCACTCCAGATTTTGAAATCCAAAAACTATTGAAAAATCATAAAAGTGAGTTGGGGCGTGCGGAAATGGGCGTGGTTTGGCACGAATCTGGAATAAACAGGGGGTAAAGGAAATCAATTTATAGATTACGGGTAAACCAGATTTCAAAAAGAAAACGGAGGAACCCCAAATGAAAAAAATCATCGCAACCATGATGATCGCGTTTTTCGTCAGTTTCCTTGGAATGACTGGCACGGCCCTGGCTCACAAGTCGGACAGGGGTGACGATGCTAACTGGAAATCCTTCAAGCATATGGTGGTGAAGGTGAAGGCCTGGGGAAAGAAAATGTGGAACGACGCCCCTGAAGAAAAGAAGGCCAAACATAAGAAAGCCTGGAAGCGGATGGCGAGCAATATGAAAGCCGCCAAGAGCAAAGCCTGTGACAAGGCCAGTGACATGGGCAAGTCCAAGGCGAACAAACTCCACTCCCGTCTGGCTACCTGCGAACCGGACAATACCGAACCGCCTCCGCCGGCTCCTACTCCGGAACCTGTGGAAGAACCGGCTCCGACAACGACGGAACCGGCTCCGACCACGACGGAACCCGAGCCTCAGCCTTCGGCAACCTGTGACGGTTCGGATCCGTTCAACCCGGCCTGCATGTAATTTCAGGTCACGAGCGGCACATAACCTGCCCGGCGCCCTTTATGGGTGCCGGGCTTTTTATTTTGGCCCGGCCTGCGGACCATCCCGTATAATGAAATTCCACTTGGAATGAAGCGGGAGACTCTCTATGAACTGGATCAAAAACGGAACCGGACTCATGGTGGCGCTGGTGTCATGGTGCTTTTTGGGATTGAGCGCCGGGCATGCGGAAATCGATCCTCAAAAGGAACGCGATATTCGCAAACTGCTCCGCGTCTCCGGAATTTACCAGCAACTGGACTATATGAAAGATGGGGTTCTGGATGCCTACGGGACCATGATCGCCTCTTCATACCCGAAAGTGCCGGATGCCTTCTGGAAAGAATATTACGGTCTCGTTGGCGACGAGGAGATGAAAGACCTCATCGATCGCGTGGTGCCTGTGTACGACAGTCATATGTCCCATGAAGTGATCAAAAAACTCATAGGCATGTTCGAAAATCCGTTCTGGGAGGAATGGAAGCAGAAGATGCCGATCATCAGCCGGGAAGCGGGCCTGGCCGGAAACGAATGGAGCCATGAACTGGTCAAGTCCGATGCATTCCGCAACCAGGTGGACGCGCTGATCGGGAAATACAAACTGGAGACCTTGAACTCAAATAAAACTCCGCCTCCAGCTTCGATGGAGTGAATTCTCCCGAAGGACCGTAATCCCTTATCATGGACACTTTCGTCAGGAGGAAACCATGAGGATCCCAACGGCCCGTAGAGTGCAGCTTCTTGTCATTGGGGTCGCCATGTTGTGTTCGGGCATAACTCCAATACTTGCCGGCCCGAAGTCTTCGGAAACCGATCCCACTCCGGACTGCCAGGAAATCATGTCCTTGAAGGTCGGCCCTTCTGAATCCGATTCCGCATCCTGCGAGCCGGAGACAGAACCCGATTCCAAAGGCGTGGAAGACCCAACGGATGCCAAGCCGGGGACAGAGGAAAAATCCGGTCAAAAAAACGAAACGCCCCGAAAACCGCTTCCCCAATGCTCGGACCCGCTTTTTGCCGAGGCCAACCCGGCGCTGTGTTTCTGATGGGGCAGGCACAGAGCCGTGAACCTCACCTCCTCCCCCCTTCCGCGTAGGTTGGAATCAGGAAGGGGATTTCAATTCTGCCATGACCGCGGACCTTCGCCGGGCCATTCGAAAATGGCGAACGAAAACACCTCATACGGCCCCACGTCGTCGTATAACTTCACCAGCCGCAATTCCGGATTTTCCGCCACAACCCGGTCCAGTGGAAACATCCTCAAACTGCCGACAAAGTAAAGCCTCCGGCCTTGCAATTCCTGAACCGGAACGACGCGCCGTTTCTTCGGCTGGTATTTGGATGCGACGGTAACGAACTCCTGCGCGCTCCTCAGCGAGCGGGGAAACGAGATCGGACGCCACGCTTCAAAGAGATCAATCCCCGGCTGGTCCTTGAGATACATATAGAGCGCGTCGCTCGGAATGCCCAGCTTGAACGTGGTGAATACGGCAATGGGTCCGTTGCGGCTCTCGTTCTTGAGAAAGTTGACCGCATCGTTGACGGCATAGGGTCCCTGGGGATACCTGACGTATTGCCAGTGGTCAAGTTCGGTCCAGGCTGCTTTTTCCGGTTCAATGAGGTAGTGCATGTTCCACTTCCACGCCGGAATCAGGCAGGCCACTCCCAGAGCAATGGCTGCCGTCCCCGCCACAACCGGAGAAAGCGGCTTCAGCGTTTCATGGACATACCGCATGAGAAAGCGCAGGCCTTCCGCAGTCAGGATTGAGAGCGGCGGCAGGGCCACCAGAAAATAGCGCGGATAGGCCACCTCGGCCAGAATCAGGAACACGGCCGTTGGCAGAAAAAACCACAGCAGGAGAAACGCAGCGATGCCGGGTTGGGCACGCAGACACACTCCCGTTCCCACTACCGCAAGGGTCATGATTGGTACCGTGATGTACAAAAGCCCCACTTCAAACAGTTCTCTCAGGTGGGGCAGGAGCCGGGGATGGTCGAAGGTGAGAACCGCAGTCAGAGTATCCAGTAAAGGAACCTTGTGATGCAGCACCTTGCTTGCATTGGAAAAGAGATAATCGGGTTCATGCAGGAGGAACGGAAGGACCAGGATCCCGAAAACCACACCGCTCACCGAAAACCGTTTCCAGAGTTCGAGGTTGCTTGGATGGTTGAACAAAAACACCGCCACCACGGGCAATGCAAGAAACATCAGTAACGGTGTTTTGGTGAGGAAACCCAGTCCCGCAAATGTCCCCAGCGCAAACGCCCAGCGCCATGAAGGCGCGTCGTCCCTGACCAGACGCAGCCCGGCATAAACCGTCCAGATGACGAAGGCCGCAAGCAGGGCATCGGTCAGGCCCAGCCGGTCATGGGTCAAAACCAGGGGCAGGGACAGGTAAATCAACGCCGCAAGCCCCGCCGTGTGGCGGGAGAAAAGGAGCGCACCGATCCGCCACAGCCCCGCCACAGCCAGCCCCCCGGCCACCATTGAAATCACTCTCGACGAGACGAGCAGGTCGTCGAACCAGCCCAGCGTGATTGCGTTCAGCCAGAAAAAGAAAGGCGGTTTGCCGTCCACCGCAGAGACGAACAGGGAAGCGGGGTCGTTCCGGATGATGTCGGCCCAGCGCAGGTAGATGGCTTCATCGAACACCATGGGAAGGCCCAGAAGGGAATACAGGCGGGTGGCGGCATAGAGCCCGATCAAAACGGCGGGTGCGCAAAATGGATGCGTGAAATAAGATTTCATACAACGGCTGGCAAGGATTCGGTGTGAACCTTTCAAAACAGGTTCGGGCAAATGAATCCAAATAGCAAATATTATCCTTGATGGAAAAACCGATCCCTGTCACGGCCACCGCGAACGGATAAAACCTCCACGGTGAAAGTCCCCCGCCCCGAAATCAATCCATGCTGAAAATGGTTTGTATAATCGGTTCTTAATTCGCGGATAAAAGCGAATCCCTCCTGCATGGATCCTCATCTAAATATTAAGTGCCAAGCGGTTTTCCGGGACCTATATTTAAGAGAAGTTTGTATGGGTTTACTTCCAACGGAGTCGCAACATGGACACAGCTTCCCGATTAGGCATCAAAAAGGTTTTTTCGGTGGAATTCGTGGTCGATTTCTTCGACCGCAGCCGTAACTTTTACATCGAGAAAATGGGCCTCGTGGAAACCCACCGGTCCACCCCTCAATGGGAAGAACGGTTCAAAAGCAAAGCCATCTATTTTTCCGCCAACGACGTGCGCCTCATGGTATCGACGCCCCTGTCGAACCACAGTTACACCGCGCAGTACCTCAAAATCCTGTGCCCCGGCATCCGCAACGTCACCCTGCAGGTGGAAGACCTCGACCGCGCCGTCGATTACCTGAAAGACCATCACGCCACCTTTGTGCATCCGGAAAAGGTTGTGGAAGCGGGCGACAGCCGCCACCGCTTCGTCACCATCGCCACGCCCATCGGGTTTCTGGAAATCACGTTTCTCGAAATCACGGGCAACGAGGAAGACATTCCCATGTTTGAGAAGGTGGCGCATCCCCCGGCGGAGCGGTCCCCCTTCAAGAATATCGACCACATGACGATCAACGCCCGCACGCTGTATCCGGTTTACAATTTTTTCGAGCATGTGCTCGACTTCAAAAAATTCTGGAGCGTGTCGTTCCACACGCCGGACACCCGGTCCGGGCGCAAGGGCACGGGACTGTCGTCGCAGGTCATGTACGACCCCGGTTCGCAGGTGAAGTTCGCCACCAACGAACCGCTGTACCCGCACTTCAACGAATCGCAGATCCAGACCTTCGTCGAGCGCAACCACGGCGCGGGCATCCAGCACATCGCGCTGGCGGTGGACAATCTTCTGGAAACGGTCGAGACGCTGAAAGGACGCGGAATCGAGTTTCTCGACACGCCGGATACCTACTACGACATGCTTCCGGAGCGCATCGCCAAACAGAACATTGGTAAAATCAGGGAAGAGATCAAGGACCTGAAAAAAGCCGGCATCCTGGTGGACGGCGAAAACGGCGATTACCTGCTCCAGATTTTCCTCAAGGATGCGTCCGGTCTCTACCATGAGGAAAACGCGGGTCCGTTTTTCTTCGAAATCATTCAGCGGTGCGGGCATCCCGGGTTCGGTGAGGGCAACTTCCGCGCCCTGTTCGAGGCCATCGAAATGCAGGAGTCGGTTTCATGAAGCTGTTGCGCTATGTGGCACCCGGACAGTCGCCTCACGACGGCCTGATCCATGAAGGCCACGTGTTCCCGTTGATCGGTATGAATACCGTGGAGGCACTCAGCGCCCTGCACGCAGGGGATTCGCTGTGGTCCAGAATTGTCGAACAACCGGGGCTGCCGCTGGAGGTGGTCACGCTCCTGCCGCCGGTGGAAAAACCCGGGGCGTTCATGGATTTCTACACGTTCGAACAGCACGTCAAGACCGCCCGGAGCAAGCGCGGTCTTGAGATGGCGCCGGAATGGTACCAGTACCCGGTGTGGTACAACGGCTCCCCGCGCTGTTTCAGCGGGCACAACACCACCGTCACCTTCCCCGCCGGCGAGGAGAAAAAGGATTTCGAGCTGGAACTGGGCGTGGTCCTCAAAAAGGAATGCCGCGGCGTGTCGGAGAAGGAGGCCACCGACTGCATCGGCGCGTACACCATCGTCAACGATTTTTCCGCGCGTGCGTTGCAGGCCGAGGTCATGAAAGTCGGGCTCGGCCCGGCGAAGGGAAAGGACTTCAACACCGGCCTCGGCCCGTGGATGGTGACGCCGGACGAAATCCCCGACCCGCGCAACCTCACCATGCGTGCCTGGGTGAACGGGGAATTGCTGACGGAAGCCAATAGCGGCTCGTCACACTTCACGTTTGAACAGGCCATTGCCTTTGCCTGCGAGTACCAGACGCTGTACCCCGGCGACGTGCTGGCCAGCGGCACCGTAGGCGGCGGATGCGGCCTGGAACTCGACCGTTTTCTGAACAGCGGTGACGTGGTCGAACTCGAAATCGAACACATAGGGAGGCTGACCCACAAGGTCGGTTGAAACTTCATGTTCCGTTACATGCAACTCGGCAACATCGCACCCATGCACCACACCGCGCATTATGCGGGATCGAAACTGCTGAACGAATACTGCTTCACCCGCGAAGGGTTTGAGGAACCTTATTCGATCCTCTACATGCACCACCCTCCGACGGGCGAGTCGATGCGCGAGGTCTATAGCGAAGCGGCGTGGGGGCGTCCCACATCACGTGGTGAAGCGATTCTGGAGCGACGGCATTTTCGAGGCTGGCAGGTTCAGCCGGAAAAGGATTTCATCGCGGGCCGCACCCTGCTTGCGTTCAACGACGACCTCACTTACGGACTGTGTCATCCGGCGGCGGAAGAGAAAACCTTTTTCGCCAACAACGACGCTGACGAGCTGTTCTTTCTTTACAAGGGCTCTGCCACACTGCAAAGCCTGTTTGGCAGGATAAAATTGCGTGAGGGCGATTACCTCGTCATCCCGCGGTCGTGTCCCTACCGCTTCCGCTTCGACACCCCGCCGGGCCTGTTGTATGTCGAGGGCAGGCGCGACATCGACATCCCCCAGGAGTTCCGTCACGACGCGGGACAGTTCAAAATGGACGCGCCGTATTCCGAGCGAAGTTTTCGATATCCGGAGTGGGACGCGGACCTGTTCGAGAACGAGGAGCCGGTGTCCATCGTGCGCAAGCGGCAGGGCGCCTTCACGCGCACGCATTACTCGGAAAACTATTTCCGCCTGGAAGGCTGGGATGGTTACGTGTACCCGTACGCGATCAACCTCGACGCCATCCAGCCGAAGACCGGCCGCGTGCACCTGCCGCCCACCTCGCACCTCACCTTCGTGGGGGGCGGATTCGCGGTGATGAGTTTCCTGCCCAGGCCCCTGGACTTCGATGCCAAGGCGGTGCCGTGCCCGTTCTACCATTCGTCGGTCAACTGCGACGAATTGCTGTTCTACCATTCCGGAAACTTCACCAGCCGCAAGGGCATCGAGCGCGGCTCGATCAGCTACCATCCGTCGGGCATTCCGCACGGACCCCACCCCGGGGCGTATGCCGGGTCCATCGGCTCGAAGCAGACCGAGGAGCAGGCGGTGATGGTCGATACCTTCGCGCCGATGACATTGACGGCGGAAGGCGAGGCGCTGGAAGACCCGGATTATCCCAAAAGCTGGCAGGAGACCCGCAAATGACCCAATACAACGGCTATGCCGCCATCCGGCCGGCGGACCATTTCTGGGTGGACGTGTACCACCTGATGAACTCCATCGTGCAGCCGCGTCCCATCGCGTGGATTTCCAGCATCTCCGCCGACGGCAAACGCAACCTCGCGCCGTTCAGTTATTTCAACATCTGTTCGATGAACCCGCCGATGATCTCCAATTCCATTTTCTTCAACCGCGACGGGTCGGAAAAGGACACGCTTAAAAACATCAAGGCGACGCGCGAGTACGTGGTGGGCGTGGTGTCGTACGAGACCGCGGACAAGGCGAATTTGAGTTCCGCCCCGTTCGATTACGGCGTCAGCGAGTTCGATGAAGCCGAAGTGGCGGTGATCGAGCGCGGCGAAGGCAAACCGCCGTTCATCGCCGAAAGCCCGGTGCAACTGGTGTGCGAACTCAACCGCACGGTTCCTTTGGGAAGCGGTGCGGGCACGGGCACGCTGGTGCTGGGCGACGTGCGTGAAATTTATCTTTCCGAATCTCTTTCCTCCATTGAGTGGCAGAAGGGCATCCCTCCCGAACTGCTCAACAACGTCGGCCGGATGGGCGCGGATTTTTACGCCAAGACCACCGACCGGTTCCGCATGGAACGCCCCACGGTCAAAAAATGACGGGTCAACCTGAAAGGTCACTCTAATGAGCCGGGAAAATTCCTTCACCTATATATACAGTGCCGTGCGCACCCCTATTGGACGCTTCAACGGCGCGCTCGCCCCGGTGCCCGCACCGGAGCTGGCGGCGTTTGCCATCCGCGAAGCGCTCAAGCGCGGCGGGTTCGAAGGCGAGGACATCGACGAGGTGATCCTCGGCAACGTGTTGACCGCGGGCGTGGGCCAGGCCCCGGCCCGGCAGGCGGCATTGCATTCCGGCATTCCGGACAACGTTGGCGCCACCACCGTCAACAAGGTCTGCGGTTCCGGTATGAAGGCGGTGATGATGGCGGATCAATCGATCCGTCTCAGTCAGTCCGATTTCGTTGTCGCCGGCGGCATGGAGAACATGAGCCGCGCGCCGTTCCTCGTGCCGCACATGCGGCGCGGTCACAAGCTGGGAAATGCGCACATGGTGGACGGCATGATCCACGATGGGCTGTGGGACCCTCATGAGAACCGGCACATGGGTGAGTTGAGCCAGATCCTCGCGCACCGCCTCGGTTACACCCGCGAGGCGCAGGACGCGTATGCGAAGGAAAGTTACACCCGCGCCCGCAAGGCGATGGACAAGGGCATCGTGGCGAAGGAACTGGTCACCATTCCCGTATGGCACCGCACCTACACGCAGACCGTCGATCACGACGAGCAGCCTCATCTCGACAACCTGGACCAGTTCGACTCGATGCCGCCGGTTTTCGAAAAGCCGGGCGGCACCATCACCAAGGCAAACGGAGCGAAACTGAGCGATGGCGCGGCGGCGCTGATCGTCGGCAAGCCGTCGGCCAACCACAAACCGCTGGCGCGCATCCTGGGATACGCCGCGCACGCGCAGTCGCCGGATACCTTCGCCTTGGCTCCGGTGGAGGCCATCCGGAAAGTGCTCGCGGCGGTGCGGCTGGAGATCAAGGATATCGACCTGTTCGAGATCAACGAAGCCTTCGCACCGATGTCGCTTGCGGTGAACGACCAACTGGGTCTCGACCCGGAAAAAGTGAACGTGCACGGCGGGTCGATCGCGCTCGGTCATCCCATCGGCGCGACGGGCGCGCGCATCCTGGTGACTCTGCTCAACGCGCTCAAGACGCAGGGCAAGAGGCGCGGATGCGCCAGTCTGTGCATCGGCGGCGGCGAGGCAACGGCGATGGTGATTGAACTGGTGTGACGCGATTGATCCGACTTTTTTAAGGAGACGGTGATGAACCCGATCCTTTGGCGGCCCTTGAAAGAACGGGCACAACATTCCCACATGGCCCGGTTTATTAAAGGCGTGAACCGGGAGTTCGATCTCAATATCAAAACGTATTCCACCCTGCACCGCTGGTCTGTGAAGCGTCTTGAACAGTTCTGGGAATACTACCTGCGCCAGTCGGGAATCGATCTCACCCGCCCGGCGAAGCAAACCCTTTCTTCCAAAACCATGCCCGGCGCGGTGTGGTTCGACGGCTCGGAACTCAACTACGCGGCGAACCTGCTGAAAGGTCCGGGAAACAAAACGGCCATCATCAGCCGCTCGGAGACGCGTCCCACCACGCACATGACCTTCGACACACTCCGCCACCAGGTGGCGTGCTTCGCCTCGGCGCTTCGCCGTGCGGGGGTGGAGAAGGGCGACCGAGTGGCGGGTTACCTGCCGAACATTGCGGAGACGGTGGTCGCCATGCTGGGCACGTCGGCGGTGGGCGGGGTGTGGACCTCGTGCTCGCCGGATTTCGGTTTGCAGGGCGTGCTCGACCGCTTCGGCCAGGTGGAGCCGAAGGTGCTGGTCACGGTGGGCGGATACACTTACAACGGCAAAGCGCATTCCCTCGACGACCGTCTGCGTAAACTCGTGCCGCAGATCAAGGGGCTCAGCGATGTGGTTGTCGTGCCCTATCTCGATCCCGATTACGATCCATCCCGGCTCGGTCTCACTTCTGCAGTTTTATGGAAGGAGTTTGCGCGCGAAGGGGGTGATGTGGAGTTGCGGTTCGATCCGGTGGGCTTCAACGATCCCCTGTTCATCCTGTACTCCTCCGGGACGACGGGTCTGCCGAAAGGCATCGTGCACGGGGCCGGCGGCACGCTGTTGCAACATCATAAGGAGCACGCGCTTCATACCGACATCGGTCCCGACGACGTGGTGTTTTATTACACCACCTGCGGCTGGATGATGTGGAACTGGCTGGTCTCGGCGCTGGCGAGGCAGGCGACGATCGTGTTGTATGAAGGCTCGCCCGCGTACCCGTCGCTCGACGTGTTGTGGCAGTTGGTGGAGGAAACGGGAATCACCGTATTCGGCACCAGCCCGAAGTACCTTGCCATCAACCGGGAGCAGGGCCGGGTGCCGGGAAAAGAGGCGGACCTCTCCAGCCTGAAAGCGATCCTTTCCACCGGTTCGCCACTGGACCGCGAAGGGTTCCGTTACGTGTACCGCGCCATCAAAAAAGATGTTCAGTTGTCATCCATCTGTGGCGGCACCGACATCATCTCCTGTTTTATGTTGGGGAATCCCATGCTTCCCGTGCGCGAGGAAGAAATCCAGTGTCTGGGGCTGGGCATGGACGTGGCGGCGCTTGGTCCTGAGAACAAACCCGTAGTCGGGGCGCAGGGGGAACTGGTGTGCCGCTCGCCTGCGCCTTCCATGCCGGTGGCGTTCTGGAACGATCCGGACGGGGCGCGCTACCGCAGTGCGTATTTCGAAAAGGTGCCCGGTGTGTGGGTGCATGGCGACTACATCACCATCACCGAGGAAGGCGGTGTCATCGTTTACGGGCGGAGCGACGCCACGCTCAATCCCGGCGGCGTGCGCATCGGCACCGCGGAAATCTACCGCGTGGTGGAGAATTTGCCGGAGGTGGAAGACAGCGTGGTGATCGGCGTGGAAGAGGCGGGGGACATCCGCCTTATCCTGTTCGTGGTGTTGGCGGAAGGGGTGGAGCTTGACGATGCCTTGCAGGCACGCATCCGTCATGCCCTCAAGACCGAAGAATCGCCGCGCCATGTGCCGCACGAAATGTTCCATGTGCGGGAGGTGCCGAAAACCATGAACGGCAAGAAGGTGGAACTGGCGGTACGCGGCGTGTTCTCAGGCAAACCTCCGGCCAACCTGCACGTCATCGCCAACGCCGGGTGCATGGCGGAGTACGAGGAATTGTACGGCCGCAGGCTGGCCGTACGCGGCGGGTGAGGCGCCCTCCCAAAAGTCGAAAAAATCGGCCCGTTGGGACACGCCCACGGGCCGATTGATTTTTCTTGCGGACTTCGGTACTCCTAACTGATTCAGGCGCCCACGACGAGCGGATAATGGTTCCGCATGGCTTCCCGGTTGTGGCGGTCGCGGTCGAGTCCCATCCAGAACGTATAGATCGCGTCCAGCGCCTTTTCTCCCGCCTGCAGGAACTTTTCGTTGTCAAAGTCAGGCTTGTGGAAGGCCTGCTGCAGTTCCTCCAGTACGTTGTCGCCATGCCCCTTCTCGCTGTTGAAATGAAACTCGAAGAAGTCGAGCGGGATGGCGGGGTCGCCATAAGCGTGACAGGTTTCGTTGTAAATTTCGAGTCCGTCGATCAATTCCTTCCAGAAGTTGTTGGACTCCTCGGAGGTGCCGATGCCCCAGGCCGCCCAGGTTTCGATGGCGTAACTGGCACCGCGCCCGACTTCCCCGTCCTTGCTTCCGTAGGTTTCCTCCAGGCCGCGGATGAAACGCCGTGTGGAAGGCGTGGCCGCGTCCCAGCTTCCCAGCAGTTCCGGGTTCAGGCCCAGTGGTTGGGCGGTATCGCGGAGCCAGTTGATGTGCGCCCACCGGGTTTTGAACGGCTGGTTTTCGGTGGTGCCGTCCGGGTTGATGTGCACTCCCAGTTCATTGGCCAGGATGTAACGTGCGTGCGCCTCCGCCTCCAGGTCCGGTGCGTGCATCATGCGCATCATTTGTACGAGCAGGAACCACTTTGAAAACACGGCGAATTGTGTGAACAGGTGAATCAGGTCCTTGAGGGTGAAAGTTCCCTGCCGAAACCATTTGCAGTAGGGGTTGTATACGATGACAGGATGCTGGTGAATTCGCGTTTGAATGGTTGCCCAAAATTCGTCGAATTGCTTTTTGGAGTTCATGGCAAACCTCGATGCTGTTATTTGTTACCTGCACGCACAACAGGGGACCTTTGTTTTAAAGGCTCCACCTATATAAAAGTAGGCCCCATCCTTGGAAATTTCCATTCAAAGACAAACCCGTGATCCCCGGGTTGGGCCTCATCGTTCATATATCGGATAAGCGAAAAATAGATGTGGTGAAATGAGGGTTGAAGGGAAGGCGGTTTTGAGAAACCTCATTGCAAAATGACCGGTCCGCTTGAATCCGATTGTCCAGAAAGTCCCGGATTCATTGAACTCCCGAATCTGCGAAAGACCTTTTGTTTTTGGGTTTTGGGTCAAAACCATATCTCAGGGAGGCTGGGTTTTTCCGAGGGCCTATCAGATAAAAAATATTCTGTTTACCTTATTTTTGGAGAAAACCTCATGGTTTTCAGATAATATAAAAGTAAGGTTTGTTTTGGGAGAAGGCAGAAATCCGTTTGGAATACGGATGGGTGTGTGACCAGGTTCCGCCAATGCAAAAACGGTTCGGAGGTGGATTGAGAGCAAAGCGGTCGGAGAACGAAGAAGCCTCAGTTTATTTTGAGACGTTTGGGAATCATCGGTGTTCGTCGAATAAGGGGTGGGGCCATAGCCAATGAATACTTCCCGGAAGATCTTTGGTCTGATTGCGCTGGTGGGCGTTCTGGTTGGAATGCTCGGTTATTTTCTTCTCAATCATTCCCAGTCCATTATCAAGGAACGCATTGCAGGCGAAATTCAGCATTTGACCGAAAGCACGCTGGAGTCTGTTAACCGCATCCTTTTCATGCGTGGGGAGGAGCTCCAGATCCTGGCTCACAGCCTGCCCATAATGGAAATGGTCGAACAATCCAACCGGGAGTTCGATGCCTTGCCGGACCGCGACGCCTTCATCCGGCAAATGGACAAGGACTGGCTGGCCGGACAGGATACCCGGGCGGTCCGCACTCTCCTGAACAATCCCTTGTCTCGAACCTTCACTGAAAAACGCCGGTTTCTGCAAAAGAAATACGGCGTGGAGGTGTTCAACGAAATCTTCGCCACCAACCGGTATGGTGCGCTGATAGCCGCCTCCCCCCGCACGACGGATTATTACCAGGCAGACGAAAGCTGGTACAGGGAAGCATTGAAGTCGGAAGACGACGTGTATGTGGAAGACATTGCGTTCGATGAGAGCACCAATTCCTTCTCCACAACCGTCGCCGTACGCCTGCGGGACGACGAGAACCGGTTTGTGGGAATGATCAAGGCCGGCCTTCACATTGTGGTCATCCGCAATCTGCTGGATCAGTTTAAAAAAGAGGAACCCATCCAATCCCTCAACTATTTCCTTGTCGATGGCAAGGGGGCCGTGATTTTAAGCAGCCTGGCCAGCGCCATCGAGGGCGGCAAGAGTCCGGCAAGGATCCATCCTTTTGGAAAAGACCTGTCCTCGTGGGAACCCGTGTCGCGGGTGCTGGCAGGAGAGAATGGTTATTATTTCCAGGAAGAAGGGGGGCAGACATCTCTGATCACCTACCAGCGGTCGCGGAAGTTTGAAAATGTTTCCGGTCTTCGCTGGTCCCTCATCCTCCAAATGGACGCGAAAGAGGTTCTGGAACCGGTATCCGTTTTGCGTGTGGGCCTGGGAAGCATATGGGGTGTCTTGATTGTGCTTGCCCTGGTTGTTGGCGGGGTCCTTATTTTCGGGTTCGTTCAGCCGGCGGAAAAACTCATGCGAACCACCCGGCCCCGTGTCCGTCCCAGTCGGAAAAGGGTCTTGTCCGATTCGGTACGTGAAAGCCCGGTGGGAGAGACCGAGCCCATCCAGGACATCTCCCTGTCCTTCAAAAACATGACGGATGAATTGGTGTTGCACCTGGAGGAACTGGAAAAACAGGTTTCGACCAAGGCCGAAGAACTTTTCGTTGCGAAAAAAGATGCGGAAAAAGCCAATCAGGCCAAAAGCCTGTTCATCTCCAACATGAGTCATGAGATCCGCACCCCACTCAATGCGGTGCTGGGATACGCGCAGATTCTGGACCGAGACCCCAAACTCGATTCCAAACAAAAGGCGAAGATCAAGGGAATTTACCATTCCGGATCGCGGCTGTTGCAATTGATCAACGATGTCCTGGACATCTCCAAGATCGAAGCGCAAAAAGAAGAACTGCATATTCATCCTTTCAATCTCAATGACCTGATCTGGGAGGTGGATTCCCGGTACGGGGCCTTGTGTCGTGGCAAAGGACTGGAGTGGGCGATCACGGGCGATGTGGATCGACCCCTTCCTGTATTCGGGGACGAGCAGAAAACCCACCGGGTATTGAGCAACCTGCTCGACAATGCTTTCAAGTTCACGGAATCGGGCCGCGTGGAATTACGGGTAACCCAGGAAGAAGGGGACCGTTACCGTTTCGAAGTGATCGATACCGGCCCCGGTATCGCCCCTGAAAACCAGGAAGCCGTGTTCGGTATTTTCGAACAGGGTAAAGTGGGTGTGGAAAAAGGTGGAGTCGGCCTCGGACTGGCTATCTGCAGGCGACTGGTGAAACTGATGGGCGGGGACATCAAGCTGGAATCTCAAAATGGCGGTCCCACCCGGTTTATTTTCGAGCTGCCGCTGCCCCCCGCCCAGCGCCCACAGAGAGTGGGCCCGGCGGATTTGAAAAAACACGTCACCCTGGCCCCCGGAACAACCCTGCGCACTCTCATTGTGGATGACGACCCAAACCATCTGGACATCATGCAGGAAATTCTCCAGCGCGTCGGCATGGAAGTCAAAATCGCCGTGAACGGGCGCGAGGGGCTGGCCGTGCTTGAGGATTGGAACCCAGACCTCCTTCTTATTGATTACCGTATGCCGGAAATGGACGGATTGGAAATGCTTCGTGAGATCTCCCGCAGGCATGGGCCCGACCGGTATCGAATTGTCATGGTTTCAGCTTCCGCACTGGATCACGAAAAGAAAATGTTTCTGGATAACGGGGTGACCACGGTCGTTTCCAAACCTTTGGTGCGGGAAGAGCTCCTGGAGGTCATCCGCCGTATCATGTCCGTGGAGTTTGTTGCCGCTTACCAGGACAACGGGAACGGGCTTGAGGCGGAGAAACCGATTGTTGAGTACACCCAACTCTCCGTTCCCACCGTGGTGGTGGAGGAGATGCGGGAGGCGCTGGCGAAAGGGCTTTTCGATGAATTCGAAAAGCTGCTCCCGACGATGGCGCATCTGGGTCCGGAAGAAGAAAAGCTTGCCGCCAGGTTGCAATGCATGGCGGAGGCGTGTGACAAAGCCTCCATAGCCGCTGAACTGGACAAGATCCCACCGCATCACTAAAAACGTCCTGTCTTCTGTTCCCCGTAAGCCAGGTGGAGTTTGCCCCGATGGTTGTCCTCTTTTCCCCCGGGTTAAATATGAAAGTTTTGGGGTGAAACCAGACTTTCCTTGGCTTATAGTTAAATAGACTGCCGCCCATCGGCTCCCGATCCCCGACCATTGGCGGACTATTTCCGTTGACCGGGTAGCCACCCAGTTCTGTTAACAGGCTTGGGCAAAATGTTTCGACTGGCTCTTTTCTCAAAGGAGGCTGGAACCGTGAAACTGGGTCAAAAGCTGCTTGCCTTCATTCTTTTGTTTGCCCTGGGTGTGGGCACGGTTATTTACGTTCAATTCAGCTTTTCTCAGGAAACGTTTCGCAACCAGGCGGGTGAGGAGGCCAGCCGTCAGGCCCAGACCTACCTGGACTTTCTTGAAAGCTATCTTTCACTTCGTATAGATCAAATTGAAGGGCTGGCCCATGATCAACGCGTGGTCGCCATGGCTCAGCGGTCTAACGAGTTTTTTGACTCCCTCGCCGATCCGGTATCCGAGATCGAGGAAATCGAGTCGGCCTGGGTGAGCGGGCGGTCGCATCCCCACATCGATAAGCTTTTAAATAACGACCTCTCAAATATCTTCGCCAGAAAAATCCGTTTCTTTCTTAAAGAATTTGAAGACGGCCTTTATGGCGAGATTCTCGCCGCCAACCGGCATGGAGTCATTTTCGGCGCTTACCCCAGGAGCACTGACTTTTATCAGGCAGACGAGGAGTGGTTTCGGCTTTCATTGAATCGCCCGGGTGTCTGGATTGATGAAATCGGTTTTGACGCCAGTTCCAATTCCTTTTCCCTTTCCGTGGGGACCCGGATTGTCGAAGACGACCGGGTGTTGGGTGTGATGAAGGTGGGCCTGAAAATCAATGCGCTTCGGGAATTTTTAGACCATTTCAAGGATATTTCCACTTTCAAGAGTTTCCAGTATTACCTGGTGGATGGGGACGGAGAGGGGATCCTGACCAGCTTGTCGAACGTGGAGACGGCAGGCAGGATGGAAGAGGGCGCGGGATTTTTCGGCACCCCCCTTGCCACGTGGGCTCCCGTGGAGCGGTTGCTGGCAGGGCAGACGGGGTATATGCACCTGGACGAAGGCGGAGCTCAAACCCTGGTGGCTTTTGCACCTTCCAGAAGCCTGATGGACTCCGAAGGTTTGGACTGGGGGCTGGTTTTAGAAATGGATGCCAGTGAAGTGCTGGCTCCTTCCAAATATTTGGAAAAACGCCTGCAATGGATTTTTGCTTTGACGCTGATCCTGTTTTTAATTCTGGGAGGGGTTTTTGTGGTGTCGGTCACCCGCCCGGTCCGGGACCTTACGGAAGGGGCGCGAAAACTGGAGAGCGGGGATTGGAATGTGGATGTGGCCACTCAATCCGCAGATGAAATCGGGGAGTTGTCCCGCGCCTTTCAGAGTATGTCGCAAGAATTGTTGAAAAATACCGAGGAACTGGAAAACCGGGTTCAGGAACGAACGGAGGAGTGCAAGAGGGAACAGGAAAAGGCGGAGCAAGCCAATGCAGCCAAAAGCGTTTTCCTGTCGACCATGAGCCATGAAATCCGCACGCCCTTGAATGCCGTACTGGGTTATTCACAGATCCTTTTGCGTGATGTCGGGCTGGACCCTCTGAAAAAGAAAAAAATCCAGGCGATCTACCTATCGGGCAAGCATCTCCTGGCCCTCATCAACGACGTTCTGGACCTTTCCAAGATTGAAGCCGGCAAACTTGAAATTTATACGGAGGATTTCGATCTGGCCGAAATGATCCGGGAAGTGGTCAGGATGAACGTCGGGGTTTGCGAGCAAAAGGGTCTCAAATTGAAAGTCACGGGCATGAACCTCGGTCAAAAGGTTGGAGTGCGCGGGGACCAGGGAAAAATCCGGCAGGTCCTGATCAATCTGGTCGGGAATGCCATCAAATTCACGGAACAGGGAGAAGTCGAATTGAAGATTGAGCAGGGGGAAGGAAACCGGTTCGACTTCACCGTCCGGGATTCCGGGCCCGGCATTTCCTCCGAACACCAGAAATTGATATTCGAACCCTTTGGCCAGGTGGACCGCGAAAAAGTAAAGGGAGGCACGGGATTGGGCCTCGCCATCTGCAAACGGTTGATTGAAGGTATGGGCGGGAAAATGGAGGTGGTTTCGAGGGAAAGGGAGGGATCGTGTTTTTACTATTCCCTTGACCTGCCGCCGGCAGAGGGCCCCTTGCCGCAAAAGGACGATACCCTGCATGCGGTCACCGGGCTGGCTTCCGGGTTTCAGGTGAAAGCGCTGGTCGTGGATGACAATGAGACCAATACGCAAATCCTCGTGGAAATGCTGGAAGCGCTCGAAGTGGAGACCCAGTCTGCGGAGAGCGGACGCAAAGCCATGGACCGGATGCGGAAGTGGGTGCCGGACATCATCTTCCTGGATTACAGCATGCCGGACATGAACGGTCTGCAGGTGGTGGAGCAGATTCACCAGCGCTTCGGCAAGGATCAGATCAAAATTGTCATGGTGTCGGCCTACACGTTCACCCATTACCGGAAAATGTTTGAAATTGGTGGCAGCCATGCCGTGCTCAAAAAGCCCGTCCAAAGGGAAGATATCCTGGAGGTCATCCAGAATCTCCTGGGTGTGGAATTCCAGCGGGCTTGATCGAGGTGGTGCCGGAACGAGCCCCCGCCTGCTTATGGCTTTCCCACTCTTGTGTTTATTGAACCCAGCCTTTATGGTATTAAATTAAAACTTCAGTCCCTGTTTTACTTTGGGGCCGCGACCTTTTGCATCGCGGCATTTTCGCATCGAAAAATTTTTGTTTGCGAAAAAAGCGAACCACCCGGTTTGCGAACCCCTTCTTGTTGGGAGCAGTGGCTGGTTTGGGCATACGTTATCATTCTTGAAAACATGGGGAGGTTGTATGGCGGAAGAAAAGAAAGCGGCGAGCCCGGGAGGGACCGGTCCTCAAGCGGCGCAGAAAAAAGGCGGTCAGAACCTGAAGCTGAACTGGGACGATTCAAAAATGCAGACCACCTATGCCAACGTGGTCAACGCATCCAGCACACGCGAGGAAGTGTCCATTTTCTTCGGCACCAACCAGACCTGGAACGTGCCTCAGGACAATGAAGTGACCATTCAACTCAGCGACCGCATGGTGCTCAACCCGTTTGCCGCCAAACGTCTCCTGGTTTTGTTGAACAAAATCATCGCGGAATACGAAGAGCGGTTCGGCCGCCTGCCCTTGGACGGTGAAACCCGCTGAAGCCCGGTTTTTGTTTCAAGCAA
>NZ_HG422173.1:1390914-1399935 GCF_000341545.2 Nitrospina gracilis 3/211
ATTCCGGCTGGCGGCCAGGGGGATTGAATCCAGTCCTTCATGCCTCGCGGCAGGCTTGGAATGAAACCTAACGGTGAGCCATCACCCAGGGGCGACTCTTCTCTGCCATGACATTGGTTCGTGCCTCGATGCGTGCCAGGTAATGCACTTGCAGGTCGCCTGCGGTGTTGTCCACAACCAGGTAGTAGTCCCCGCTCTTCGGGGTGATCACCGAAAACTTGATTTCATGGGATGCCACCGACTGGAACAGGGCCCGGTCGATTTGCGGGTATTTCTGGAACCCTTCCTTGTCGAGCAGCAGCACCCGGATTTCTTCATCGCTGGTCAGTTCGAAATTCAGGGTCGATCCCTGGTAAACATTTTGGAGACGGGTGGAGTTCCATTCGTGGGCCGGAATGGACGCGGTCAATTCAACGGATTTCTGCCCGGCCCACGCCGGTGTGCAGACCAGCATTCCCAGTAGTATTGCGGCAAACAGGCGCATCATAAGTCCCCCTTTTGGGTTGGAAATACCACGAAATCGGGTGGCCATTGCGAGTATATCCTATTCATTATCAGAAAATTCCTACAAGAATTCAATGGGAATAATGCATTTTCCTGAATCGGGGGCGCCCGTTTTAGGAGGGGATTGGTTGTTTCTTTTTTTCAATATGCTTATGGTAATATCCGTTCTTCTAAGTTCGTAACTCCTTAATTTGCAATATTTCCCCTGACCATTTTTAAATTTATGAGGGAACGGGTTTCGGTTGACATTCAAATTGAATGGGGGGTTTAATTCGCATACTCACGAAGACTTGTTCCCACGGTCTTTCGTCTGTGAAGGGGAACAGGCCGGCAGTTTGAGGGCGTGAAAGCCACCCACTGCAGTGCCGGGGAAGAGTCGGGCGGAGATAGAGGGCAAAGCCTAAGGGGGACAGGGTTGGCAACTCCCACACGGCCTGCACCAGGGTATCAATGCAAAGGTATGCTTTGGAGTTTTGTGGGAGGGACTCATGGCTTTTCCGTTTGGGCCGGTAAGGTGCGATCCTGCCTCTGTAGAGGAATACAATCCGTCCACAGGGTTGGGACGCAAACGTTGGGGCCGGCGTCACACCCGCGTGCCGACTTCGCTTCGCCGTCCCGGACGCGAACGCCCCGTTTTTGAAACGCTCGAACCCCGCCTGCTTCTTTCCGCCGATCTGACTTATATCGGCCCGTCCACCGATCTCACTCTTAAATTTGATGCCGGCCTGAACCAGTATCAACTGGTTGACGACACGGATACGGTTGTGTCATTCGACACAGCCGATGCTTCCAACACCATCAACATCACAGGCACCGCCGGCGCGGATTCTTTGGGCCTCGATCTGGATACGCTGGGCAGTGGCAAGACCATCAATTTTGATGGATTCGGCGACGACACGCTGAAGTCCACCAAGGATTCGGACCAGACCCTCACCAACACCAGCCTCGATGCAGGCGGACAATCGTTCACCATTTCCGGTTTTGAAAAAGCCGAATTGACCGGCGGCAACAGCGCCAACACGCTGGATGCCTCCGCCTTCACCGGCGACGTGACGCTGAGTGGTTTGGGCGGGGCCGACCGCCTGATCGGCGGTACGGGTAACGACACCCTCATCGGCGGCCTCGGCGACGACGTTTATGAATTCGCTGACAACTGGGGTGTCGACACACTGACGGAGGTGACGGGCGAGGGCACGGACCGTCTCGACTTCACTGCCACCACCGGCACGTTAAAGGTCGACGAATCCGATACCAAAAGAATCACCAGCGGCGCGCACACCCTGACCAATCTCGACACCGCCGCCGAAGAACTCGACATCGCCATCACCAGCGACATCCAGGATTCGCTGGAGATCGGTTTCAATGCCGCCAAGGACCTGATCACGCGGCTCACGTCTTCGGTTACGGAACTGAGTTCCGCTCTGCCGATGCTCGACCCGGATACGGGGTCGTTCTCCGCCCTGTTCGGCCTGGCCGACATGTTCCAGGAATTGCGGGAGCAGATCGATTCACTGGGCGCGGGCGTCAACCTGTCGGACGTCACCGGCGCCATCACCAACCTGCCCGGCGTGGGCAGTGCCGTGAACCTGTCGCCGGGGTACCAGGGCGACGCGTCCAACAACCTCGAAATCGTGGTGGACGCGGGCATCTCCAAATCCATCCTGAACCAGTTGATCGACATCGACCTCGGCACCGAAGGGGCGTTCCTGAATTTCAACATCGACGCCCAGCTGTCCGTCGACGCCACGTTCGCGGGCAGTGTCGGCATCGGCGTCACGACTGTCGGCACGCCCACGGCGTTTCTGGCCGGGGCCGAGCTCGACTTCACGGTCAACGTGGACGGCGATATCGACAGCGCCGCGCTCGACCTGGGCTTCCTCGATGTCACCGTCGATGGAGCGCCGGGCAATGAAATTTCCTATTCCGGCGGCCTGCTGATTGCGGTCAGCGATCCGGTGGACAACAAGATCGCGCTCTCCGAGGTCACCGATCTCGGCTTCGATCTGGCGTCTCTGGTATCCGTCACGCCCACGGGCACCGGCTTCACCACCGGCGATCTCAATGTCACCGTTCAATCGGGCATCAACCTGCCCGGAGACATCCCGCTGACCAGCGGCATTTTGAACATTGTATTCCCGACGTTCACCGATTTTTACAACGGCGTCCTGCCGACCATCAGCCTGACCAGCGGCACCATCGATCTGCTCGATTTCAGCAACATCACCCCCGGCGATGTCGCGGGCATGCTGAGCGACCTGGTGGACACGCTGTCGGCGCTGGCAGGAAGCGAACTGCTGGATCAGGTCATCCCGCTCACCGGCGTGACGCTGGGCGACCTGCTCGATTTCGGCGAAGGGTTCAGGCAGGAAATCCTCGATCCGCTTTTCGTCAGTGGCGATGCGACGGTTCCGGATTTCGACGGCGACGGCATCCCGGATTTCGATTTCGACAGCATTCAGGATCTGGTGGCGGAACTGACGGCGTTGTTTCCCATTTCGATGGCCGGACTGGTCGCGCGGTTCAACCCGACCGACCGCGAGCTGGTCTTCAATATGAATTTCAGCTCCCTGCTCAACATCGGCACTTCGCCGATTTCCCTGGGAGCAAGCCTGGGCGATCTCGCAGGCATCAGCACCACGAGCGAATTTGATCTCAGCACGAGTTTTGATTTCAACCTGGATTTCGGCATCGGTCTCGGTGCCAGCGAAGATATCGAGCTTCTGCCTTCGCCGTTCTCGCCGGACAACGTGGCGGAGTTGAGCATCGCACAGCAGGACGGTGCGGCAGCGACGGATTTTTCCGTGCAGATCGTGCGCGTGGACAACGCCACGTTGGGCAGTTACAAGCTCGGCGACCCGACAGGCGCGCACGAAACCGGAACCATCCAGTACAACGCCTCCGCCGCCTCCGTGGCCGCCGCGCTCAACAGCATGGCCGCCCTCAACGGACTCGGCTGGGCGGTGCAGGTCACCAAAACGGTCGAAGGCAATGACAGCGTGTACACGGTGGTGTTCAAGGATGCCACCGACACCGACAAGTCGTTCAATCCCAGCGGCGTGCTGCTGCCGCCTCTGGATGACGCGGACAACACGCTCAAGGGCGCGGCGGATGGCGTGCTTTCCAGCACGGCCACGTTCGACATCAAGCTGTTCAGCAAGGCGGTCACCCTGCTTGCGGGCACGGCGGGCGAGTTCACCGTGCCGGAATCGGAGCTGGGTTCGATCACGGTCACCGTCAATCGCGACACCGGCAATGCCAGCCTCGACGACCTCAAGGTCGATGTGCAGACGCAGGTGAACACGCAACTTGTCAATCAAGGTCTGACTCTCGGCTTCCTCAGTGGCGGCGAGTTGTCCACGGGCGCGAAGACGCAGGCCGATGCGACGGTCATCGCCACCGGTGCGCCGATCGACACCCTGCATGAAGATGTCGAGTTCACCGTGGTCATCAACGGTGCCGACGAGTACACCGGCATCCTGCGTGCGGTCGATGTGCTGGATACGAATGGCGATGATGAGTTGGATTCGGGCGAGTTGGCGGCGACGGTTTCGGCCACTGACTTGGGCGATGCTCTGGAAGCGGCCATCTTCGGTGTACTGGATTCGGCGGGACTGGCTTCCGATTACAATGTGAGCATCGGGGTCACCGGCGGCAATCTCACGTTCGATGTCGCCGCCGCGCCGGGTACCGACACGGTGGAACTGGTCTTCAAATCTCCGGTCACGGTGGACAGCGGCGGCGGACGCATCGCCTTCTCCACGCCTCCGGGCACTCTGTCGGCGGAAGTGTTCAATCCAAGTGTCGCCACCGCCAGCCGCATCGAGGTCTCGGCCGATTACAACGATACGGCCTTCCAGGAAATGGGGCTGCTCAGCGCGCCGACGCCCTTCGACGGCGTGCTCGACGACGACATCGAATTCACCTTGGACGTGAACGGCACCGCGGTCGATGTCTTCCTCTCCGCCGCCAGCACCGCGGGCAATACCAGCATCGACGACCTGCTCACTCAGCTCAATACCGCGGTCGATACCGGTTTGACCAATGCCAGCCTCGGCGCGGGTCTGGTCGATGTGTTCCGCGTCGATCCGGATGGCAACCGGCTGGGCATCACGGGAGATCACACCAGCGTGGACCGCCTGTCGATTGACGTGCCGGATTCGCTGACCACCGGCCCCAATGCGGGCAATGCCAACGGTGCGATCACCGAACTGGGATTCGAGTCGGGCGAGGGCGATCCTTTCGCCGGCGCGTCCGCCGAGTTTTTCATCGACAACGTCACTCTGGATGCGAACGCCAGCATCGACGCCACCACGCTCAACCTCGTGGCCAACGTCGGGTTCCTGGAAGTGGAAGCGGACGGCAGCGGCAGCATCAGCGCCAACGCCAACCTGAGCGTCATCAATCCGCTCGATGGAGGCACGCGGGTCAACGGCGAAACGCTCATCGCCGCCGTTTCGCAAGGCAAATTTTTACACGAAACTCCGCCCGGTCCAGGTGGCACTCTGGACAATCTGAACACCGGCTTTCTCAATGTCGCCATCGGCGGCGGCCTCAACTTCAGCCTCGACATCGACCCGACCGCCGGGCTGTTCGACGGCGCCAACAACCCGATCAACAATTTCGACGCGACGTTGACCATCGACGGCACCAGCCCAAACTGGCTGACCAGTTTGCCGGACGTGAACGTCAACTTCACCGGGCCGGACTTCGACGCCATCATCAGCGAGTTCAAGGACCTCAGTTTTCAGGACATCATCGATGGCCTGAGTTTCTTCGTCGAGTTCCTGCAAAGCCTGGACGGCACCAGCCCCGGCGGTTCCGCAATCGCCGATGCGCTGGATTTCGACCTGCCGCTCATCAACCGCAGTGTGGCGGACCTCGTGCAGATCGCCGACGATCTGGCCGACCGGCTGGATGCCCTTTCTGCCGATCCTTCCGGTTCCGTGCAGGCGTTGAACGATCTTTTGGTGGACATTTTCGATCTGCCCGCCGCGGCGAGCAACATCCTGTCATTCAACCCGACCACGTCCGTGCTCGGCATCAATCTGGGATTCGATGCGGCGGCGTCATTGACGCGGCCGTTTTCGCTGAACCTGGCGGATGTGCTGGCCTCGGCCGGCGCGCCGGATTTCCTGACCGATCTGGTCAGCCTGGAGGCGGGCGGCAACCTGGGTGTGAGTGCGGGCGTCGATGTGGAACTCGCGCTCGGTCTCGATCTCACCGGTGCGGACAAGGGTCTTTTCCTGTTCACCGGCGCCAACGGCACGCGGCTGGCCGCCAACGCTTCGGCCACCGGCAACAACCTGTCGTTCCGCGCGGGCCTCGGTCCCTTCCAGGTGCTGGTGGATGGCGGTAGCGGCACTCTGGGTGCGGGCATCGACCTCACGCTGAATGACGATGGCGACGGACGCCTCGACCTGATCACGCTGGGAAGCGGCGGCGGCATCAGCCTGCCGTCTTTAGGCGACCTCAATATCGACATCATCGGCATTGCCGAAGCCACTTTGCCGCTGTTCGTCGGCAGTGTGGACAACCCGATTCCGATCGGAGCCGACAACGAAATCATTCTGAGCGCCGATCTGGATGACCTCATCAGCGGCGTGCCCGGTGCGTTCAACGTCACCCTGCCGAACCTCGACCTGTTCTCCAACCCGCCCGGCATATTTGAACTGCTGGCCGACCCGGCGGTGGTGGTCGATGGTCTGGATGCCGTCCTGCTTCAGATTCAGGAAGCACTGGAAGGCCAGATTTTCGGTTTCGAGTTGCCGTTTGTCGCCGACGCGCTCAAGGACAACCCGGTTTCCAATTTCATCGAGGATTTCCGCGACGATTTCCTCAATCCGCTGGCCAACACCCTGCGCGCCAACAACGTCAACCTCGACGGACTCATCGGCCTCATCCAGGACTCGATCTTCAACACATTCGATGGACTGGGAATCCTGAAAGACAGCGACGGCGTCGGCGGTCTCACCGCGGACGACATCGTGCATACCGGCGCCAGTCTGTCGAACCTGAGTGAAGACTTCATCCAGTTCGATTTCAAAATCGGGCAAACTTTCGTTCAGGAACTGACGGACATCGATTTCGATTTCAACCTGCCCGGCCTCGGACTGGAGGCGGATTTCACGCCGACCCTCACTCTCGACTGGAACCTGGATTTCGGGTTCGGTCTGGACGAGACCAAGGGATTCTATTTTGTCACCAGCGATCCGGATGAGTTGACCCTCAGCATCGATCTGGACCTGGGCTCCACACAGGCCATGCCCGCTTTTGCCTCCGGCCAACTGCTGTTTCTGGCGCTGGGCATCACCGACGGCATCGATCTCGATGACGACGGCGACCTGGAGTTCTCGGGTCTCAACCTGACCGGCGCGATTGATGTGGCCGACCCCAACGACGACGGGCGGTTGACCATCGGCGAATTGATTTCCGGAAGCATCGGCGACATCTTCCAGCCGTCGCTCACCGGCTCGGCCGATATCCTGATGCAGGCGGAGGTGGATTTCACCACGCTGGGAAGCGCCGACCTGGCGCGCGTTCTACCGTCGATCAGCACCGGGATCATCGTTCACTGGGGCCTGTCGGCCACCCCCAACACGGGACTGGTGGTAGACGACCCGTCCATCGTGCTGGCGGACGTCAGTCTCGATCTTGGTTCGTTCATCTCCGAGTTTGCCGCACCGATCCTGGGCAACATCGCCGACATCATCGAGCCTCTGGACTTTTTGATCGGCCCGGACGGATTCCTGAACAAGCGCATTCCGCTGTTGTCGGACCTGGCGGGCAAGACCATCACCGGCCGCGACCTGATCGAGACGTTCGACCCGACGGCCAAGATCGGTCCGTTCCTCGACGCCATCGCCGAACTGTTTTTCCTGATCGACCTGGTGGATGACGCCGAGGCGGCACTGGCCAGCACGGGTTCACTCAATTTCAATTTCGGCGACCTGGTGCTTTCGGATCCGACCAGTTTCTTCGACACCGGCGCCGTAGCGAGCTACCTCGGTTCGTTGTCCGACCGCATCGACCTGAGTCTGCCGAACCTCAACAAGAATTCGGTCAAAAACGTCAACTTCAAGAACATGTCGCTGAATGCGCCCAGTCAGCAGGGCAGTGGCGGCGGCCAGGCGGTCACCCGCTTCCAGTCCGGGGTGACGTCGGCGGGCGCACTTCAGTTCAACCTGTTTGACCCGGCGACCATCTTCTCGCTCCTCATGGGGCAGGACGATGTCACGCTGTTCACCTATGAACTGCCGGAGTTCGGCTTCAATTTCTTCTACAAGCAGAAGTTCCCGATTTTCGGTCCGTTGACCGCGAGCCTCGGCGGCGGCATTGGCGGTACCATCGATCTCGGTTTCGGGTACGACACACGCGGTCTGCAACAGTTCATCGGCTCGTTCAACCCGGCAACGCTCATCAACGGGTTCTTCCTCAACGACCTCGATCCGATCACCGGCGAGGACCGGCCGGAAGCGACACTCACCGCCACCATTGTGGCCAGCGCGCAGTTGGATTTCCTCATCGCCTCGGCGGGCGTCGAGGGCGGTGTCGATATCAACATCTTCTTCAATCTGGCGGACCTCGATCACGACGGCAAGATCCGCTTCGACGAGATGGCCGCGAACCTCGCCGCCAACAGCTTCAATCCACTGTCGGTATTCGACACCAGCGGCGTGGCGGAATTCTTCCTGCGCGCCTTCATCGAAATCAACCTGCTGGTCACGAAGATCCGCAAGACCTTCGAGTTTGTGCGCGTCGAGCTGTTCTCGTTCGACATCCCGTTCAACCGGCCGGGCATCCTGGCCACGCAGGACGGCGACGTGTTGACCCTGTCCATCGGCTCCAACTCCGAGAACCGGCTGAACGGCAACGTCAGCGACATCTCCGAAAAAATCCATGTGAAATCCGACGGTAGTGATGTGCTGGTGTGGTCGGATCAGTTCTTCGTCGGCGAGGGCCTGGCGCAGAGGTTCTCCGGCGTCAACACCATCATCGCCGACGGCGGCCTCGGCAACGACGAAATCGACCTGAGCGGACTCAACTCCGGTTACGAGGTCATCGTCCACGGCGGCGTCGGCAACGACGTGATCGTCGGCAGCAAGGGCGACGACGAGTTGTACGGCGACGCGGGCAACGACACGATCCTCGGCATGGGCGGGGCGGACCTGGTGGACGGCGGCACCGGCAACGACAACCTGTACGGCGATTTCCAGGCGATCGGTCTCACCATCGAAGGCCGCTCCATCAATTCCATCTTTGGCGGTACGGAAGATGAGGACACGCTGAAAGGCGGCGCGGGCAACGACAACCTGTTTGGCAACGGCGGCAACGACACCCTCGATGCGGGCACGGGTACGGACAGTCTGGACGGCGGCGCCGAGGACGATGTGTATCTGGGTCTGCTGGTCGGCGGCGCGAACACCATCGCCACCGGAAGCGGATTCAACACCCTCGACTTCAGCGACGTGCGCGACCGGGTGACCTTCACCCTTCGCAACGGCCAGGTGGTGGCCTCGT
>NZ_HG422173.1:1400035-1401206 GCF_000341545.2 Nitrospina gracilis 3/211
AAGGCAACACGATGACCGCCGACCTGGATGAAATCTCCACCATCCTGGGCGGCCGCAGTGACGACACGTTCCACGTGTACGAAACCCGCAATGACGGGGTGGTCACCCTGCTTGACGGTCAGCAGAAAAACGACAAGTACATTTTTTACGCCGAGGACGGCGATCCGATTGACGCGCTGGTCAACGACCAGGGCAACGCCTGGGACAACGGCAACATTATCGAGGCGCGCGGCACCACAGGCGACGACACGATTTCGCTGACCGACGCGACCATCTCGCTCGGTGGCGACCAGCTCATCACCTACGTGGCGCCTCCGGCCACCGAAAACATTTTGCAGATCAAACTGAAAAGCCGCGCCGGACGCGACGACATCAACATCAAGAGCACCGCCGCCACGGTGCCGGTCACGGTGTTCTCCGGCGAAGGCGACGACACCATCACCGTCGGCGACAGCGGTACGCTGGACAACATCGACGCGCTCCTGCGCCCCGGCCTCAACGTGCCGTTCGGACTCGGACCGCTCACGCTGGTGGGTGAGGGCGGACACGATACGGTGGTGTTCGACGATTCCAACGAAGCCGACAACGAGTTCGGCAACCTGACGTCGTTCATCGAAAACCGCGCCGGCAACCAGCAGGTGGAAGTGGGCATACTTTCCGGACTCGGCATGTCGCTGGATTCGGATGCGGGCGGCCTGACAGGACGCGTCGAGTTCGAGGGATTCGAGGCGGTGGATGTGCGGTTGGGCGGCGGCGCGGACGATTTCCGCGTCGGCGGCGACGAGGTGTTCGACGAGTTGACGCTCATCCGCCAGGGCAACGTCGGCGAGTTCACGAACCTGATCGACGGCATCGTCAGCATCTCCGGCAACTCCGGCGGCGACAAGTTCCGCATCGAGGCGACCAATGACATCGACCGCGATGCGTTGAACGCGGCGCTCGGCATCGTCAGCGCCACGACCACCACCACCGGTGGTGCGTCCAACGAAGTTCAGCGCATCAACGTCGGCGCCAGCATCGGTTACTTCACCCTGAAGTTCCGCTTCATGGAAACCGCCCCGATCGCGCTGGACGCCACGGCGGCGCAAGTGCAGGAAGCGCTGGAAGACCTGTTCATCATCGGCACCGGCAACGTCAGCGTCACCAAGGACGCGGGCGGGTTCGACGTCGA
>NZ_HG422173.1:1401306-1499398 GCF_000341545.2 Nitrospina gracilis 3/211
ACCTGTTCATCATCGGCACCGGCAACGTCAGCGTCACCAAGGACGCGGGCGGGTTCGACGTCGAGTTCGTCAACGACCTGGCCAACACCGACGTGGAGCAGTTGGAAGCGAAGGTGATACCGTTCACCGTGTTCGGAAACGGCAACGGCGACCAGTTGTTCGTGCAGTCGCTCACCGAGCGCATGTACTTCCAGGGCGGCACCGGCGACGATCTGGTGAAGCTGAATGTGGATGCCACCACGCTGGCTCCGCTTGCCACCAACGGCGTCCAATCCGAGATCACGCTGGACGGTGGCGAGAACAGCGACACGTATCAACTGGGACTCATTGGCGGCGCGACCGATTCCTTGATCCACGTGTTCGATTCCGGGTTGGCCGGCACCGACGTGCTGGAGGTGACGGGCACAGAGAACCCGGACCTGTTCCTGCTCC
Organism: Nitrospina gracilis 3/211; assembly: GCF_000341545.2. Lineage (NCBI taxonomy): Bacteria > Pseudomonadati > Nitrospinota > Nitrospinia > Nitrospinales > Nitrospinaceae > Nitrospina > Nitrospina gracilis. The sequence continues at coordinate 1,401,739 of NZ_HG422173.1, forward strand.
GCGCCGCGGCGGCGGAGAGCGGACTGGCTTTCATCGCGCTGATGAACACCGACCCGAACGTCGAGCGCATCAATTACAACACCAACCTGGAAGTCATCACCATCGACAGCCTCGCGGGCGAGGACGAGTTTTACATCGACGACACCCGCGCCGCCATCACCATCAATTCGGGCGCGGACAACGACTTCTTCCAGGTCGGCCAGCTTTACAAGTCGCGGCGCACGCCGGAACTCGCGGGTGTGGCGGAGGAAGACGTGTTCGCCACCATTGAGACGACGCGCGGTTTCCTCAGCAACGGCATCAGCAACGACATGACGATCAACGCCGGGGACAACGAGGACGAGATCATCGTCTTCCACAACCTGGCCGTGCTCACCGTCAACGGTGAGGCGGGCGACGACACCATCCTCGTGCAGGCCTTCGCGCTGGTGGGTTCGCAGGAAGACAAACGCGAGCGCACCGACGTCAGCGGTGGAGCCGACGCCGACTTCATCGCCTACGCGGTCAACGCCCCGGTCAACATCGACGGCGGCGACGGGTTCGACACGGTCATCGTGGTGGGTACGGAGTTCGGCGACGATTTCGTCATCACCGAAAACGGCGTGTTCGGTGCGGGCCTCAACGTCAACTTCACCAACGTGGAGAAGCTTGAGGTCAACGGCGCGGAAGGCGACGACCGCTTCTTCGTGCAGAGCACAGGCGAAAACTTCACAACCAGCATTGTCGGCGACCGCGGAAGCGACACGTTCTTCGTCAATGGCGAGACCCCGGCGAACGGCGTCATCAGCAACGACCTCAAGGGGCACAGCGGCATCATCACCCACAGCGTGGAAAGCACCCTGCCGGGTTCGGAATACGACGGCGCGAAGGTGGTGGGCGTGTCCTCGAATGTGGCCGACAACGACGAGCCAGCGATCATCATCAACCAGTCGGACGGTCAGTCCAAGGTGGTGGAGGGCGGCGTGGCCGATACCTACACCGTCATCCTGTCGCGGCCGCCGCGTCCGGCGACCAAGATCAAGGTAACGGCCCTGCCGCCGGAAGGCCTGGTGTTCGTGAACGATCTGGGCAACGAACTGCGTAACGAGACCACCGGCGCGCCCATCGGCGCGGAGTTGATCTTCGACGACACCAACTGGAACGTCGAGCAGGAAGTGCGCTTCAAGGCCATCGCCGACGGTGCGGAGGAAGGCAACCACACCGCGGCGATCCAGCACAAGGTGTCCACCATCGGCATCAGCACCGGGCCGGTGTTCGAAGAGCAGAAAATCTTCGTGCCGGTGCCGGTATTCGTCGATGTGCCCATCTTCAAGAAAATCCACCTGCCGTTCATCGGCACGATCAATTTCTTCGTCGGTTTCGAGACCCAGTTCTCGCATTTCAACAACGTCTCTGTCGGCAACGAACTGGTACAGGTGGGCACGGAGAATGTCGAGACGGCAGAGAGCGACGCCTTCACCGGCGTCATCGAAAGCGCCACCGGACTCAAATCCGATCCGGTTCCGGCGACGCCGACGTTGACCGATCTCGAGGGCGGGTTCCCGACGGCGGCGACCGATCCCACCCGCCCGGACGGCCTGCGCGGCGCGTTCGTGACCATCATCGACGACCCGGCCAACCCGGATGCGGTCGGCCAGACGCGGCTCATTCTGTCCAACACCGCCACCACGCTGACCCTCGACCAGGCGTGGGATTCCCTGCCGTCCGACCAGGCGCGGTATGAAATCGGGCAGTTCAGCGGCCTCGTCATCCCAACGGTGGAAGTGGCTATCTCCGATGCGGATGTGGCCAGCCTCGTGGTCACTGAAACGCAACGCGAGACCATCGTCTCCGAAGGCGCGTCCAGCGGATGGGACATCATCCAAGTCGCGCTCAGTCAGTCTTTGGGCGCGGCCGAGGTGGTCACGGTCAACCTCGACGGCCACGGCCAACTGGAGTTCCGCGATGCGGTGACCGATGCGGTCATCACCTCGCTCACCTTCAACAGCGGCGGTCCGGCAACGGTGCAGGAGTTCAAAGTACTGGCGGTCGATGACGGTGTGACCGAAGGTTTCCACCGCGCCGATCTTACATTGACCGCGGTCAGCAACCAGCCGGGCTCCGATTTCAACGGCGTCGAACACACGCTGGTGGCGGACATCGGCGACGACGAATTCGCGGGCGTGCTGGTCAAGCAGACCAATGGTTCCACCGACGTGGTGGAAGGCGGGGACGACCCGGCGTTTGGCGGCCAGGGCACCGACAGCTACACCGTCGTGCTGACCAAGGAACTGGCCGTGGGCGAGGTGGTCACGGTGGCCGTCACGGCCCAGCCCACGCGCACCTCGCGCACCGGCACCACTCCGCACCCGGACAGCGTCCGCGCCTTTGAAGTCGAGGTCGAAGTGTCCCTCGACGGCATCACCTGGGCGGAAAGCGTGGACGTGGTGTTCGACGACGACAATCCCTGGGATGTGGAACAGACGGTATTCGTCCGCGCGGTGGACGACAGCCGCGTGGACGGCGGCGACTCCAAGGTGTTCGCACCGATCCTCGATCTTGCCAACAACATCAAGGGGCCGCTGTTCATCGTCGGCGGCTTCGGCGAAGACCGCTCCGGCCTGTTCGAGCGCGAGCCGATCATGCTCCCGGGCGAGACCAACTTCAAGGAATCGATGGGCGATGTCCTCGCCGCGACGGAAGCCGACGAGTTCAACCCGGCGACGTTGACCCTCGACCCGACCGATCCGGACGTGCTCGATTTCCTCGGCCGCACGGCGGAGACGGTGACGGCGAACGATTTCCTCGAACTGACGGTGGAGATCACGCGCGGAGAAGGCAAGAACAAAATCCGCATCATCGAGGCGGCGGAGTTCGACCTCGACGGCAACGTGGTGCTCACGCTCAACAAGGCTTGGGACATTCCGTTCACGGAGCCGGGCGTGCCGACGGCATTGAGCGAGTTCACGCTGTCCGACACCAACCCGAATTTCCTGGTGGACGAAGCGACGCAGACCGACCTGCTGTTCTTCAAGGACACCGACAACCCGACCAACTTCGAGGAATCGGCGTTCGCCAGCGGCCAGTTGTTCTTCGACGACAGCTTCGGCTTCACCGGCCACCGCATCACCGGCCTGGGCATGGGCGGCGACCGCAACATCGGCGGCGCGTTGCAGCCGGGCGGCGTCACCTTCCAGCAGTTGGAGGAAGTGGAGATCGTCCTCGGCTCCGGCAACAACCAGTTCACCATCGAAGACACGCATGCGGGCGCGACGACGCTCAAGACCGGCGACGGCGCGGACGTGGTGAATGTCAAGAGCATCAACGGCCATACCTTTGTCAACACCGGCGAGGACAGCGACACGGTCAACGTCACCAACGACGGCCAGACGCTGGAAGACCTGCTGGGCCTGCTCACCCTGAGCGGCGACATCCCGCAGGCGGAAACGGTGCATTTCGCCAACGGTTCGCCGGCTCAAGGATCGGTCCCGGCGGTGGACGCCATCCAGCATCTGAACATCGATGCCACGGGCGGCACGTTCACCTTGTCGCTGGGCGGCGAGTCCACGGTGGCTCTGGCGCACGACGCGAGTGAAGGGGATGTGCAGGCGGCATTGGAAAGCCTGTCCACCATCGGCGCAGGCAACGTGGAGGTCACCAAAGCAGGCAGTTTCTATCGCATCTCTTTCATCAACGCGATGGGCGGCCAGGTGGTGGACCTCCTGGCGGTCAACGATTTCAACCTGACCAACGGTCTGGGCACGCACGACATCCTGAATATTGACGACAGCGGTTACGCCGACCCGACGACGGCGCTTCTCACGCAGACCACGCTGACCGGACTCAGCACCGTGCAGACCAACGAGGTCCAGACGCTGGTGGTCGATGCGACGGCGGGCACCTTCCGCCTGAGCTTTGATGGCGAAGAGACGGCGGACCTGGCACATACGATTACTGCCTCCGATCTGGAAGAGGCGCTGGAAAACCTGGCGGGTATCGGCGACGGCAACGTCGCGGTCACGCAGAACGACGATGTGTACGTCATCCGCTTCCAGGGCGACCTGACCAATACGAACGTCTCCGATATCATTGTCAGCCTGAACAATCTGGAGATCACCACCGAAACCTACCCCGACACGTTCGAGACCGTGGTGGGCGATGCCTCGGTACACACGCGGGTGAGCGGCGATGCGGCGAACGCGGTCAACGACATGCAACAGCTCACGGTCAACGCCACCGGCGGCACCTACACGCTGTCTCTCCTCGGACGGACCACCGGTCCCATCGCCTATGACGCCAGCGCGGAAGTGGTGCGCAAGGCCCTACAGGTGCTGGTCGCCGATGACGAAAGCGAAGAATTCAAAACCGACGTCACGGTGGACAAGTTCGGCCGCACCTACCTCATTGGATTTCAGGGCAAGCTGAACGAACTGAACGGCCGCCCGGGAGTGGAACTGCTGGTGGTGGACGGCTCCGGCCTGACCGACGGCGAGGCCGACGTGGCCACGCGCATGGACGGCATCAATTACTACGGTTTCGAGACGCTGAACCTCAGCCTCGGTTCCAACAACGACATCCTGAACGTGCAGGGCACCAGCCCCGGCAGCAACGGCTTCGCCGCGGCGGGCGGCATCGCGGTGACCAACATCGACCTCGGTGCGGGCAACGAGCAGATCTTCGTTTCTTCCAACGCCGACCTCGATTTCGGTTCCGCCACGCCTTCCAGTTCCTCACCGGCGACCTGGACGACATCGAAGGCGCGCTCAATCTCGACACCGGCGACGGACGCCACCGCCTGATGATCTCCGACGAGGGCGCAACGGCCGGCGACGGCGATGTCACCATCACCGACACGCTCCCGGCGGTGCTCAACGGTCTGGCCGCCACCGCCGACATCTGGATTCAGGGCTTGTCCCCGGCGGGCATCGCTTACGGCACCGACGGCAATTTCTACGATGGCATCACCTACTGGACGGGCTCCGGTGCGGACACGATCTCCATCGACGGCTCGCACCTCGTCAACGGCGAGCGCACCACGACCACGCTCAACACCGGCCTCGGCAACGACAACGTGACTGTGGACCTCGACGACGGCGAGGACGGGTTCTTCGTGCTCAACACCATGGGCGGTGCGGAGTCGGCCAACCCCGCTCTGCTGGACGGCACCGAATCCGATGACGATGATGTCGATGCCTCCGATTCGACCCTGCCGCTGACCATCTTCGGCGGCATCGGTAACGATACGGTTCTGAGCGGCAGTGCCGACGACATCATTTTCGGCGACTTCGGCCGCGTCATCTACACCAACGCGCTGGGTGCGGTGGTGGCGGTTCACGGATTCGGCGGACGTGGTGACCGCGTCTCCAGCGACATCCTGCCGACCAGCCTGATGTTCAGCTTGCACCGCGACCTCGGTGGATCGGACACCATCTCCGGACGCGCGGGCGGTGATGAAATCTTCGGCGGCAACAGCGGCGACACGCTGTACGGCGACGACGCGACGGAGTCCTCCGGCACCGATGACAAGATCGACGTCATCTTCGGCGACAACGGCGTCATCGAGCTCGAAGACGGCATGTATGCCAAGATCAAAACCACGGACACGACCGATGCCACCGGCGGCGCGGACACCATCGAAGGCAACGCCGATGACGACATCGTACTCGCCGGCGTCAACGGCAGTGTCGATGTGATCCACGGCAACGACAGCAAGGACGTGATCTTGGGCGACAACGGCGAACTGGACTTCAGCGTGGACGGCGACCTGACCACGCTCGACACCGTTCGGACCACCGACACGCACCTGGGCGGCGAGGACCACATCTTCGGTTTCGGTGACGACGACCTGATCTTCGGCGGCACCGGCGACGACCAGATCCACGGCGGCACCGAGAACGACATCATCTTCGGCGATTTCGGTTACGCGGAATTGATCGACAACATCGTGCGCTACGTGGTCACCATCGACCGCACCGAAGGCGGCATGGACACGATCTGGGGTGACGAGCACGAGGACCTGGTGGTCGGCGGTGCGAACTCCGACCGGCTGGACGGCGGCGAGGGCCGCGACCTGCTGTTCGGCGACAACGTCGAACTCGACCGGCTGGGCGCCTTGTTCACCGATTACACCAACCCGCGTTTCCGCACGCTGACCGGCGACCGCATGTACGGCGAGACGCCGGGTGTGGACGACGGCGAGGTGCTGGTGGCTTCCACGCATTATGTGGACCCGACGGGCTCGGCGGTGTGGGCGGATTTCGAAATCACCCTGCTCGATCATTCAGCCACCGATGAAGCCGTCGGACTCAACAACTTCGGCGACGACTACATGGCGGGCGGCGCGGGCGACGACCAGATGTTCGGCATGCTCGGCGACGACACCATGCAGGGCGACGGAAGCATCGATCTTCCTTACGACGTCACCGCCTACCGCACGGCACTCAACATGCTGATGGGCAACCCGTCGGTCGAAAACGCGCTGACCGACGGCGACGATTACATCGAGGGCAACGGCGGCACCGACGTCATCTTCGGCAACCTCGGTCAGGACGACATCATCGGCGGCAGTTCAAACCTGTTCAGCCTGCTCACGGCGGAACAGCGGCCGGACGGCATGGACATCCTGTTCGGCGGCGCGGGCACCGACCTGGCGCGCAACGACATGGGCGACGACACTCTCGCCGAAGGCCACGCACTGGATTCGGATGCGATTGCCGGCGACAACGCGAACATCTTCCGGCTGTTGCAATCGGCCGACCCGACGCAGTTCGAGTCGTTCAACTATGACAACTATTCGGCGACCTTGCGCATCATCCCGCGGCCGGTTGAATTCCTGGATTACACACAGGGTGGCCCGGACATCATGGGCGTGGATGCGGCGAGCCTGGGTGACATCGGCGACAACGACGAAATTCATGGCGAGTCCGGCGACGACTTCATCTACGGCATGGTCGGCAACGACGTGCTGTACGGCGAAGGCCAGGACGACGACATCATCGGTGGCTGGGGCCACGACTGGATTTCCGGCGGTACGGGCAGTGACGGTGTGCTGGGCGACGACGGGCGCATCTACACCAGCCGGAATACTCCCACCACCGAAGGCCAGTTTGCGGAGCCGCTGTACGGGATTGAGACGGTGGAGACGGACCAGGAAATCAGCTCCAACAGCCCGTGGTTTAACGCGACCATTCATGCCGAAGGCGAACTCAAGAAAACGGTCAACCTGACACCGTTCAACGTGGACCCGAACGCGACGCAGAGCCCGCTCTACAATGCGCAGTATGCGGACGACATCATTTACGGCGGGCTGGGCGACGACTTCCTGCACGGTGGGTCGGGCGACGATGCCATCTCCGGCGCGGAAGCGCTGGCGACCTCGGCCGCGACAGTGTACCCGGATATTGGCACCACCGATCCCAACCGCACCGACGGCGTCAGCATCGTTACGGGTTACTTCACGCCGTTCAACCCGGGCAACGTGCTGAGCTTCGAGGCCTTGGTGGCGGAGGAATTCGCGTCTTACGATGAAAACGATCCACGCCGAAAAATCATGATCAACGGTTGGGAGTTCTTCCTCAACTTCGACGAGACGGAAGGCCCGATCGCGGAGGGAAGCACCCTGCCGACAGATGGCAACGACCGTATCTTCGGCGACTTGGGCAACGACTGGATTGTCGGCGGCACGGGCCGCGACCACACCTACGGCGGATACGGCAACGACCTGCTGAACAACGACGACAACCACAATTCGACGGCAGGCACCGGCGATCCGGAAGCCAACGATGAAGTCGATGGTCCTGAGTACAGCTATGAGGACATTTCTCTAGGCGGGGCCGGTCGAGACATTTTGATTGCTAATACGGCGGGGGATCGGCAGGTCGACTCTACCGGTGAATACAACAGCTTCGTCGTTCCTCAATCGCCGTTTGGTCCGGGGTCCGCAACGCGCGGAATGGAGCCGGGGATGATCCAGTTCTTCTACGACCTGTCGGAAGCCGATGGCGTCGACCCGACCCGTGCGGCGGATACGGGAAGCGATCCGGAACGCAATGGCGAGCCGCATGGCGAACTGGGTCTCGTCACTCAGCAGGACCCGGATTGGGGCGACCAGCATGGCGCGCCGGACGATCCGCAGGCGGGTAATGGCAAGAAAAAGTCAGATTTGAACGGCCCACGCACGGCGGAGCCGAACAGCACCACCACGACGGCTTCCAGCACTGAAATGCAGAAGGGCAAGAAAAACGGTCATGACAATAATGTCGAAACCACGGCCTCTTCGGAACCCGAACCGACGACCACCGAAAGCGAAACGCTGGTGTTCGACGACGGGTCCGGCTCCTTCCAGGAGATGGCCACCACGGATGAGGGCTGGGTTCTGGATAGCTCGACCATCACCAACCCGGAGGGGACCACCTATAATGTGTTCGACATGACCGAGGAGGAATACCTGCTGTTCATCTCGACCGTCGGCGCCATTGATGACGACGGCGACCACACCCAGGTGTTGATCGACTGGGACGCCCTTTAATTCCCAACCCGGTATCGGAACAATCGAGATGACCGGGTGCCCTTTTTGCGTTACACTGTTTCAGACCACAATCGACAAGGAATCAATGGGATTGCCGTGTGTCCCTTGAACGCACGAAGCTGGAGGTGCGTGCAGGTGTGTTTGGAAAACCTTGTCTTCCCGTGTAAGGATTTCTGCAATGCGTCCAGAAACCGGGTCTGAAACCAGAGGCGATCCGCGCCGCGCTTTCGTCGATCCCGCACAATGGAAGCGGTTGAGTGACGCCGCCACCCCCCAGGAATTTGCGGACGCCTGGCTCTCCCTGCAATGCAGTCACATTCCCGGAATTACCCGTGGCGTGGTTGTGCTGGGTGATCCCAAAACCCGCGAATACTCCCCCGCGGCCTTCTGGCCTGAAAAAAAGAGTGTCAATCTTCATCTTACCGGTGCTGTGGAATTGGCAATGCAACAGCGCAAGGGAGTGATGCGCAATCCCGGACAGGCCAACGGCAAAAAGAATTCATCCCAATTATCCTACCTGGCCCATCCGTTTCTCATAGGCGACGATCTTTATGGAACGGTTGCGGTGGAAGTTGCGACCGGTAACCCAAACACACTGCGAACCCTCATGCGGCAGTTGCAATGGGGCGGTGCGTGGGTGGAGCGGTTTTACCGCCGAGACAAAGACAAAACCCCTTCCGGTAACAAACACCTTGCCACCATTCTGGAATTGGTGGCGAGCGGCCTGGAAAAGGAACGGTTTCACGACGCGGCCAACGCGGTGGTGACAGACATGGCGGTGAAGCTGGGGTGCGAACGGGTTAGCCTCGGATTCGTTAAAGGTACTGGTATGAAGGTGGTGGCGTTGTCCCACAGCGCCAAGTTCAATAAGAAGACCAATCTCATCCGCAATATTTGCCGGGCCATGGAGGAATGCCTGGATCAGGCCGCGACCATCCTTTACCCTTCGCCTGATGTTTCCTATCCTTTCATCAACCGGGTGCATGGCGAGTTTTCCAAGCAACACGGTAAATGCGGTATCTGCACGGTCCCTTTGGTGATGCATGACCGCATCATTGGTGCATTGATGTATGAGTTGTCTGGTGGCAAACAGTTCACCCCGGAGCAGACGGAAGTATGTGAGGCTATCGGCCAGATGGTCGGGCCCATACTGTACACCAAGCGACGCGATGACCGTAATATTGTCACCAAGGTTGCTATTTCTTTCTTGAGTGGATTGGCGGGCCTGTTTGGTCCGCGAAATCTGGGGTGGAAGCTGTTTGCAATCCTGCTGGCTGGCGCGATTATGTTTTTCACTTTCGCTACTACGCAGTTCCGCGTTTCGGCCGATGCGACCCTGCAGGGAGCAGTGCAACGGGTCATGGTATCTCCCCTGGATGGGTATGTTTCGGAAGCGCTTGTTCGTCCCGGGGACATTGTGGAAGAAGGACAGTTGCTGTTCACGCTGGACGACAAAGACCTGGTCCTGGAACGCCTTAAATGGAAAAGTGAGCTGGAAAAATACCGGCGTCAATACCGCGATGTGCTGGCGAAGTTTGACCGAAGTGAAATCCGCATCCTCAAGGCCCAGATCGAGCAGACCCAGGCCAAGCTGGAACTGGCGGAAAAGCAACTGGCCCGAACAAAAGTCAAATCTCCCTTTCATGGTGTGGTGGTGTCCGGCGACCTGAGCCAGTCACTGGGTGCGCCGGTGGAACGGGGGGAGGTGATGTTCGAATTGGCCCCCCTGAATGCGTACCGCGTTCTGCTGCATGTGGATGAACGCAATATCAACCATATCAAACTTGGGCAGAAAGGCAGGATCGTATTGTCGGGAGCCGTGGAACAGCAGCTTCCGTTCGAAGTGAATAAGATCACGCCTGTGACGGAAACGAAAGAAGGTGGCAATTTTTTCCGTGTTGAGGCGAGTTTGGGTGCCACTCCGGCATTTTTACGTCCCGGAATGGAGGGTGTGGGAAAAATTGAAATTGGAGAACGCAAACTCATCTGGGTGCTAACGCGTGAGATGATGGACTGGATGCGTCTTCAAATCTGGACGTGGTGGCCCTAAGCCCTTTCCCTGAATCAGGAAACCTTTTATGTCCCTGGATTCGATGTACAGCCCGATGTGGTACCGTGTGGCGAACCTGAAACCACGCCTGCGAAACCATGCGGAAGTCCACCGGCATCATTATCGCGGACGCCTCTGGTACGTTTTGCAGGATCATTCTTCCGGTCGCTACCACCGCCTGAGCCCTGCCGCCTATTACCTTGTTGCACAAATGGACGGCAAGCGCACGTTTCAGGAGATTTGGGATCGTGCGGTGGATTTCCTCGGTGATGATGCGCCGACCCAGGATGAAATGATCCGTCTGGCGGGGCAGCTTCACACCAGTGACACCCTGTTGTGCGATGTTCCTCCGGATACATTGGAACTGTTCGGTCGTCACCGGCTCCACGAAAAAATGAAATTGAAGCAATGGTTCTGGAGTCCCCTTTCCATTCGCTTCCCCCTCCTCAATCCGGAACGTTTTCTTGCCCGCTGGCAATCAACTGCGCGTTATGCGTTCAATTGGTTGGGTTTCACCCTGTGGCTTGCCGTCGTGGGTTATGCAGTATTCCTTGCGGGGGTGCATTGGGGCGGGCTGACACAAAACCTGGCCGACCGTGTGATGACCCCGGAAAACCTGTTTGTGTTGTGGCTGGTTTACCCCCTGGTGAAGTTGGTCCATGAGTTCGGCCATGCGTTTGCAACGAAAGTATGGGGCGGAGAGGTGCATGAAATGGGAATCATGCTCCTTGTGTTCATTCCTGTGCCTTATGTAGAGGCGTCTAGTGCGTCGGCTTTCAGTGAAAAGTCAAAGCGTATGATCGTGGATGCGGCGGGCATCATGGTGGAACTGTTTCTTGCCGCACTGGCCATGTACGTTTGGGTCAACGTCGAGCACGGTCTGGTCCACACCATCGCTTACAACGTGATTCTGATCGGCAGTGTGTCCACTCTATTGTTTAACGGAAATCCCCTGTTGCGGTTTGACGGATATTATTTTCTTTCCGACGCAATTGAAATACCCAACCTGGGAACACGGTCCACGCAATATTTGGGTTACCTGTTCCAGCGCTACCTGTTTGGGGCGAAACATGTGAAGTCACCCGCAAACAGTTGGGGCGAACGGTCCTGGCTGTTGTTTTACGGTATTGCGTCGTTTTTTTACCGGTTGTTTATCATGGGCGTGATCGTGCTGTTCGTGGCCGGAAAATTTTTCATCATTGGTATGGTGCTGGCCATGTGGGCCCTCATGACCATGCTGGTTATTCCCATTTACAAAAAGCTCGATTTCCTCGCCCGGAGTCCGGTGATATCTGGAAAACGAGTTCGGGCTGTGGTGCTGAGTGCCGTCCTTGTATTATCACTAGGCTGGTTTATTTTTAAAGTTCCCTTTCCTTATGCAACCCGAGCGGAGGGTGTAATTTGGCCTCCGGAAAAATCGATCCTGCGGGCCCAAACACATGGGTTTATTCAAGAGGTGCAGATCAATACAAACCAGCATGTCAAGCGGGACGATGCGATCATGATCAGCGAGGACCCTCTGCTTATTGCGGAGAAAAAAGTCCTGCAAAAGGAATTGAAGGAACTGGAAGTACGGTATATGGCATTACGTTTTGAGAACAGGACGCAGGCGGAAATCAAGAAGGAGGAAATGCTTGCAGTGCGGGCCCAGTTGGAACGCATGGAGGAGAAAGAGTCCCAACTGGTGATTCGCAGTCCCTTGGATGGTACCCTCATACTTCCGAATTCAGATGACTTGAAGGATCGATTTGTAAATAAAGGCCAGCTTTTAGGTTATGTGGTTGACTATCCGTTGAGGACGGTGAGGGTGGTTGTACCTCAAGACCGAATCGGGTTGGTTAAAGAACAAACCCGTGGCGTGCAGGTTCGCATGGCCGAACGTATCTCTGAAGTGTATGCCGCACAAGTGAAGCGCGAGGTTCCTGCGGCGACAGAAAATTTGCCCAGCATGGCCCTGGGTTTGCCGGGAGGGGGTGAGGTTGCGGTGGATCCCAGCGACGAGGCGGGCACCAAGGCATTCAAATCAGTTTTTCAACTCGATCTGGAATTGCCAGCTAAGGCGGGATTAAAAAGTATAGGAGAAAGGGTCTTTGTCCGGTTTGACCACGGGAAGGTACCGTTGGCGGAGCAATGGTACCGCATGGTTCGTCAGCTTTTGCTCAAGAGGTTCGGTGTATAAATGTTTATTGGAAACTGGGGCAGACCCGGCGTTGCCTCGGGCCTCTATCCGCAAAAACAAAAGGAACAACCAGGATGGCTGGATACAACTTGGCGCCACCTTACACAGTTACGTGGTCCGGAGGCCATTGCTCCTCCGCCGGAAGCACACGAATTTCTGGATCAAGTGACCCGCCTTGCAAATGAATTCCGGGAGCTTTCAGAAAAAGAAATACGAAATGAAGCTCAGGCCATACGGTCCTCCCTCCATCGTCAGGCATTCCAGCCTTATTTCGTAGCCAGAAGTTTTGCGCTGGTGATGGAGTGGTTTGTGCGCAATGAAAATGTGCGCCCGGGTTCCGGTGAAATTTTAGCGGGTTGGGGCATCCTTTACCAGAGGGCCGTTGAGTCCTGTGAAACCGATGACAACGCTGTTTCCATTGCGTTGTCCTCGCTCACCGCGGCACTTGCAGGCTTTCCGGTACACGTAATCACCGCAACGGATCATTTGGTTCGGCGCCTATCTTCACGTCTTTCCCGAATCTGCAAAGAATTGGGCGTTTCAATAGGGGAAGTGGTAGCGGGAATGGAAATCCCCTCCCGTCAGGAGCAGTATCGAGCAGAAATCGCATTCACCACCCACAAGCAGGTTGCATTTGATTACCTGCGGGATCACCTGGCTTCTGGGGGGCGGCGAGGCCGGCTCCAGTTGCACCTTGATCGTTTGAGTGAAAAGGAGGGACGCGGACAAAACCTGGTTCTCCGCGGATTGTGTTTTGCCATTATTGATGAACTGGATACGGTGTTGATTGATGATGCCCGGGTTCCGTTGCTGATTTCAAGAAATACGGACCTGCCCGGAGTACGGAAGGTTTACGAAAAAGCCCTGGAGCTTTCAGCGTTGCTTCATATCGGGACGGATTTCGACGTTGAGGAATCCCAGCCCCGTGTGCGCCTGACCCCAAATGGACGTATTCGAATTGCGCAAGTCACGGAACACCTTGGAGGAATGTGGTCGGGGGTAGAGCGAAGCCAGGATTTAATAAAACAGGCCCTCACTGCAACTCACCTGTTTATTCGGGACCGACATTACCGAGTGGATAATGAAAAAATTCATATGGAAGAACGGGCATTGCGTGCATTAAGTATTGAGACTTCCTGGCAGAGAGGCCTGTTGCAGTTGCTGGAATTAAAGGAAGGGCTTCCCAGTACCGGAGATCGGGAAACGCTTGCCAAAATTTCTTACCAGGAATTATTCCAGCGCTACCTGCATTTGGGCGGGATATCTCATACTCTGATGGAATCCCGAAGGGAGCTCGAAACATTGTATCCATTTAAAGTAATGCGAATCCCGAAAAGGAATGGTTCTAAAAGAAAAGCGCCATATTTTCACTTTTACCCCCAGGCCGAAAGGAAATGGGAAGCTGTTGCGGAGCGTGTCGAAACATTGCACCGCTCTGGAAAATCTGTGCTCATTGCAGTACGATCCCTTCCCATGGGTGAGTTGCTTGCATCCATCCTTGCCAAACGCGGACTTTCCTGCGAGGTTCTGAAGGACAATCAGAATGAAAATGAGGCATTTCGATTGAATGAGGGGAGGCGGCCGGGTTCCATTACCGTTTTGTTGTACTCGGCGGGCAGAGGAATTCGCAGGGCGGCCCCTGGTCAACAAGGTACTTTTTCCGGGCCGCATGGCATTCTTGCCGAATGCAGCGAATCCCGCCGGCATGAACGGCAACTGATCCAACGTTGTGGAGCGGGGGATGAGCAAGGCGACTGCGATTATTTCATTTCCCTGGAGGACGATTTGGTTCAGGTATTTGCACCTAAATGGTTTGTCCATGTTGCAAGGCGATTCGGTTTATCGGGGAATTGGGTTGTCCGTTCATTATGGAGTTTGACGGAATGGAGGGTGGGCCGGCATCATGCGGCGGCGCGCGCAAAACTGAAGGATATGGATAAACAATCCGGCAAAATGCTGGCTTTTTCAGGTCGTTCGGAATAAATGAAAATAAAATCATCTGTTTTAGTTTGGGCAGCATTATGGTTTTGGATCCTTCCTGCGGGCAATGGGTTGGCTCAAAAGGGAATGAGTGACTTCGATTGTGTCATCGAACCTTTCATGACGGTGGAGTTGAGCACTTCCATTCGTGGGACTTTGGAGGATGTGTCGGTCAAACGAGGCGACCTGGTGAAAAAAGGCCAGGTGGTGGCGCGATTGCGATCCGGCGTCGAGGAGGCGGGAGTGGAACTGGCCAGAGCGCAGGCCGAATCCAAAACCCAGATTCAGATCAGCAAAGAACGTTTTGCATTGAGCCAGCGGAAACTCAAGCGGGTCAATGAGCTTTACGAAAAAAACATGGTTCCCAAGAATGAACAGGATGAGGCGGAAACGGAAAAAATCCTCGCAGAATTGGAAGTCCTGCGCGCAGAGGAGGGGTATAAGATTGCGGGGCTGGAATTGGAGCGCGCGAAGGAGGTGCTGGACCTGCGTAGCATTGTGAGCCCGATCAACGGTGTCGTTGTGGAAAGGCTGAAATCGCCGGGTGAATTTGTGGAAGAGCAACCGGTGGTGAAGCTGGCACAGATCGACCCGCTGAACGTGGAGGTCATCGCGCCCATTGCCTATCTTGGAAAAATCAAAACGGGGATGAAGGCAACTGTGTTGCCGGAAAATCCTGTAGGGGGAAAATACAAGGCGGAAGTTAAAATTGTGGACTCGGTGGTCGATGCGGCCAGCGGCACGTTCGGCATCCGTCTGGAATTACCCAACCCGAAACACAAAGTCGTCGCCGGCCTCAAATGCGGGGTGCAATTCCCAATCAAATAGAGGAGATAATGCCCGTCTACTTTTAGGACTCAATCCTCTTTAAGGCGTTCAAATTCCTCGGCCCCGTCATTTAAAAACTCATCCAAAGATTGTGGCTGAAACAGGGGGCCCATTCCAGGCGCCAGTTTGCTGTGATAAATG
Source organism: Nitrospina gracilis 3/211 (assembly GCF_000341545.2). Classification (NCBI taxonomy): domain Bacteria; kingdom Pseudomonadati; phylum Nitrospinota; class Nitrospinia; order Nitrospinales; family Nitrospinaceae; genus Nitrospina; species Nitrospina gracilis. The sequence goes on from NZ_HG422173.1 coordinate 1,417,423, forward strand.
GGATCGTTTTGAAACCCCATTTGCCGGGAGCTTTCTCCATAGCCCGCGATGAAGACAAGAATCAACGGCACCCAGATCAATCCAAAGGATTCCCGCCACGTCAGGGAATCTTTTGCCAGTCGCACGCTGGCCCAAAACATGCCGAGGGTGATCATGAAGTTGATTACGTAATCCAGCGCATGGACCCATGTTTCATCCAACACCCAGAAATAGAGGAACGGATCGATGCCTTCCAGGATGAGCCCCAGAAAAAGCCCGATGTCGGCGATCACCAGATTGCGAACGAAATAGGATCTTCTGTATTTAAAGAAGGTGTATAGGCTGAGTATGCCTGCGAAGCTAAGAATGCTGGCTGCAAAGCCGATGACAATGCTGTAGAACTCCTTTTTCCAGAAGGAGTCACTGGGGTCCACCATCCGCCCCATCCAGGCGCCCACCGCGATGACCGCCAGCGAAAAAACGAAAGGCACCCAGGGGCGGTCGATGAAATCCCGGAATGCCATGAAGCGGTCCATTTTTTTTGTGCTTTCCACCGGGTGGTCCGGCAGCAAAAACCGAAACCGGGTGCGCCCGATGCCAATGACATCTCCGGAGTTCACGGTCACGATTTTATCCTGGAATTTCGGGGTGCCGTTCACCTGCGTGCCGTTCTTGCTGGCAAGATCCTTGAGGTAAACCTTTCCTTCTTTCAATTGCATCAGCAGGTGATCGGGAGAAACAAAGAGATCATCGATGATCACATCGTTGGAATAGGCGCGGCCGATCCGGATACGGTCGCGGTTGAATACGTGCCGCGACTCCACCGCCTGTCCCTGAGGTGCCAGCAATTCGATGATTATTCGGTCCACTGGATGCTTCCCATGAATTTATTTAAAAAATTCCGGGCCAGAGGCTCCGTCAGCCCGGCCATCCCTACCTGGATGATATATTTGCGGGGTGAGTCGCCCAGTATGGCAAAACTCACAAACACGTCATGCAGTTTGGGGTATTTGATGTAACGCCGCACGCAATACGCCGCTTTCCAGTTCCGCGAAGCGAGCGCTACAAAACTGTTGTGACAGGAGAATTTGGTGACTTCGCCGCTGGTCGCATAAGGGTAAAAGTTTCCCTGTGCGTATTGGGCGGAGAAGCGTTTGTAGAACTCGAGGGAACTCAGGCTCTGGCTTTCCAGCCAGAAAAAAGAATAGCCGATGGTGCCCGTTGATAGGTTGGAAGACAGGAAGATATTCCGGTCGCTCTGGCACCGCTTGTCGCCGTAAAAGACGAACGCATTTTGAGAGGGATCCTCTGACCGACTCCGCCCCCAGCACTTAACCACACCAGGGAGGATGCTTTGTGGGACCTTCAATGCTCCCAGGTTTTCGAACAGCCAATCCGATTTCACCGCCTTGTCGATAATGTGCTTGTACCGAGCGAGAACCTGTTCCTGAATGACCTCTGGCCAGTTTTTGGAACCGCGTCCGGTTTTGACGCTTTCCTTTAATTCGATCAGGTATTCGACAGGGACGAGATAACTGAGGTCGTTGCCCTCAATGGCTACATTCACTCCCACCACCTTACCGGAGGCATCGAAAGCGGGACCACCGCTCATTCCCGGGTTCAATGCTGCGGACAAGAGGATGTGCTGATAGGGACGATCGCCAACGAGGCCGTTGTACGTGCCTTCCAGCACCACCATGCCGACATCCAGCGGGTTTCCCATCGGGTACACGCCCGTCCCCTGTTTCTGTTTGGACGACCCAAGCCGCACCGGTTTTTTACGCGTAGGCTCGCCGCGTAGAATGGCGAGGTCGTGCGCCACGTCGATGGCCTCGACCGTCAGGTTGCCCACCTTGCGGCCCTTGCGAAAGTACTCGATGCGGTACTGGTCCGGTTTATCGACCACGTCTGAAATGACATGAAAGTTGGAAGCGAACAGGCCGTCTCTGGAGATGCGGAAACCGGACCCGATGACGTATTTTTCGCGCGAGTGGATATCGATGACGCGGATCTGGTACACCGCCTGGCTGTTGCGCTGGAACACTTTCTGCGCCGTTCCGGTGAGCGCGTGGGCCTGATCCGTGAACAACAAACCGCATGCAATCGAGAAAATAAATGTGAAGAGAAAAAGAGGAAGGCGCGAGGTTTTGGAAGGTTGGATCATTTTCGAACCGGCCCTCATTCAAAGGTTGACGGCAAAAAATGATTACATTTTCGGAACACACCCTTATATTCAAGGTAAGGGAAGCCCGCCGGGGAGGCAACGAAATAAAGCCGTTTCCAGCCAGAAAGGGGCGGAAAACACACACAATCCGCCCCCGGCTAATTAAAAAAGACTGCGCTTAAGTAAAATTTGAATGAGCCTTTTTAGATATTTTTTAAGGGGCAGGAGGAGGGTATAGATCTGTAATTTTTTAAGGAAAGAGTAATAATAATGAGGGGGCGGGCCTATTTAAATTTTGGTGAGCCGTGAAGAAATCGAACCTTCAACCTATTGATGAAAAGACGTGCAGTCTGCCCGACATCGAAACGCTGGACTTGGTGGTGAAGATTCACCTCATGGCTATGTTGATAGTGTCGGAAAACCCATTGTTGATACGAACTTGTACGGGTATACGTCAAACGATCCCATTAACTTTATTGATCGTTTAGGTCTTGATGGTGAAAAACCTGATATCGGAAAATGGAGAGGATTTTTCCCAGGCGAAGGGCCTGCATGGCACTACAATAGGAACAAAAATCAAACTTGCCCTCCTTTTGAATGGCAATGTGCCAACAAAAATAGCACGAATTGGTTTTTCGAGGGAAGGTCGGGTTTCCACGGAGGCAAAAGAAGCTATCGCGGGATTTCTACTATTAACCGTGGTTCCCAATGTGTATTCAACAGTGATGGTTCACTAGACACCAATCCTTATACAGAGGGAACCTTTGATTACTTTCCTCCATATGACAATCAGGGAAATGTGAGTCCTTTGGGAATAATAAATCACTTTGAAAATGATGTAATCCCTTGGATTCTTTTTGGTAGCGCTCCTTAAATACCTTAAAAAAATGAATAAAAAAAGTTGGTTAACTATTATCAGCCTAATATATTTCTTCGTTTCACTGGCGTTGCCCTTGTGGACCCATTATCTGAATAGAAATATGGAGATATTTATTAATGGGTTTCCCTATTTCGGGCCGATCATTACATCATTTGTTTTTTGTGTTTTAGGAGGAGGCCTTTTATTTTTGGCTTCAAAATATTCTGGCAGCGCTAAATTAAAATCTTTACTGGTTTTTGGAATGGTGTTCTCTGGGTTAGGAGTATTTTATGGAATTTTATTAATTTTTATTACCGTTTGACCTGTAAGTTTCAAAAAATAATTATTTGTGATAAATTAGTATTAGTCTTTTTGAAACAAATATTTCCGAAATTTATCTGGCCAAATTTAATTATACCCACCTTTAGGAGGTTTTATGCTAGATTCCTCCTCCTCTTCCCCGCGCCAGGGGAGCTTTTACGATCCCGAGTTTATCTGTGAACAACTGATTCCCGAAGACAGTTTCTACCGCCAGTTCAAGGAGAAGGTGGGGCGGTTGATCACGGACCGGATGTTCGAGTCGATGTACTGCACCGACAACGGGCGTCCGCCGATCTCGCCGGCGCTGTTGGCCAAGGCGACGGTTCTCCGGTTCCACCGCAACCTGTCGGACCGGGAGATGGAGCGGGCCTGCGCCTATGACATCGAGATCAATTTCGCATTGGGGCTGCTGCTGGACGCGCGTCCGTTCGACCATTCCTCGCTCGGTGACTTTCGCAAGCGCCTGCTGGAGCACGCGCAGGAGAAGGCGGTGTTCGACAAGCTCCTCAGCAAACTGGTCAAGGTGGGGCTGATCGGCCGGAATTAAGTCCAGCGGATTGACGCGACCCACGTGATTGCCGACATTGCCCTGCCGACGATGGAGGTGCTGGTGAAGAAGGGCGTGCGCCATGTGCTGATCCCGCTGAAGAAGAAGCATCCCGGAATCTATCAGTCCTTGGGTAAAAGCATAAGTCAAGGTCGAACGGCTGAGGTGTTCCCTGCATGTGCGGGGATGAACCAAGTATTTGGCAAGGCAAAATATCCGGCCGTACCGAGGTAGGTGGAGGTTTCGGCCCCGGTGTGCGGGCAGTTTGTTTGGGCGGGGCATGCGGAGACCGGTTTCGAGCGGACGCTGCCGGAGGGTGCCTGACGCGCGAGTTGGAAACAACCGGCCGGGCACCAGGTGTTTGTTGTGGGCGGAGTTTTTCTTCTTGAGATTGAAAGGAGCCAGATGCAGTTAAACAGCCTGTGTGCGCAGACAGGGAGGTTAATCCTGTACTATGCCTCATTCATATTGCGATTCCAATTTACTCGCCGTGCTGGTTTCCTGTTATGAGGATTTGAAAACGTTTTTAACTCGGAAGTATGGTTGCCGGTCGCTGGCCGAAGAGGTGGTGCAGGAGACCTGGCTGCGTGTTCGACAGCTTTCGCAGCCGATAGTGGTCGACCATCCACGCGCCTATCTGTTCAAGATGGCGGCCAACCTGGCCATCGACCACTTGCGTTCGGAAAAGGTGCGCAAACGGTATATCAGTGAGGATTCGCAGGCGGACGAATTTCCCAAAGACACTCCTTTGCCGGACCGGGTGCTCGACTACAAACAGCGCCTGGCGGTCCTGCGTCAAGCGGTTGATGAGTTGCCGCCGCGTTGCCGGGAAGTCTTCCTGCTCCACAAGTTCGAGGAGTACAGTCATGCGGAGATTGCCGAGCGGCTGGATATTTCCCGGAACATGGTGGAGAAGCACATCATCCGCGGTCTTGCGCATTGCCGGAATCGCCTGCGGCAGGCCATGCCTTAAATTGCGGGAAGGGATCGCCGGGTCGACCGGGATGAGTTCCCGTTTCGCTTGCCCGACCGCCGGAGGGGGCTGTTCCGCCGGATCGAATTAAAAATCTCCCCGCCCCACACATCGATCGTATCTCCGAAGTATCCCCTTTAATGCTTAGGAAGAAATCCCACGCTGGCTAGTTAAATCAAAAGTATGAAGTAATAAAATTTCTCTTTTCCGAAAAAAGTGCTGCCCCAGATGTCAGGGACGGACCTTCCTGGATCGTTCCAATTACAAGACACGTTAACTGTAAACGTTCTCCGAAAAAATAAATTCCGAGTGTCAGCCAAGCGGTTTCGCTTATGACATGCGATTTGTTTTTTCAGAATCTGCCTTAGGCCAATGTGCCCGCCGCTTCCGGATTCGCTTCCGGACCGTCGGGTTGTCCAAGTGCGGATTTGTTTGAGCTTCGAATGGAACCGGTGAGCACAAGCAGTGTGCATTTTTTTTTGATTAAGGAGGCCATGATAAATGGTTCATGATTCCGTTGTCAGTTGTGTGGGAAATACGCCTCTGGTTCGGCTGTCGCGGTTGTTTCCGCACCTCGGTTTGGATGTGATCGCAAAACTGGAACTGCTCAATCCCGGCGGGAGTGTCAAGGATCGGCCGGCCCGTTTCATCGTTGAAGAAGGACTGCGTGACGGGAGCATCCGGCCGGGAACTCATTTGATTGAGAGCACCTCTGGAAATCTGGGGATCGCTCTCGCCATGAACGCCAAGATAAACGGCCTAGCTTTCACCTGCGTGGTGGATCCGAATATATCCGAGACCAATCTGCGCATCATCAAATTACTGGGTGCCCGCATAGACATGGTGGAAGAAAAAGACGACCAGGGTGGTTACCTGAAAACCCGAATCAGGCGGGTCAATGAGTTGTTGGAGGAAATTCCGGGCAGCATTTGGGTCAACCAGTACGCCAACGAGAACAACATGCAGTCGCATTACCGGGGGGAAGGTGAGGAGGTCATCCGGCAGTTGGATGGACCCATCGACTGCCTGGTGGTCGGGGTCAGCACCAGCGGAACGATTCTTGGGCTCGCTCGGCGTTTGCGCGATCGATTTCCCAATCTGCGTGTGGTGGCGGTGGATGCATTCGGCTCGGTGATTTTCGGCACCGCTCCCCGCGCCCGCCAACTGCCGGGCATCGGCGCCAGCCGCACGCCGGAGTTGCTGCGTCCGGAGGAAATCGACGAAGTCATTCATGTTAGCGATTGGGAATCGGTTCAGGGCTGCCACACCCTGTTGGCGAAAGAAGGGATTTTCGCAGGCGGTTCCTCCGGATCGGTGGTCGCCGCCATTCAAAAAATGATACCGGTCTTTCCCCGTCCTTACCGTGTGCTGACGCTGTTTCCCGATCGCGGGGACCGTTACCTCGACATGGTCTATGACGAAGCCTGGGTATCGAGTCTGCGGCGCGAAGTCGTCGATGGCGCCTATTCTCTTCCCGCGAGGGAAGTCGTCGGCCTTAACCAGTCATTAAAGGTGAATGCATCATGACACAACAAGTCCAGAATCTTGTGGTGGAAGACACCACGCCGAAAGTTCTTTATCTGAGCCGTTCCGATTTGACGAGTTTGGGCGGTGGCCGGTCTGCTATTTACATGCAGGCGTTGACCGAGGGGCTGCGCCTGCATGCCCGGCAGGAATTTGTTCAACCGCTGAAACCCTATTTGCGCTGGCCGGGCGCAGGGCATATTGCTGACCGAATCATCGCCATGCCCGGTTACCTGGGAGGCGGGGCCCCGGTTGCAGGAATCAAGTGGGTGGGCAGCCGACATCAGAATCCCGGACTGCACCACCTGGAACGCGCCAGCGCCCTGACCATTCTCAACCACCCGGACACCAATTACCCGATGGCGGTGATGGAGGGCGGGCTCATCAGCGGCATGCGCACCGCGGCGGTGACGGCGGTTGCGGCGCGCCATCTGGCGCGGGAAGGGTTTGCCAGCATCGCCATCATTGGCTGTGGCCCAATCGGACGCATGCAATTGACGACGCTGCTGGAGCAGTTTCCTTCCATCACCGATGTGCATTTGTTCGACCTCAATGTGAGCGCGGTGCGCGCGCTCATTAAAGAGGTGAGCGTCGAACATGGCGACGTCCGATTTTTTATTGCGGATTCGGCCGAGGCCGCCGTGCGCGCCGGAGATGTGGTGGCGCCGTGCACCGTCACCGACAAGCCTTATATCCCGTTCGAGTGGCTGCGCACCGGTTCCTTCGTCAGCAATGTCTCGATCATGGACGTGCACAAGGAAGTTTTTTTGCAGGTTGATAAAGTGGTGGTGGACGATTGGGATCAGTGCAACCGGGAAAAGAAAGTGATAAACCAATTGGTGATGGAGGGGCGCTTCTCCCGTGAACAGTTGCACGCCGAGCTGGGCGAGATTGTCGAGGGAAGGCGTCCGGGGCGCGAAACGGAGGAAGAAATCATTCTGCTCAATCCCATGGGCATGGCCATCGATGACCTGGCGTGTGCTCACGCGCTCTACCAGCAGGCGCTTTCGACCGGCATCGGCACCTGGCTGAAACTGTACTGATGATGCGACTCCCTTCTCCAATTGATAAAGTCTCCACCTGCGCAGACCCGGCCAGCGCCGCCGTCATGCATGCGCTGGCCGATGCGATGATGCAGGAAAACCTGTTTGGTGTGATGGATCGTGCGGATGTACTGGACGCAATGCCCGAAGCGGAGGGGATTCCCGGCTTCGAACTGGGATCCGGGGAGTTCTACTTTCGCCTGCCGTTAAAAGCTCCGGACAGTTGGATTGTTTTCCGGGGCCGGCATCATGCCTTTCTGCAACCCTTTCGATTGAGCCGACTGCCGGTCCTGCACCTGTCACCCGGCGACGGCGAATGGATATGGCAGGAACAAAGTCCCGGCGAGTTGGTGCGCCACCTGGCTGCGTCGCTGGGTGGGCGCGGCGCAGAATCTGCGTTTCCAAACTTGCCCGCCCTGTTGGATGACCTGCATTTGTCCGTCGAACAAAACAGGTTGTCTTTGGCGCAGGCGGAAGACGTTGAAGCCGCTGTCACCGCACGGATTCATCCCGGCCTTGTGTCCTGGGAACGGTTCGCCGCATTGCAGGATCGCCCGTTTCATCCGACCGCACGTGCCAAAAGCGGTTGGTCGGCGGAGGCGTATCGCAGGTACGGTGCGGAGTGTGGACGGGATTTTGCGTTGGAATGGGTCGCGGTGGCGCGTGACTGCATCACAACCAGCCCCGCTGCCAGGGGAAGCGATCCGTCGGATTCGATCCTGAGCGAGGCAGAAAAGCGGGAGCTGAAGGAGGGCATGTGCCGTGCCGGTGTGTCGTCCAATGAGTATTGCGCTCTGCCGGTGCACCCCTGGCATGAGCACCGGGTGTTGCCGGATGTGTTGTCTGGCGAGTTCGAGCGCCGGGTCTGCGTGCCGCTGGCAACGCAACTCGGCCGGTTTGTTGCTACGTCTTCGGTGCGTAGTCTCGCTCCCCTGTCCGGTGGAGCGGCGCACCTCAAACTTCCGCTTGCCATCCGTTCACTGGGAGCGTTGCGCATCCTGCCGCCGCGTTATCTGCACAACGGTGTGGAAGGGCAGAAGCTGCTGGAGCAGGTAATGGCACGTTCGGCCCGAACGGATGAACAACTGCACCTGTGCCGGGAGGACAAGTGGTGGTCGCTGTCCACCCCGGAGGACGGGCCGTTGGCGGACCGTCCGGGCTACCTCTCCTGCATGATGCGCACTTATCCGGAACACGTTTTGAACGATCCCGATATCGACTTGATTCCTATGTCGGCCTTGCCGGTAGTGACGCCGGATGGACGCATGTCGGCCATGGAAAAAATATTGTCCCACGGGTCCGGCCCACAAAAGGACGGAGGCTGCGCTCTGGAGTTGTTCAGCATCATTTGCCGGAAGTTGATCGAATTTTCTTTTGTGTGTTTCGGTTATGGCGTCATGCCGGAAGTGCACGGCCAGAATGTCTTGTTGGTGATGCGCGCCGGAAGCCTCGATGGGCTGGTGTTGCGGGATCACGATACCGTGCGCATCCATCGGCCGTGGTTGCGGGATCACGGCCTCACCGAACCGGACTACAGGCTCAACCACACGACGCCGGGCACCATGATCCATGAACGTCCCGAAGACCTGCTCATGTACTTTCAAACCTTGGGTGTGCAGGTCAATCTTTATGCGATCGTTCATGCTTTGGCGCAAGCCTATCCGGTTTCCGACTGCGATGGCTGGCGGGTGATTCGAAACACCATTGAGTCCGCCCTCATCCGGCTGGATTTGCCGGATGCGGCGCGGCGTGTGCTGGAGCGGGAACTTCTGCGTAATGAAACCTGGCCGTCCAAACTGGTGTTGACTCCGTTTCTGAAGAGCAAGTTGCCGAGTGCGGGCATGCCCAGTGCGCGCGGTCGCATGCCCAACCCGTTACGCGCCTTGGATATTTTAACCGTCACCGGAAAGATGCATCCATGAATGGCGATGAAGCCGCCTGGCGGCGCGACTACCGGTTGCTGTGGAGCGGGCAATTCTTTGCGTCTCTGGGATTGATGGCGCTCGTGCCTCTGCTTCCTTTTTATCTGGAAACGTTGGGCGGCAGTGACGTTGCGAATGCGCACTGGACCGGTGCGGCCCTGGCGGCGCCGGCGTTCAGTGTATTGCTGGTGGCGCCCCTGTGGGGTTGGCTGGGGGATCGGTTCGGGCGCAAGACCACCGTGATCTGCGCCTTCCTGGGTTTTGCTCTCAGCATGATTTTGATGGGTTTTGCCCGCACCCCGCTGGAGTTCATCTTCAGCCGCCTGTTGCAGGGTGCATGTGGCCTGACGGTTTCGATCGCGGCCTTTGTCAGCGTTGCCGCGCCGGAACCGAAACGGGGGTGGGCGCTGGGCGGCCTGCAAAGCGCCACCGCCGCGGGATCGCTCGCCGGACCCCTGCTGGGTGGATTGATGGCGGACCTGTGGAGCCTGCGTCCTTTGTTGTGGTTCACCGGTGTGGCGTCCGCGATGGGCGGCTTGATTGCCTTGCGGGTGTTGACCCAGCAAGCGGTGGAAGCGACGGGCGCGGTTCATGCGTTCCCGCGCCAGGCGGTTTCCGCCCTGTTTTGCGATCCCGGTCTTCGCGCCTTCGTTCTTGCCGGTATCTGCATTCAGGCGGGCGCGTATGGCCTGGTGAGCGTTTTCACGCTTCAGGTAAAGGTCCTGGTTTCCAATCCTTCTTATGCGGCGACCTGGGTGGGGATTTTGAATGCCGCAACCTGGGGCGTCACGTTCCTGGCTGCGTCCTGGTGGGGAAGTCGTAACGACCGCACCGCCGTGGAACGCAACTTTTCCATCGCCGCCTGTGGCTGCGCGTTCAGCATCGGTTTGCAGGCGCTGGTGACCGACGTCGCATGGTTCCTGCCGTGGCGCATGGCGCAGGGCTTTTTCTTCGCCGCGCTGATTCAATCCGTGTACCTGCGCATCAGTCAGGCGGGCGTCACTCTGCATCAGGGAACCCAAATCGGCGTCGCCAACAGTTCGTTGACGCTAGGCCAGATCATCGGGCCGCTGGCGAGCGTCGTGTTGTCCACGTTCTTTACATTGTCCACGGTATTTCTCTTTATGGCAGGCGCGGTGTTTGTGGCCGCAGGTCTTGTATGGCGGCAGCGTCGTCCCTGGGAAATGGAGTATGTCTCATGAAAACACAAGTTGATAATACAGCCCGGCACTTGGCGGAGCGGGCAGCCACCGAGCGTCTCCTCAACTGTTACTTGCGTGAAACCGGTATCCTGGAACCTCCCTTCGAACCCGATGCTTCCAAACTCGATGATGCCTGCCGCGAACGCGTTCATCATTTGGAAAAGCGCGGACAGGTGATGGTCCTGCGGCTCGCGGCAATGGATGCGGTGCTGATGGGAGTGTGCCGTTACCGGTCCGTGGTGGGGCATCACGAATACGAAGCGGAATGGTGGTGCCGTCATGGTGGGGAGGCTCCCCGGCCGATCGCGGGAGTGATGGAACTGGGAAGGTTGTTGATGGCGGAACTGGCGGGCGAGAATCAGGAAGCGCTGGTCGACAGCTTGCTGGGTTACGTTCAGAACAGCCTCGAAAAGACGACGCGTTATATCGAGATGCGTTTGCGCAACGGTCCGACGGATTGGGATCCGAATGTTTCCGATCCGCTTTTGACCTCCGAACGGTCGTTGCTGTTCGGTCACCCGTTTCACCCGACGCCGAAAAGTTCGGAAGGATTTTCGACCCAGGATCTGGCCCGTTATTCGCCTGAACTGGGGGCCACGTTTCGGCTGCACTACTTTGCGGTGGACCCCGCGCTGATCCAGGAGGATTTCTTTCCCGATGCGGATCAGGTGGTCATCCCGGAGCCGGTGCGGGAAGAGGCCGCCCGGCGTCTGGAGGCGCGTTTTCAAGATTGGCCGCTGTTGCCCTGTCATCCCTGGCAATATGAATATTTATTCCGGGAACAGGCGGTGCGGGACTTGCTGGCGGACGGCCGCGTCCACGACCTGGGCATGCTGGGCAATGAAGTCTACCCGACTTCTTCCGTTCGCACCGTGCTGGATCCCCGCCACGATTATTTTTTCAAGCTTCCTTTCAATGTGCGCCTGACCAATTTCGTGCGGGTGAATCCATTGGAGCAAATGCAACGCAGTGTGGCGGCCAGCCGGGCTTTGTCGATCTGGGCACAGCACAAACCCTTCCATTGCTTTTCCGTCCTGACTGAATTCGGTTACCGGACTCTCTTCAATCCGGAATGGGATTCCGATACGTGTGAGCGAATGGCGGCCAGCTTCGCTGTGCTGTTCCGGGCGGCGCCGTCCGGCCTGCCGTCCCCCATGGTGCTGGCGGGACTGCTGGAGCCGGACATTCAAGGCGGTCAGCCCGCGATCATGCAGTGCATCGATCGCGCTGCGCGCGACCGAAGCCGCACAGTCGACACGAAATTCCTCGGCGAGTGGTTGGGGCGCTATGTGGAAATCAGTTTGCTGCCGCTTCTGCAATGCTTCGTGCAGGCGGGTATCAGCCTCGAGGCGCATGTGCAGAACAGTCTGGTGGCGGTTCGTGCGGGATGGCCGGACCGGTTTTTTGTTCGCGATCTTGAAGGGGCCAGCATCGCGCGCGGCATTGCGGCGCGTCATGGACTGTTCCACCATCTGGAAGCGGACAGTGCGGCCTTTTACGACGATAGCGAAGCCTGGCACCGTTTCAAGTATTACATTCTGGTAAATCATTTCGGCCATTTGATCTCCACGCTTGCGCGCCATGGGGAGGCGGACGAGCAGGGCCTATGGAACGTTGTGCGCGCCACCCTTCAGGACAACCTGAATTTATTTTCGGAGAAAGGGGAGGCGGACTATATCCATGATTTGCTAACCAGTAAAACGCTTCCGGGAAAAGCCAATTTCATCAGCCGGCTGCGCGAGCGCGGCGAGCGTCCTCTTTATGTACCCGTTCCCAATCCATTGCAAGAGAGTTGACCATGACCCAGCCGTTCGTTTTACCAGATGACTCCGTATTGCATGCCGCCCGTCCCTGTCATGAACTGGAGCAGGCATTGCGATCCGAGTCCTTCATTCAAGTACACCGCCGCGTATTGCGGCAACTGATCGAGACGCTGATTTATGAAGATGTGATTCAGCCGCGCCGGAAGGAAGTCGATGGATCCGTGCATTTTCAGTTGGACGGATGTGATGCGGAAGGCCACGCCCTGCACTATCGCTTCAGCGGTCGCCGCCGCGTCAGTTTCGATCGCATCCGGCTGGATGCCGCGCCCGTCATGCGTTATGCGCGGGATGCCGTCAGTGAGGTGGATTCGCTGGCCGGTTTTATGATGGAAATCGACTTCCCGGTGGATGTTGAGCCGGAACGGTTGATGCAGTTTACCCATGAGCTGGAACGGACCCTGTTCAATGACAGTTTGGCGCAACATGCGCGGCGGCACCGTCCCACCGCCCTGCGCGCGCTCGAGTTCGACGCTGTGGAATCCCTGCTTGCCGACGGTCATCCGTATCACCCTTGCTACAAGTCCCGCATCGGTTTCGATGCTCTGGATAACTTCGCCTTCGGTCACGAATTCGGATCGTTCTTGCAACCGCTGTGGCTGGCTGCGCGCCACGACAGGCTCCGGGTGAAAGGTTTCGAGGGCGCTGATTTTTCGGCGTTCATTGCCGAGGAGTTGGGCGAGACGGTGGTCGAACGATTCTACGAAAGGATTGAACAGCAGGGGGTGAGGCCGGACGATTATTATTTCCTGCCGGTTCATCCCTGGCAGTGGAGGGAGCAGGTTGTACACACGCTGTTTCAGGATATCCGGCGGAAAGACATTCTCGTGCTGGGCCAGGCCGAAGACCGCTACCGCGCCCAGCAATCCATTCGGACCCTGGCCAACGACAGCCGGCCGGACCGGTGTTATTTGAAACTTTCCATGGGCATTCTCAATACCTCGACGTCGCGCATCCTCGCTCCGCACACTGTGCAAAATGCGCCGGCCATCTCCGCCTGGCTCCAGTCTCTTCTGGAGCAGGATGACTTCCTGCGTGAAGAACTGCGCCCGGTGTTTCTGGCTGAAGTGCATGGAGCGGTCTACCTGCCCGCGGGTCCGGAGGTGGCGCGGCAAAAAGCCTATGGCATGCTCGCCTGTATTTGGCGGGAAAGCCTGCATCCTCATTTGAATGTGGAGGAGGCCGCCGTTCCTTTCAACGCACTGACGCACATCGATGACGACGGCAAGCCATTCATCGAACCCTGGGTCCAGGCGCATGGACTGCTTGCCTGGTTGCGCTGCCTGCTGGAAGCGAGTGTGTTGCCGGTGCTGCATATCTTGTATGCGCACGGCATCGCGCTGGAGTCCCACGCGCAGAACATGATGCTGATTCACAGGCAAGGAATGCCGGCACGCGTGGCACTCAAGGATTTTCACGACGGCATCCGTTTTGTGCGGGAGTGCCTCTCCGATCCTGAAAACCGGCCGGAGTTGCTGGCGACGCCGGAGGAGCACGCGCGCGTCAACCGCAACTCCTATATTGTGACCGATGATCCTGTCGAACTGCGCGACTTTGTGCACGATGCGTTCCTGTTTATAAACATGTCAGAACTGGCGCTGCTGTTGAGTGAACATTTCAATTTCGACGAAGACGCATTCTGGACGCTGCTTGCAGAAGTCCTCTGTGAATATCAGGATCGTTTCCCCACGTTGCAGTCGCGTTTCTCCCTGTTCGATTTTTTTGCGCCGGAGGTCCGGGTCGAGCAGTTGACCCTGCGCCGTTTGTTGCCGGACACCGAGGTGCGGATGCACCGCGTCGCCAATCCCCTTGCAGGAAAAAAGCGGGGAGACCGCGCGAGGAGCCGCCCGGCATGCTGAAACCCAATGGATTGAAGCGGGCCTTACAGGATAAGACACCCGTGGCCGGTTTGTTCTGTTCGACGCCCTCTCCGCTGGTGGTGGAGATGATCGGATGCGCCGGATTCGATTTCGTGATTCTCGACACCGAGCACGTGCTGTTGAATCCGGAGACGCTGGCGAACATGATCCGGGCAGCCGAAGGCGTGGGGCTGACCGCACTGGTGCGCGTTCCGGCGAACTCGCCCGATGCCATCCTGCATGTACTGGATGCCGGTGCGCAGGGCGTGGTGGTGCCGCGCGTCAACCGGGTGGAAGATATCGAGCGCGCGGCGCGGGCCAGCCGCTACCATCCGCATGGGAACCGCGGCCTCAACGGTGGCCGTATGGCCGGATTCGGCAAGATGGATTTGCTGGAATACATCCAAGCCGCCAACGAGGAGGTCATGGTCGTCGCCATGATTGAAGAGAAAGAAGGGTTGCGCAACCTGCCGGCAATCCTTTCCGTGCCGGGGATCGACATGGTGCTGGAAGGCGCGGCGGACCTTTCCCAGTCGCTGGGCATTCCGTGGCAGACGCGCTCTCCGGAAGTACGCCAGGCGCTGATGGAGATGTATGAAGCGGCGCGACAACAGGACATTCCGTTTTGTGCCATCCCGCGGGCGCAGGCCGATCTTTCCGCGTGGCGGGACGAGGGCGTTCATGTTTTTGTCCTCGGGGACGAACGGAGCATCGCCGCGCGCGCCCTGCGTGCGGAACAGGAATCTTTCATGCAGGCATTGAACCTGACTAGCAAGGAGTCGCATACTTGAATCACATTGCCGATTTCATCCGAACCATCCAATCACAAGACACGAGGCCCTGTTGCGCCTACCTGTATGATCTGGATCATCTGCGCCGTCATGCAAGGCAGGCCATGCAAACCCTGCCGCCGTCCTGCCAACTGTATTATGCGATCAAAGCCAATTCGGAAGCGCGCATTCTGAAAACATTGTCGCCGATTGTGCACGGCTTTGAAGTGGCGTCCGGCGGGGAGATAGAAAAGGTCCGCGCCGTGGACGGAGATGCACCGATCATGTTCGGCGGTCCGGGCAAGAGCGATGAAGAGATCGTCTCCGCCATTCGCCACCGGGTCAAATTACTAAATGTGGAAAGCCTGCATGAGTTGCAGCGCGTGAAATACTATGCCGCGCAAATCAATGCGAGCGTGCCCATCTTGTTGCGCGTCAATCTGAGTGGGCCCCTGCCTGCCGCCAAGTTGCACATGGCCGGTGCGCCCACGCAATTCGGCATTGCCGAGGAGGATGTTCCGAAGGCGATCGCTCTGGCGCGGCAATGCGATCATGTGGATCTGCACGGGTTCCATTTTCATTCCATCTCCAACAACCTCGACGCGCTCCAGCATGTGCAACTCATCCGTCACTACATCACGGCTTCGCAGGCCTGGGCGGAAACATTTGGAGTTGACCTGCGCCATCTCAATGTGGGCGGCGGGATCGGGATCAATTATGCCCATCTCAATGAGCAATTCGATTGGCAGACATTCACTTTTCAACTGGGTTCGTTGATTAAGGAATTACGCCCGGACTTCACCCTGTTGTTCGAGTGCGGCCGTTACCTGAGCGCCGCATGTGGCTATTATGCCGCAGAGGTTTTGGATTTGAAATTGACTCATGGAAAGTGGTTTGCCGTTCTGCGTGGAGGAAGCCATCACTTCAGGTTGCCCAGCTCCTGGCAACACAGCCATCCTTTTCGGATTGTTCCTGTTGATGACTGGCGGTTTCCTTTCCCGCGCCCTGAAGTGCATGGCAAGGATGTGACCCTAGCCGGTGAGCTTTGCTCGCCGAAGGATCTGTTGGCGCGCGATGTTCCGGTCGAACGATTGCGCGTGGGGGACATTGTGTTGTTTCTCCATGCGGGCGCGTATGGCTGGCATATTTCCCACCATGACTTTCTCAGTCATCCCCATCCGCAAATGCATTACTTCCAAAAGGAGGGGGAGACGCAATCGAGAAATAGAGAACCCAAAGCAGATCATCTAAGTATCCAGCAACGTGCATGAGTATTAAGGTATCTCTGTGGTCTAAACTAAAGGAAACAAGAAACCCCACGAATTTTTTCCCGGCATCGGGGTCAAACTTGGCTCCCGGAAGGAAACCAAGAGAAAAGATGGGGAACGACGGAAAAAGTGGACTTCGATTTGCTAGCCACAGTGCTAGCCTGGAGGGGGAATTGAGAGAGGCTGGTTTATAACTTATTGAAACTTGGTGAGCCGTGAAGGAATCGAACCTTCAACCTACTGATTAAGAGTGTTAATTTCAGTTCTTTAGGAAGTTTTTGATTTAAGGCTGGTTTCCCCTATCTGCTTATTTGAAAAGATATTATAGTCTTCCACTCAAACCATCAATTCCATATATTCTGTCCAAGGGGGTAACTTCTATCATACTTTTATCATAGTCGGGCTTACTGATTATTCTGGAGTTGGTAATTTTTAATCCAAGAAATACTATTTAGGCCATATCTTGTATTTTGAGGGAGAAAGGTTGATATTATCATCATGTAAAATATTAAAAATAGATTTATGCTTTTCATCTTTTGAAAGCCTGTTTCTAAGTTGAAATTGAAGGGTCCACGCGTATATATCAGCTAACTGCAGAAAACGACTTAGATGAGAATGGGTAAAGTGTACCGGCTCTACTAAGTTCTTAATACCTTGCCCGAAAGCGTATTCTGTCCCCCAAGTTCTATATTCAGATAAGCTTTTCGAAAATCGCTGTGAAGTTTGATCGCTTTCTCGATCACCGATAAGCATCCCCAAAGACCTTTTTGCATTTAAAAAAGCATCTACCCTTTCACAAAGAAACATAAAAGCAACTTCTTCAGGTGGTAAGGGACCGTAAAATTTCTCAATATTTATCTGAATATCTATTAGATAAACATCATCCCTGGAAAGAATTGCAATAAGTCTCCTCAAAACATCATATCGTTTGCCAATATCAGCCCAAGACTTAAAATTTTTTCTACGATTATAAATCTCTGAAGCATGAAACTCTGTAGAAGATTCCAATATGTGATTACCAAAAACTTCCTTTGCCAATTTGGACATTTCATCTTCTACACTTTTGAGACTATTTTCATCAATACAAACTGCTCCAATATGATAATGAGGATGGCCCCTGTCATTTTTTACTTCATCAAAAAATACTAATTTCATTAGATTATTATCTAGAATGTAAGAGTTTTATGAGGTTTAGAAATGCCAACAATTTAATTTTCCTAAGATTTCACTCGCTACAAAAAAGAGAGATGATGAGATAAAATTTCGAACTAATCTATTGCTTTACATAATAGTTCTCTTGATTCAAACGAATACAATAAATATAAATTTCATAATTTCCATTAATCTTATTAATTCCAGAGCAATAATGTGGATTATATGCCTCCGGTTGGGTGTAATAGACTATCGAATCATACAGACTTGCATAAAGACACATCGCGAGCGAGATAGGTTTAGGTCCATATGGTGCAAATATCGCATTTTTTTGCCCAAAGTTTGTAGACATGCAAATATGACGAAAAGCATCTGAAGCATCTACAAATCCAACCCTCAAAATATCTTCATTTAGCAAACCTTTGAATTCCCTCTGTATTCTTTCTACAAAGCCCCACGTTCTCTGATAATTCGGGGGACCTGGGGGAAAGGGGAAAAGCAATTTAAGTGAAGCTTTTTGGTAAGAGGCTTTTAACAGCTCTGCCAACCCAAAGGGCAAAAAACCAACACCAACAATAGCCAATTCTACGGGTGGGTCAGGGTGGACTTGAGGGCCGAATAGGGGCAAATGATGCCAACCCCCTGGGTTCTTAGCCAGTTCTCCCTTAAAGTAGGACTTGGGAGCAGTATATGCAATTAGTATATTGTCAACTTTACTAGCATCTGACTGTAGTAATTTTTTTACAATTGGGAAAAAATATCTTTTAGGAAAGGAGGAAATATCAAGTAAGATATTTCCATTGCAATTGCCAATAAACTGATCTATTTCAGCGAAAATGGGAGTTATTGGATCTTCAAAAAGGCTATAACTGTTAATTTTGCTGGGCTTCCCTGAAATTATTCCCTTAAATTCGTTTCTTCTATTTTTTAGAATCGCCTCTGATTCGCTTACATATTCTGGTAATGGCAAGTCAATGATTTCTAGAAAAAATGCCGAATTCAAACAATTCCTTTTTTGCAGCTCAATTAAACTACCCAAGCAACGTTGCTCTGTTGACAAGCAACCCAGCAAATCCCACTCAACGTTTGGAATTTTATTCCAAATCCAAGGCATCAAACCCCAAGGCCTAAATTTATTACCAAGCATTAGGTAACCTTTATTTATTTGGAAAAAAGGTTTAATTGCATTTTTTCTTTTTGAGTTAAAGCTTCATATGAGTCCAGCCAAGCAGGAAAATTTTGCGGAGAAAAATACCTAGGTTCTTTGGTGTGCTTACAAGGTATTCTGTAATACGGAGATAATATGGGATTTAAATACCATTTCCTTCGCTTTTCCCCTCTTATTTTTGATGTATGGCTTAATCCATATAAATCACCATAACTTTCAGCTGTATTTAAAAAATCCTTGAGGGCAGTATTTTTATCGAGATCGTCTAAACTAAAGGAAAACCCATTGCCACCCGGATAAGACATCGCTGTATCCTCAATAAGCGAGTTATAGAGCCGCCTACCAAGCCTTCTTATAAATTTAGCTCTTTCATCACCGCCAGGGTTCTCACTAATTTTCTCATTCCATAGCCTACTAACCTCCAAAATCCCTAATGATTGAATGCCTTTATCAATTGATGGGATTTCTTTATTATCAAGATTATTATCTTTAGAATCTTTTAACCAGTATTCCCAAATCTTTTGACAAATGCTCAAAAATATCAAAATATTTCCACCGCTTAAACACAATATATCATCAACTCCATACCATCGTAACTGTTGTTGATTTTTTTGAAGCAATTTGCAATAGACCTTGATCAACTCTCTCTTTCTTCCAATAAACCTTATCCCAAGGAAACGGCTTTTCTTGCGGGATTGGTTTAGAAATTTGTTCTTTTCCCACTCGTTGCCGAGCCCATGCTGCCCCAAGCCAACTAGAAAACAGGTCTTCCTTGGATAGTGATATCAAAAAGTCACACCATGGCTTGGGCCACTCGGGTTCTAATTTCAATAATGATTCTGGAGCTTTTTTTTTGCGTCCAATATAATGACTAATTTTATCCCTAGACTCATACTTCCCAAAAACTTTATCCATTAAATTGGAAGTATCCCCTTCAATTTTTAAATTAGCTAATTTAAGGCGTCGCTCAAATATGTCTTCGGCAAATTTAGGAAAAATCCAACTCTTTTTATCCTCCTTCCTCTGCAAAGATATATCAATGTCAATAATTTTAAAGTTTCGTTCCTCCTCTAGGTTTGAAGTTGTACCAAAAATAGTTGGGATTGCAGGCCATTCACCTCGGCGAACTCCAATTCGATAAGAAACACTAGGGTCTCTATTCCCTAGGGCCTTGTGAATTATTTGCTGAAATTGTGGCGTTACAGTTTTATATAACTTTTCAAGAGCATTCAACTCACCGTACTGATCAATTTTTATAAAAACCTTCATGTCCTCTGAAATCAACCCACATTCGATCAATTTCTCGACAGTTTTGGATATTGGATCTCCAATCCTAGTTTTAGAATTGATAAATTCCTCAGAAAACGAATCAATATTAAAATTAAAAACTTACGATACGTTGTAATCCGTTCTGACAACTTACTTTGAAATTCTTCTAAAGAATTTGTTTCTCCAATGTAACCAAACCAGCAATCGTCTCTTCCTAACACCTGGACAAACTTTTTCAAGGCATCCAAACTTAGTTTTATTCCAATTTTCTCACCTAGATCTCCTTGAGAATAGGTTGCAAGCTTATAAAATGAAGAAATTAAATCAGATACAATCCAATAGTTTAAAAAATCACCAAAATATAATGGAATTAAGTTTTCCGAGTCTCGGCCTTTTTCACTTATTTCACGTTGACCAAAATCGGTAGCCCCAGAGGTAGTTAAATTAATCCCCGCGCCGATGAAACTTTGGAACTCTGCAGGGACAGGAAAGTTGTCATTTGCCCTAAAATAGGCTAATCGAATCTCAGGCTTCAATAAATTGAGAAGCATACTTTTACCACTTCCCTGCAAACCTGTTAAAACCACATTTCCTGGTTGAAAAAGAGCCATTGCATGTTCTACAAAACTTTTGCTAAATATCTTTACAAAAGAATCCTCTCCAAGCAATTCGGTAATATATAGTTCATGGAATGGGTTGATTTTCTGCGCCATTATTAATTCCTATATCCTTGAATGCCGAGGGAACAATGATTCCCAGCTATCTGAAGTCCAGTGAATAATTGGCAACGAGTTATCCGGCGAATTTGTAAATAGTATCAATAGGCTCCCTGTTTTTTGATACCCCAAATAGTGATAAGGTTTGGGGCCAGGCAGACACCCTCCCGTCATTCTCTTGTAATATTTCATGATCAGTTTTTTAACTTCTAAAAAATAAAGGGAATTTTGACTATTATCAGTGGATATTAAATTATCTTTATTTATTTCCAAGGTTGGCGCTATAGATAAATTGCTATGAGCCGCTATAGAAAAATTCATATTTTCCAGCCCTTTAGGGCAAATTATCAAGGGAACAAATAATATCTGAGTATTTGGCAGCAAACTAGCAAGATCATTAATATCTTTAAAAGATTGTTCTCCAGAACCAACAAAATCCTCTAAAAGAATCAATCTAGAAATGCCTTGGAATTCCTTTTTGATTTTATTTGAATCTCCAAAACGCATTAATGAACGAAGATCTGGCCTAAAATCCTGACCCCCAGGGATATTATTTAGATGGAAAAAAGAATTAATTCTTAAACTATCGGTCACGGGGAAAAAGTAAGTATTTCTGACAGCATGCTTGAGTTGTTTTTCAGGATTTCGAGAAGAAAAGTTTAACCCGATTTGGTCAATCAGCCATCTTGCAATAGGACCATTGTAGGATGAACGATAAAGAGTCTCCATTTCATCTCGTCCAATAAAAAATATATTTGGAATTAACTTAAAAGCAAATTTTTGATCCTCATCTTCGACAAAATTGTTAAGCCAATTTTCCAAACGTAAATTAAATTCTGGGCTTGGTCCTCTAGTTGGCTCATATGAAAAATACAAATACTGGTCAAGAAAATTTATTGTATCGTATACAGCAAGACAATCTAAATCCTGTCCAGAGTTAACCCAATGCTGAATTTTTTGTGACAACGGACTTGTCATTGGATAATTTGCCTTTTTATGATTTTGGCCAAACCCTCAGACATTGGCGGGGGAACAGCGTTCCCAATCATTTTGTACTGGTCTCTTTCCCCACCTTCAAAAATAAAAGTGTCTGGGAATCCTTGAATTCTTGCGGCCTCTCGAATTGTAAAACCCCTATGCTCCTCAGGGTGTAGATAATACTTTGATTCCCCAAACCTAGTGTCAACCGTATTAGATGGCTCATCCCAAGACATTCGTCTGAACTTCCCATTAAAGGTATTTGTAAGATCATAATGTTTATCTAAACGCCTGATATATCCCTTAAATTCTAATGATCTAATGATTTGTTTTCCAAACTGCCTATGCAAGAGACTAACCGGAATAGGATCGGCATCTCCATAATCCCTTACTCTTCTTTGTCGCCGAATAAGAAGCATTGCCTCTAGAACCGTTTTTTCTTTAATTGTTGTAAAACCATAAACCTCAGGAATGTCCCATGTATGCACTGCCCTAGGTCCGGATCGAACATTACTTAGCTTTTGACCAGCCTTTATTTTCTTACAAATTAAATATTGCTCACTATCTTTAGGTATGATTTTCGGGTTGTGATTTATGGTGCCGTTTATATTACTAATGACATCTTTCAGGACCTTCCTTTTGGAAGGGCGTATTATTAAATTAAAATTTTTCCGACTTTTCCAAGCTAACAGGAATATCCTTACCCTAGTTTGAGCTATTCCCATCTCAATCCCTTTGCAATGAATTTCGGTGGTTTGATAGCCACCTTCCCTAAGCATGTCTTGCAATGTATCCCAATATTTTTTATGGGCTCCAGACAATACCCCAGGAACGTTTTCGACAATAAAAACTTTGGGTTTAACTTTTAGGGCAATTCTGCCTGACAACAGTAGCAACTCATTTCTTGGATCATCTATATGCCTTTTCCCCAAGGTTGAAAAACCTTGGCAAGGGGAGCCGGACAATAAAACATCAATTTTTTTTGCCTAAACAGGCTGCCGGTCGATAGGGTTAGATCACATTGGAAAACTGGAGACTCCAAGTTCTTTTGATGGGTTTTGAGAGCAACAGGATCAATATCATACGCACCCACGCACCTAAACCCCTCTTTCTGAAAACCAAGGTCAAACCCACCACACCCTGAGAATAAACTTAAAAAGTTTAGAGCTTTATTAGCCATTCTTTTTTAGACTTTTCCTGAATGATTTATAATCTTCAACTTGAAAATCTTTTATTTTTGAAATGTGAAAGGCTCTCTGGGAGGGCATTTCCCTAGATGCAACATAGTAATCTACTCCCATTTCCATCCATTTTTTTCTAGCGGATATCATTTCATCAAACTTATCTATAACCAGTAATTGCATTTCATTTGGAACTCCATTGAAATTAAAAGGAAAACATAACCCCTTGGAATACTCGATAAACACAAGTCCATTCTTTATAAATTTTTCCCAATAAAAATGAGGTTTTATTCTAATGGAAAAGTTTTCATCCCTCTTATATCGATCCAACCAAATCGAAGAAACTGACTGCACTTGACAATCATCAATCAGAATTCCATCTTTTCCACATAAAGCATCCAAAATTGGTTTTGTAGTATTATCGATATCTGGAGTATGGTCCGACTCATAACGGCTTTGCTCATCAACAAACCAGTCAATTTCAATTTTCACGTCACCCGTAAAAGTAAAATCATATTTTCGGATTAATTCTTTTATTATTTCTCTGACCTTTTTCCTTTTACCCTGAGATGTTATGGATGGCGGCTTGCAGGGAACCTCAATAAAGATTTCTTTTGGCCCTTCAAATTCTATATCTGATAAATTCTCAAAATCATCCATTATAACCACCATGATAAATGAGAAAATTAGCAATACCAAATTATTCCGCAAGCTTCCAAAGCTTTATAATTAAAGAGTTTATAACCAATTTCGACTTATATTCCTAGCGAAAAAATTGCCAACAAGAACATACTTATAGGATCAGTCTAATAAGATCCAAAAAAAGAAAACTTTAGGGGATCGGTTTATTTAAAGTATCCATAATGTAATGAAATGATCCCCAAGAATCTTTGACTTAATTTACCTGTATAAAACCGTGGATAACCAAAATCTCAAGAATGATCTCCTCCCTTTTTTCACTCAAATTTTAAAGATTTTTGATTTATTTGAGCTTTCTAAAACTGAGTCATTCTCCTTTAATCCTGAATTATTTAAGTCCTTTGAAAAGCTGGGTTTCCCAAATTGGAGCCAGTACTACCCATCCCATGAAAATTCAAAGTGTCTTCCTTTTTCCTCAATCAGCGAAAGGGAGATTGATGAGGACTTTTTTCTTGGTTTCGATGATGAAGAAAAATTTTTAAAGGAAAGTCGGCTGATTAATGAAATCAGAAAACTAAGCACTAAGGAACAAATAGAAGGCAAAGAAGTGTTTTTAAACCAAAAACAAGCTTCAATGATATTAGCCTGCTATGCTTGGATGAATTTCTCCATGATTGCCAGTCTTTTTGGAAAAAATCCTTTTGTGCTTTTTGAAGAAGCTAAAAACGGAAATAGAGACTCTATTTTAAATCTAATTCAATTGGATAAGTCCTTCATTGAAGCCGAATGGTCCATGAGGGAAATTAAAAAAGCCCAGTTGGCTGGGGATCAGAAATATTTCGAGAAAATTTCAAAAGCATTTAAAACAGACCCCTTTAAGCCGAAGAAAAGAAACTTAAAGCTAACTTTTGTTTTGGTTTTTGGGTGGGAAATGGGCCTGGATAAACTTTCCAATGACGAAATATTGGATTTCGTCAAAGACCTTGGAGTCTATGGAGGGGATGACTCCGATTCTCTCTATAAAGAAATTCAGAGATTGGGATTAAGGAAAAGGATCAACAAGAATAAAAGATGAACTGAATAATACGGACTCAAAAGGACATAAATTTCCATTTTCTTGTCCTAACAACTATCGATAGGTTCGTTCATGATTAAGCCATTGGCAATTATTGCCAATGGCTTTTTTTATGGCCTCAACATCCACCCTGGATCGCCAGCGAGTATTTACCGGCAAAGTCGTACAAGAGGAATTATGAGCATTGGAAAACTGGATTTAACTACGCAATTAAAACCGGATATCTCTAAATTGAGAAAGTTAGGAACAATAATAAAAGATATTCCTAGTCGTAAAATCTATAAAAACTTCTGCAAGCTGGAATTCGCTGAAATCATGTGGCACCCGCATAAGTTTGATTTCATCACGAATTTAGGAATCCCTTATACAAAGATATCCATCCATTCAAAATACTTTGAGCGATTCTATTTGCTAAGGGAATATTTACTTAAAATATTCCATTCTAATGATGCTATCGAATTAGACCAATCCAATATCTCCCGAATAGAAATCCATTCAGATATTGAAGAATTGTCATTGGATACCGTACTAGCTCGACTCTGGGTTATGGGGTATCGGCGGGAAAGTGTGAGTTTTTATAAAGGGAATACTATTTATATTGGCTCTAATCCTAAAATCCGAATATTCGAAAAATCCCAGCAAATTAAAAGGAAGTCATTAAAGGGAAAACAACTCTCCGCTTTCGAATCAAAAATACTCGAATCCAAAAAATCCATTACCCGCTTTTCCATTGAGACAGACAATTTCAAAGGAACCTTACAGAACCTAGCTTGCAATCCAAAGCAATTGGTTTCCTATTTTGATCGATTCAAATTCTACGATTTTGAAAATGACGAATCTATTAATCGATTAGGTGGGTTTCAAATACTTATGTCCAAAATTCGGCGGGAACATCGAAAGTCTTTGGAGAAATATAAACAAAAGGATTTGGAATTACTTCTTAAAAAGAATTTTGTTTCTAACTTTGACGATTGGTTTAAAGAGGAAAAGCAAAAGCCTTTTGATTTGAGTAAGGAAATCAAAAAAGGGATCAGGCAGTTAAAGGAGGCAATTGAAATCTAATGTCCCCTAAACACTTTCTATCCATTAAAGAATTGTCCGAATACATCGGAATCAAACCCAAAACTCTTTATTCCTGGGTTGCTAAAAGGGTCATTCCTCATTACCGCATTATGGGTTTGGTTCGATTCCATAAGGGGGAAATCGATATTTGGTTGAAATCTTGCCATGAAAACAGTGAAGACCTTACAAACAAAAGGGTTAATGAGATTGAGGATGAATATTCCCTTTGATATAATTTCCCTTACAGATAAGGGGAAACCAGACCTGAAATCAGCTTCCAGAAGGGAGGTTGTGAATGGGTCTTTATAGACAGAAGCGAAGTAAGGTCTGGTGGATGAGTTACTCGTTTCGAGGGTGCCAAGTCCGTAAATCCACGGGAACGACGAGTAAAAAGATTGCTGATACAATCTATTACAAGGTCCAAACCCAGATTGCGGAGGGTTCTTATCTGGAATCAACGAGGGGCAAGAACAAGACATTTGTGGATATGGCCGAACGGTATCTGAAGGAAGTGACACCGGATAAGAAGCCGAATACACAGAGAGACGATAAGTTCTATGCCAAGACATTGACCAAGTTTTTTGGCAAGTTTTACCTCAATGAAATAACTCCAGATTTAATTACCCAATATGTCCTCAAACGTAAAAGAAAGTAGGACCGAGTTCCATTAACCGTGAGCTTGCGTTTCTTTCTGCTTCCTTCAACAAAGCCTTCAAGCTTTGGGGGTGGAGCCGTGGAAATCCTGTTTGCACTATTAAACGGGAAAAGGAGCGTAAGCGGGTCAAGTATTTCTCTGATACAGAATTTCAAAAAATCTTTGAAAACTTGACCGAATGGGTTCGCCCCTTGGTGCTGTTAGCCAAAAATACCGGATTGAGGAAAGCGAATGTTGTTAGCCTCAGATGGTCTGAAGTGAATCTCAAAGACAGGCTTGTTATTTTGGAGGGAGAGGTTATGAAAAATTCTGAATGCCTTGGAGTTCCTTTAAATGATACTGCTTGGAAAGTGATTAAAGGCCAAATGAGGGTTAGGCAACTTCAATCCCCGTATGTATTCTGCAAGAAAAACGGGGAACCTTATACCGGCTGGGGGGTGTACCAGGCCTTCAAGAAAGGTTGTGTGGATGCGGGTTATCCTGACTTCCGGTTTCACGATTTGAGGCACGATTTCTGTTCCAAACTGGTTCAATCAGGAATCGATCTCTACACCGTGAAGGAATTGGCCGGGCACAGGGACATCACCACCACGCAACGCTATGCTCATCTAAACCGGGGCAGATTGAAGGAAGCGGTTTCGGTCCTTAAATGATTATCATAATTTTATCATACCTACTAAAAAAGGACTCACAGCAAAGCCTGTAAGTCCTTAATTAATTGGTGAGCCGTGAAGGAATCGAACCTTCAACCTACTGATTAAGAGTCAGTTGCTCTGCCAGTTGAGCTAACGGCCCACCCTTGTATATATATGTATAGATTTCTTCACCGATTCCGCGTGCGGGTAAATTAGCACGGTTGCATGCAAATAACAAGATTTGGTCGCGTGCCGGTTTTGCGGTTTTTGAACCCCTGGAAAAAACCGGAGAGCGGACGTGTCAACGCTTCACCAATGACGGGTCCACCTGAGTTTTCCTTCGTTTACCCCCTCAAGTTTTCCAACCCGCGGGAACTCTCCCTTCACCCCAATATAAAGTTGAACACTTTGAACTGTGTCGCGCCGACCAGGGTGGACAGTCCGCCGAGCAGGAGCGACGCGAACAGGTACATGAACGCCTTGTCGCGGTCGATGCGCGTCTGCACAATGTCCGTCAGAAGCCCCAGCCCCAGAAGGCCGAAATAGAGCACCCGCTGGATGTTCCACAGGTTCTCCTCGCCTTTCAGCGGTTCCTCCCGGAAGCCGGGGAACCGGAGTTCGTTGTATATGCAGGCCGCGTAGAGTGCGATGAGGAAAACCACCCAGATTTTCTTCAGCAGGGTCAGGGTTTCGTCGATTTTCTGGATGCTGGGTTCGTTGTCGGCCATGGCTTGGTGGTTCCGGAGGGGGCAATTTCAATAAAACCTTTCGCGGGAATCCGGCATCGAATCGATAAACAGACAGGAATCGCCACCCGTCCTCCCGGCCCCTTCAGGAGGTCCGAACGGGACGCCGTTTTTCTTGAAATATATGGTATAATCCGGCCATTCCAACGACAAATTTTTCTTGCCCACGGGATAAGACGGATTGGTTGGCCCTGCTCAAAGTTTCAGGTAAACCCTTATTTTGAAAGGATTTGTTATGGCTATTCGATTGGGAGACACTGCGCCGGATTTCTCGGCGGAAACCACGGAAGGCAATATCAATTTTCACGAGTGGCTGGGGGATAGCTGGGGCATCTTTTTTTCGCATCCCAAGGATTACACCCCGGTCTGCACGACGGAACTGGGACGGGTGGCCAACTTGAAGAAGGAATTCGAGAAACGCAACGTGAAAGTCATCGCTCTCAGCGTCGATCCTCTCGACAGCCACAAGGGTTGGATCAACGACATCAACGAAACGCAGAACTGCACGATGAACTACCCGATCGTCGCCGACCCGGACCGCAAGGTCGCGCAGATGTACGACATGATTCACCCCAACGCGCTGGATAACATGACGGTCCGCTCCGTGTTCATCATCGGTCCGGACAAGAAAGTGAAACTGACGCTCACGTACCCGGCATCCACGGGCCGCAACTTTGATGAGCTGTTGCGCGTCATCGATTCCCTGCAACTGACCGCCAACTACAGCGTGGCCACCCCCGCCGACTGGAAGAACGGCGAGGACTGCGTGGTGGTTCCGGCCATCAAAACGGAAGACATTCCCGCAAAGTTTCCGAAAGGTTTCAAGGAAATCAAACCATACCTGCGGATGACCCCGCAACCGAACCTTTAATACCAAAGCACAATCCGGCCTGGATGGAGCGCAACCTCCATCCAGGCCGAAATTCCTCTCATCCTCTAATGAAAGTGTTATGAAGAATTCCCCCTCGTCGAACAATCCCAAAACCGCGCCCGAATCCGGCAACGCGGAAATCGATTCCCTCATCCGCCTGCTGGACGACCGCGACGCCTTTGTCCGAGAGCGCGTGCAGGCACGGCTGATAGAGTTGGGCGGAGAGGCCCTCCCGTTTCTTGAAGAGGCGCGGAGCGTGGAGAACCTGGCCCTGCGTGCGGAAATCGCCCAAGTTTTAAAGCGCATCGAACCGCGTCTGATCGAACAGGAGTTTGAAGCCCTTGCCCAAATACCCGTCAGTGAGGATCTCGACCTGGAACGGGGGGTGTGCCTCATCATGCGCTACGGTCACCCGGATGCGGACCCGGTGCAGGTGGAAGAAATACTGGACAACCTGGCTGCGGACCTGGCGCCTCGAATCCGTGTGCAGGCGCGTGCGTCGGAACTGGTGCGGGCCCTCACCGACTTTCTATTCCACGAAAAAGGATTTCACGGCAACAAGACCGATTACTTCAACCCCAGCAACAGCTACTTCGACACCGTGCTCTCGGAGAGAACGGGTATCCCCATCACCCTTTCAGTGCTGTGCATTCTGATCGGGCAACGGCTCGACCTGCCGATTTCCGGCGTCGGGCTGCCGGGCCATTTTGTCGTCCGCTGCGATACGGACAAGGACCCGGTGTTCTTCGATCCCTTCAACGACGGCCGGATCGTCACCCCTGCGGGGTGTGAAGAGATGGTGAAGGGTTTTGGCATCCAGTTTGAAAAAAATTTTCTTTTGCCCGTCACCAACCGCGAGATCCTGATCCGGATGCTCCATAACCTGATCATGATTTACAACCGCACCAACGACACCGACAAGGCAGAACAGCTCACCGAATACAGCCGCATCCTCATGCAGAGGAAATGACTGCCAGCATGAGTAGCAGGCCGTAAGCCACGAAGCAGAAAGCCGATTCGTACGAAGGGGGAGGGGGTCGGCAAGCACCTTCCCGGACCGCTATTGCGGGTCCATTCACATTCAAATGATTCATCAATCCACCGCATCAAGGAGTGCGCATGGCCGTCATCGACTGTGATTCGCCTTATCCGATTAGTGGGAAAGGAAAAGTTTCGTATTCGTTTTCAAGTACCGCCACCCAGGCTATCGCCAACGCCGTTGCGAAAGTGCAGGAACAGGCGGACGTGCTGGCCGGGCTGGAGGCCCTGAACCATGAATGCCGCGTGGAGTGCCCTCACCGAAGCGTTTCCACCGCGCAATACACCATCACCCGGCGGTGGTCCACCTGGACCTCGATGTGGGATTTGATTGCCAGCGTTTTTCATTTCGAGTGGAAGTACAGCGGACATGTGGAGTTCGACTGGAGCGCCAATGTCCGGTGCGGTCGGCCGCCCCACATTGGCATCGAACCGCCTCCCTCTCCGTTCGATCTGGAACCCGAGGGGCAGCCTTTCAAGCCCGGCGATTTCGATATGATGTCTTCCACTTCCGGTGTCCGGGTGCTGGACTCCGAAACCCAGGCAGCGGTGCCGGGAGTGGCGGTGCAGTTCAAAGTGCACTCCGGACCGTTCCGGTTCGATCGCGGCGCTCAGCAGGCCCGCGCGGTATCGGATGAATCCGGCCTGGCGTCCGTGCCGGGAACGTTTTTGAAAACGGGGGCATCGATCGTGTCCGCCACCTGGGCGGATGGAACCGGACCCGAAGCGTTTTTCCTGCGTCAATCCGGAGCCACCACGTTCAACCTGGATATAAAGGGAGCCTGCGACGTCTCCGCTGATGACGGAAACATCCGCGTTCGTGTCCATGCTACGGATATGGCGGGTCGTCCGGTTGCCGGTGCGAAATTGAAGCTGGAAGGACAGTACGACCGCCGTCTCTCCCGCACGGTTGTCGAAGGCACTGTTCAGGACCTGGGCGGCGGAGTTTATGAAGGCGTTTTGAAAGCGCACGAGGCCGGTTCGCTTCTGCTGTATGTGGAGGACCCTTTGACCGAGGCAGCGCAATCCCGCTGGATTTGCGTGAAACCGGGAAAGGCCGCGGCCATCCGGATCGTGGGCAACACTCGACCCCGCATTCAGCAACCTTATGGAGAGATCACACTCCGCACCCGTCTCGAAGATCAATTTGGCAATGCCCTGGACCCCGCCCGGATTGTATGCTCGGCCAACGGGGCGGAGGTTCCCCTGCAGACGGTGGAACATGACGAAGGCAGGTTCGTTCTTGTCCAAAAGGGACATCAAACGGTGGACGTTGTCTTGTCGGATAAGGAAAGTGAGGTGACCGCTCAGCAACCTGTGGAGTTTCCCGCCGTGTGGCTGGGTCGCCCCGGGCTTGTCTATGAAGGGGACACGTACATCACTCCCTTGTATCTGGCCCCTCCGCTGGAGCGGGAGGTCACGGAAGGGCAGGTGAAGGTCCGCTTTGATACGAAGATGGTGGCGTTTCAAAAATTTTCCGAGGCGCCGGACTTTAAGGGCACGGTGGAACGGGTGACCGACGCGCCGGGTGACACGCTGCTATTCAATCTTGCGCCGGAAATCGCATTGACGGCGGAAAAGTTTCCCGATGGACTGTACCTGGGTGATGTGGTCTGGCAGTGCCAGGGTGTGGGCGAAACCTGTTTTTCCACGTCAGCGATTCTGTCTCCGGAAACACCTGCGTACGTTGACTGCCTGCCGCAGAAGGCGCGACTGGCCGTGGCGTGCGTTTGCGTCAACATCATTCACCCTTCGTTCGACCACATCCCCAATCGACGCACATGGGAACGGGCCATCAATGCGATCGAACGACGCGCTCAAATTTTCGGCACGGCCATCTCTGCGAACGTAACGCGTTGTTGTCCGCACATGTCCGTCCGCGTTCAGCGAACGGCGTTGAGTCGGCAGGAAATTCGGCAAATCACGCAGATTGTCGGTACGCGGGGAATCTCCGCAGTCTCGGATTCGCAGAAGTTCAGCAATCCGGCGCGGTTCCCCAACGAGCCCATTGAATTCGGGATTCGCGAGAACTGCATCAACATTTACGTGTGGCCGTTCAGCCGCGCCAACCCCAATTACCGGGAGCGCGGAGACACGCACATTGGTCCGGTTGCGGGCCGTTCGACGGGGCTGGCGGGGCGTTGCGTCATTGATCCCGTTGTCGCCGCCAACGAACGCTATGCCGTGGCACACGAAATGGGTCATGCGATGGGCTTGACCCATGCCAGCGCGGGAGGGGAGCGGTTCAATCTGATGTGGCCGCAATCCAACCGCGGCGCGAATCTGAATGAAGATCAATGCAAGACGATTTGGGCCGCGCAAACGACTTATCCCTGTTAGCCTCTGAAAACCGCAAAAGTCGACTTGGTTGTCCGCCGTTGTTGCGGAAACGATGGTTTCCGGCAAGGGTAGTGTGCAGGAGGTGAAAGGTTTTGGCATTCAGTTCGAAGAAAGTTTTCTTTTGCCTGTCACCAACCGCGAGATCCTGATCCGCATGCTCCACAACCTGATCATGATCTACAACCGCACCAACGACACCGACAAGGCGGAACAACTCACCGAGTACAGCTGCATCCTATCCTCATGCAGAGGAAGTAAAGAACCCGCCTAAAGCAACGCAATTTGGTGAAAAGCGTCGTTTTTCTTCCAAAGGCGAAAAGCCAATTTCATTCTTTCTGCCTACTTGCTGGAATTCTTG
Source organism: Nitrospina gracilis 3/211 (assembly GCF_000341545.2). Classification (NCBI taxonomy): domain Bacteria; kingdom Pseudomonadati; phylum Nitrospinota; class Nitrospinia; order Nitrospinales; family Nitrospinaceae; genus Nitrospina; species Nitrospina gracilis. The sequence goes on from NZ_HG422173.1 coordinate 1,449,557, forward strand.
GGACCTTCCCTTATACTGAAAGTAGCCATATCTTTTGTGACTCTCCCGAAAGTTTGATGGTTTGAAGAAAGGCAAAGCCTGTATTGGTAAGAGAATGAATTCGGAAATAGATGGAAAATTAGAAGATATTTATCATCTCGCGATGAAAGAAAACGAATGCGGGAACCGGGAAGTACATGTTGTTGAATTGTTGAACCATTATTTGCTGGTCGATCAAGAAAATCCGGATGCATTGTACCATTTGGGAAGAAACTACATAGCGCTTGGAAGGTGCGATCTCGCTCTCAAGCCTCTTAAAAAAGCCTTGGACTTGTTTCCCGATCGGCACAAAGGAGATATTTGTTTTGTTATTGCTGACTTGTTCGAAGCAAGTAGACAACGACAAGAGGCCAAGCGCTGGTATCAATCAGGGATTGAACGTTCAGAAACTATCAGGATTAGTTCCTGGATTTTAATGGGAGCAAACCTAGCAAGACTTGAAGAGTTTTCAAGTGCTCTTGAGTGCTATGAAAATGCACTGGATGCGGAACCGGATGAAGCTCATCATGAATTGAGAGCGGAAGCGCGTCTGAACATGGGCTTTGTATACCGGGCTATGGGAGATTATGGTGAGGCCTTAATTTCTTTTAATGATGCAAAAGAGATGGATCCATGGGATGAGAGGGTACAAGATTCTATCGGGGAGTTACACGGATTGGAGAAAATCTGGAATACATTGGAGTCATTGAAAAATTTGAAAAAAGAAAACTCCCCTGATTGCGATAATGAAATTAAGAAATTGCTCGATTGGATTTTCGTCCAGGCAAGAATAGAGTTTGAAATAGAAGATAAGGATGTGACCGTTATTGAGCTGTTAAGGCAATATTTGGAATTCAGGAAACAGGATGCCGAAGCCTGGATGATTTATGGACAGGCTCTTCGTATTATAGGAAGGGCCCGTGAAAGCTTGGAGGCGTTACAAGTTGCTTTGGATTTAAGTCCGGAAGAAGATCAGCATTGGGTCTGTTTGGAAATAGCATTGTTGCACGCATTCCATAGATCAGGCGAGGAGGCTGCTATGTGGTTTGATAGAGCTTTGAGCTTGGAGAAAAACTTAGCAGTATTGTGGTTTGAAAAAGCTGAAAACTCGGCCACATTGGCAAACTGTGAAGAAGCATTAACATGCTATCAAAATGCTCTGGATTTGGATGATGGATCCGTGAAGGTTCAAAATATCTATTATCGAATGGGATGCATTTGGAGGGGATTGGGTAATTACACGCAAGCCATTAACGGTTTTAGGAAGGCTCTCCTTATAGAACCAACAATGCTGGATTCGAAAATGGCTCTCCAAGGTTTGGACGGCATTGATGAGACTATCAAGGTTTGTCGTCAAATTTCCAGTTAATTAGTGGCTTGGGAAATTGATCCTCACGATATTTTATCGGATATTTGAATTTCATTTCATTGGTTGGGCGGATAGAACTTGCGGTTTTTCAAGGTAATTCAAGTCTTTAGGGCCTGATGCCGGGGCCATCCGGGGTGTGGGTCAGTTAACGTATTGTATTTACAGATTTTAATTTTATGTTACAATTAAACCACAATTTCTTTCCATCTAAAGGTGTGCCAGGCATGGGAACAGCCTGGTTTCAGAGGGGCGATAAACAATGAGGGTAGTCGGAAATCCACCAAGGAATGTGCAGGGTTTTTTCCCAAGTGCGGATGCGTTTTTGAGTTTCTTTTTCAAGAAATGCGTCGCCAAACTGGGTAGGGCTGAGTCATGATTCCACATTCTACTTCCTGGAAACCGAAGGTCGCACTGGTTTTGGCTTTGCTGTGGTCGTTTCCGCACTTTGCCTTTTCCAGCATCCGCAATCACGACAAACCGGTACACGTTTCACCTGCATCCTTGAGTACATCGAAAGAACTGTCCAGCATTCTGGTGAGCGGTTTCGCCTTTTCCCAGCCCGCACGCGCTTTGAAGGAAACCATCCACCGTGTGTTGGAGGTGGTTACGGAAGAAGGCCTGAAGAAGGATGCGGAGCAACGCCGCGTTGTATTGCGCCAGGTCATTCATGACCGGCTGAATTTCAACCGGTTTGCCCAATCCACTTTGCAGGGGCACTGGCAGGCCCGCACGTTTGCAGAGAAGCGGCGTTTTGTAGGCCTGTTGCAGAAACTCCTTGAGCAGTCTTTTCTGCAATTCATCGAGAACTACCAGGAAGGCACCCTGCATTACCTGCAGGAAAGCGTGAAAGGCGAATTTGCGCTGGTGAAAACCCGCGTCATCACCCCCGCCGACACGGTTTCCATCGATTACCGGATGGTGCTGGAAAACGGCGAATGGCGGGTGTTCGATTTTTATATCGACGGCGTCAGCATCGCCCGAAACTACCGGGCGCAGTTCCAGAAAATCTTGAAACGCGAATCCTTCCAGAACCTCCTCGACCGCCTCGAAGACCAGACCGCCTGAGGCCATCCTAACCATCTTCAATTTAGAATAATTTCAACCGGTTTCAGAACCGGTAGCGCACACCGAAGAGGACCTGCTGTGTTTCGTAGGAGGTGTCGAGGTCGCGGCCACCCAGGGTCAGGTTGGGGTCCTGCAGGTATTGCAGACGGAATTCGCCGGTCAACACCCATTGCGGATTGATGTCGGTTTGAAAGCCAAGCATCAATTGCCATGCACCGACCACGTCGCTGGCGGAATCGGGAAGGTTGCCGACAAAGTTTGCCGATTTGGTTTGCACCCGGACGACGCCCAGACCGACACCCGCTCCAATGTAAGGGGCCATCGGCAGTTTGTGGTCGCGAATTCTAAGGGGAACGTCGAAGTAGGCGTTGACCATCGTGGTGAACGCGGAGAAGCTTCCAGTGGACGAGACGCTGGTCTGGGGGTTCATGCCATCGAAAGAGTTGTAATTGTAACCCAGTTCGAGTTCCAGGCGGTACGGTTTGTCAAACCGGTACCCGGCCGCGCCCAGAAAACTGATTCCCGTATCGAATTGAAGCGTGGCCGCACCCAGGGTGTTGTCGAATTTGGCGGTGCCGCCGAGCTTTGTAGAAACATAAGGATTTCCCGCCCACGCTGCATTCGCTCCGAAAACCAGTATCCATCCTGCCGCCCAACCTGCAAGTCGCTTCATGACTCTCCCCAAACGAACAAAAAGATTTAAATCATAGCCGAAGGCGCACGATTGTCAATAGTCGTTGGGGAGAGTCGCGAAACGTGGACGAACCTTACTCAAAATCGAACCGGACGCCAAGAACCAGGTCATGGCTGTCCAGATCCGTTTGCGCACGAACCCCGCCGAACTGGAAATCCGGGTCGGTGGTCGCAAAATACCGGTAGGAAGTGAAAAATGACAGACGGTGGTTGTGGCGGTATTGCAGACCGCCGATAAACTGGTATGCGAAAACCGCGTCGGTATCCGTGTCGGAAAAACCGAAGTTGTCTTCCAGGGAAGACGTCGCCAGTCCGAGACCCATCCCGAGTCCGACGAAAGGCTGGATCTGGTGGCGAACGGGGATATCGTAGTACCCGTTGACCATCAGCGTGGCGGCGCCCACGTTCCAGTCACGAAACGCAGGCAGGGGCTCATCCACACCATTATTGCGGAATGCGACTTCGCCCTCGATTCGAAAGTTGTCCGGCAGGTACATTCCCGCAGCCGCACCGCCCACTCCGCCAAGGCTCACATCCTGTTCGCCGCGTGGATTGCCTGCCACCCGCGAACCGGAAAAGGAGGAATCCGCATCGGTGCGGAAAGAAGGTCCGATCATCAGGCTGAAATATTTTTTATTCGCCGCATCCACCGGGCCGGGGATGGCGAAGGTGAGAGCAGTCAGGGTCACAATCAAAAAGCGTTGCATGTGGTTGCGTTCTCCTTTCCAAAAGTAAGGGTTTCATATAGACCGTGGGCGGCAGGTGGCACCGCACGACAGCATTTTGTCAGATGCTCACAACTGGCGCACCAGTTTTTCCATGTGCTCGATCTGAGGTTTGGAGGCGAAGCCTTTTCCAAACCGGTGTTGCTCGTAAAATCCGGTGATTTCGCGGACACAATCCAGCTTTTCCTCGGGGAGACCGGACAGGTGTTCCATGAACTCCAGGTGAGTGGAGGAAGGGGGTTTGTGGATGCCCCGTTTCTCCAGTTTGCGAAGCATTTTTTGGTACAGTTGGGCCGCATAGGGTGGGGTGGGTACCCAGAACCATCCTTTCCAGAACCGGGTTCGCGGCAACAATAACAGGAGCGCCGCCAGCACGGCAATTCCCACCCAGATTTCCGGCCGGTTCCCCAAAGCTTTCAACAGGTCGTCAAACGTCAACGATCGGATTTTCTTGATCTGGGAGGTGAAATCGTGTGCCCGGCGGTTGAAGAACTCGACCACTTTCACCTGGTCCTTTGCGGAGTATTTGACGATGTATCTCTGCCAGTAAAGACGCATCATGTCGTAGGTGCGGGTCAGTGCGTTTAACTGGTTTGAACCCGCGTTGGGGTCGGGGGGAGTCGGATCGTACGTTTTCCATCCTTTGCCGGGAATGTAAGCTTCCACCCACGAGTGTGCATTGGCCTGACGAACGATCATGTAATTTCCCATTTCGTTCCACTCCGTCCCCATGAATCCATTCACCATTCGTGCAGGGATGCCGTTGATCCGGAGTAAAAGCACCATGGCCGACGCAAAGTATTCGCAATGACCGGTCTTCCGTACAAACAGAAACTCATCGATGGCGGAAAGCCGGGTTTCGCGTTTCATGTCCATGGAGTAATTGAAGTGCTGGAGATGGTTCATGATTTTCGATGCCTTCAGCTCTGCGGGGTCCGAATCATTTACCAGCGTGGGGGCGAACTGTTTCAGCCGGTCGCTGAGTTGAGGCAGTTGCAGGTGAGGGGACGGGCCTTTTTGCAAAAAACTCAGGTCGGGTTGGATCGGCAGGCGAAAGGCATGGTAGTCCGCCCCCAGGTCCGAGACCATGGAAAACCGGCGTGGACCCATGCGGTTGTCCGTGGTTTTGAACACCTGGCCGTTATCCATCTGGATACGTTCGAATGTTCCGTCTATCTTCATTGGCACCCCGTGGGTGAAAATCACAGGGGAGTCAAACGATTCCATGTAAATTTCCTGCTCCACCACGGTGGTCGGGTTAGGGACGTGAAAGAGAACCGTATTGGTTCCGGGCCGGTGGCGGGACCGCCACACCATGGGCATGGTGGACCGCCACGTTTGCCCGTCATAGTGGTCCAGCGCCACTCCTCTCCAGAGTACTTTCGACTTCGGCCGGTAGGGTCTGTCGTGGCGTGTGAATTCGACGCGCATGACCACGCTCTGGTTTTTCTTGATTTCACCCACCTCTCCCAGCCGCACCTGGTCGGAAAATCCCGTGACCGGGGAACTGCTGGTGGCCAGTTCGAGAAATCCCAGCCCGAAACGCGGAAAACTGAAAAAGATGGTGGCGGTGATCACCAGGCTGACCATGATCATCAGTGAAGACAGCCCGAACAAGGAACCACGGGCGGTGTCGGCTTCCCCGATGAACCGGAAGGCCTGCGGGGCTGCGCGGCTTCCGACCTTTTCCACCATCATGTGATAAAACATCAGGGCCCAGCTTAGGATCAGGTAAAACGCCAGGAACATGAAAGCGAATACCAGGTCCTGGGTGAAAATGGCTCCGATCAAAAGACAGACGATGGATACCAAATATCCATACAGGTAGTCGTTCAATTCGGTTTTATACAAAAATCGTGAGAGAAGAACGAAGAGGAGAAACCCCGTTACCAGGTCCAGCATTTTCGGCTGGAATAAAAAGTAAATTACGGGCAGGACGATGAGTCCGATTTTCCAGAGGGAAAACAGGCGATGTGGCATCACCGGGATCTTCTTGCTCCATTCCAGTATCCAAAACGTTCCCAGCATGGTTAGAACCAGGATGCCGAAAGAAAGCGGAATCACCTCTCCCAGAAGAAGGCAGGAAACGGCAAGAAAGGCCAGGAGGTAATTCAAGGAAATAAAACAGGTTCTCACGCGCATGGACAAGACCCTAGCAAATTGACAATTTCCAACCCGTTTGGCTACAATGGCGGGCGTTCCAACCAAAACGCATACCCGTACCGGTGGCGTCCCGCTTTCCGGACAATGCGGTTTTCCCCTATAGTTTAATTGAAAATCCGGGAGACAAAATGCATAACTTGATAAGAGTTGTTTTTATAACCATTTTCATGGCGTGGGGGATCAGTTCCACGGTCTGGGCGGGAGAGATTGCGGTCATTCAAACCAAATTCGGCAATATGAAAATCGAATTTTTTGAAGACCAAGCCCCGGGCCATGTGAAGAATTTCAAGGATCTGGCCAAAAAAGGATTTTATGACGGGACCCTGTTCCACCGGGTGATTCCCGGTTTCATGATCCAGGGTGGGGATCCCAACACCAGGAACCAGCAACGCGAGATGCACGGTATGGGCGGTCCCGGCTACACCATCGATGCGGAGTTCAGCAATATCCCGCATGACCGCGGCATCGTGTCCATGGCACGCGCCCAGGACCCCAACAGCGCGGGCTCGCAGTTTTTCATCGTGGTCAAGGACGCGCATTTTCTGGATAAAAAATACACGGTTTTCGGCCGGGTGACCGAAGGAATGGAGGTCGCGGACAAGATTGTCAGTCAGCGCCGCGACCACAACGACAATCCGTTCGACCCCATTGCGATGAAAGTCATCATTAAGAAGGACAAATAACCCGAAATGAAACGAAAGATACATTTTTCATATAAAGGAAGGAAATTATCATGGCAAACGCAACAGCGGTGATTGAAACCGTTCACGGGACCATAGAGCTGGAATTTTTCGAGGACAAGGCTCCCGGGCACGTCAAGAACTTCAAGGACCTCGCTCAAAAGGGGTTTTACGACGGCACGACCTTTCACCGGGTGATTCCCGGTTTCATGATCCAGGGCGGCGACCCCAACAGCCGTGATGAAAACCGGTCCAAGCACGGCACCGGCGGGCCGGGTTACAATATCGATGCCGAATTCAACGACGTCAGCCACAAACGGGGCGTCCTTTCCATGGCGCGCGCGCAGGACCCCAACAGTGCGGGCTCGCAGTTTTTCATCGTGGTCAAGGACTCCACATTTCTGGACCGTCAATACACCGCATTCGGCCGTGTGACTACCGGCATGGACGTGGCGGATAAAATCGTCAACGAGCCGCGGGACCAGAATGACAACCCCCACAATCGCATGGAGATCAAATCCATCACCATCAAGGAAGGTTGAGGGTTTCCATGGAAGATGAACTGTTTATAAACATTTACCAGTTTATTGGGGAGGACATGCTTGTGGGGCGCACCACGCCGGACGGTTCCCCATCGGCCGAATCCCTTCGTCATTACATCCTTGAAAACTGGGATAAATACAGGAAAATTTCCATTTCCCTGGAATCCATCGTCAAGATCACCCGCACGTTTTATGACGAGGCGTTCGCCAAGCTCCTGGAAGACAAAACCCTCGAGGAGTTCAACGAAAAAATTTATTTTCCTGATGCCAAGGAGGCGTTTGTGAAGGAAATGAATCAGGCGTTCAAGTTGCGCCTGAAGATCATCGCTTCCAAAAAGGAAAGGGAATCGGGGGACGGATTGGGATTTTAAAAGGATAGGAAGGCGATTTTCAGAAGGGACCGGCCGTTTACCCCGTTGCGGGGTAGCGGCTGCAAGCCTTTACTTGAGTTTCGTTTTTTCAATCAAGTCGATCATGGCGTAGGCAAACTCTTCCGCCACGTCACCATCGGCGGCGGTGACGATGCGGTCGTTTACGGTCAGCTTATCTTCCGCAACCACCGCGCCCACGCGATCCAGTTCCGGCAGGCTGTATTTGTCCTGTGCCGCGGCCAGTTCCAGGTTGTTGATCAACTGCGCCTCCGCCAGGCAGGGAACCGCGTTGCCCAGGGCCCCCACAACCATATTGCTTTTATATCGATCGATCAGCAGAATTCGCAGCAAATTGTCTTTCCACAAATATTTGCGTGCCCCTTTTCCTCCCACCACCACGACACCGTGAAACACTCCCTTGATCTGGCGCGTTCCCTTGCCGTCGGTGACGTAACTGTCGCCGGTAATGCCTTCAATGGAATCCACGATCAGTACATCGGGTATCATGCGGCCGCCGTTGTCACCCACGGCTTCCTTGAATTTGCTTGAGGCCACGCGAACGTCCGCGCCTTCTTTCAGAAATATCTCGCGCGGGATTTCCAGCTGTTTTTCGTCGTAGTAATCCTTGGGAATGATCATCAGGATGTTTTTCTTCAGACCTTCGAGACGTCCCATGATCTTGCGCTCCTTCCTCCGGGCCGGGGTATGCTTCCGGCGGTCACTGGTCAATGAGGATGCTCAGTTTATCACAATGCGGTGCAGGTAATATTGGCGGTGCCGGGCCACTTGCTCCGTCCGGTTCAACAAGAACCGGTGAAACCGCTCCTGATGCTCGCGAGGGAATGCGGAATCCTGACCCCAAACATAATTTGAATCGAACATGATATGGGTTGCGCCCAGCGATTGCAACCGCTGAAAAACCTCTTTTTCGTTTTCTGCAGACTGAAGAATTTTTTGCAGGGTGTGCGCCTCGAACACGCTGTCGCTGATGAAGTCGCGGTGTGCCAGGTAGCCCAGGTTGCGCATGTAAACGAATAGCACGCGTCCGTCTGGAGTTACCCGTGTGTTCATCATCCGGTACATGGGAAACGCGCTTACGTTTCGGGACAGGTACGCTTCCCTCGACTCGTCACCCGTAAGGTACGCGAGGGGATCTTTCTTGTTCCATGTCTCAAGCGCAAGCAGGACGTTGAAAACCAGCCCAAGCGCGATCAGTCCCGTCCACGCGCGGTGAAGCCAAAACCCGAAATCTTCCCGCGGTGTTTTAGCTTGCCATGCTTCCAGTCCGTACACCAGAAGAAGCGACAGGAAAACCAGGGCGGGGGCAAGAAAACGGATGTATTGAAAGTAGACAAACCAGAACAGAATGAGGACACCAAAGGTCACGGCCAGCGGGCCCAGCCGTCGCCGTCGATACAACCACACCCCGATCACCGACGGCAGAATGATCAGGTAAGCGATACCCAGGCGGCCATCGAACCGCAGCGAGTGGGGTTCGCTGTGGAACGTGAGGTTATAGGGCAACATCAAAAAATCGACCAAACCCCGGCCCATGCCGAACATCCGGACGTACTGGTCCATCATGAGCGCGCGGGCGGGGTCCCAGTTTATCCGGTCCTGTCCGCCCAGGACCTGCATGAACAGGGGCGCAAACGGATTGCCCGAATAAATAAGATTGCGGGCCCACCAGGGGGCCATGCAAAGAAAGACCACCCCCGTAAAGACGAACAGTTCCCCCAGGACTCGCATGCCGGAGGCATTGTGGCGCCGCGCCCACACAATCCCCAACGCCGCCAGCGGCAGCACGATGAATCCCGTCAGCTTGGTGGCGAAGGCGCAGCCGGAAAACAGGCACAGGAGCCCGAACCAGAATCCGTGCCCCGTCTCGCGCCAGCGTTCCCAGGAATAAAACGCGAAGAAAACAAAGCCCGCCAGGGGCAGATCCACATAGGCGGAACCGGCGATTTCCGTGAAGGTCGGCACCGAAAAGAAGACGGCGGGCACGAGCCAGCCGTAGCGGCTCCCCAGGTAGCGTCGGTAATAAGCTACCAGCCCCACCGCCAGCGTCGCCGCCTGCCCCACACCCAGAAGCGCGGGCAGACCTTCAATCCCGAGCGTCAACCCGAACAGGTACACCATCTCGAACAGCAGGGGAAAAAAGGAATACATGTTGTTGGGCAGGTTCACCACACCGTGGTGTTCCAGGTAGGCCTGGGGAATGGCAAGGTGGTAAACCAGCGCATCGGTGCGGACCGGCGGGGCCCAGGCCAGGGTAATCGCAAATACGGCCAGCCCTCCCAGCGCCAAAATGGATAAGATTTCCAACTCGAACCGGTTTCTCCAGAACGGCCACATGGAAGGGTTTCGCAAAACTTTCCACAAGGCGGCGAGAAAAGGAGGAACGCGGTTCCGTGCCAGGAGGAAAAGGAAAAACAGCATCGCCCAGCCGGTGACCGGATGGAGAGCCCCGAGAAAGGCAAGGGCCATCATCAACCAGGCGGTGAGGGTCATCCCGAGTGTAACGGAGACGGCCGCCGCTTCATGCGGGGACGCCCATCGAACGCCAAAAATGGCAGCGATCCGGGCGCCGGCGAGGCCCCAGGTAATAACCGTTAAGATGGTGAGAATGAGGGCCATGCAACCACCCGTGCAAAACCGAAGACCGTAGAACGCCCCCGGTCCACTTTAAAGCCTGCTGTTGTAAGGTTTTGATTGTAAAACGGTTTACTGGGATTACCGAGCCCCGGGCGGGAGAACGGTGGACACGCAGGGCGCTCCCCGAAAGGGTAATTTTTTATTGACACTGAACCAAGATGGAATATAATTTGGTCCTCATTTTTGCCAATGTTCAGAGTGCCCGCTGAACCGCCAAGCATTGGTACTATAACAGATTTTTCCCGGTAACTTGTTTGCCGTCTTATTATTCATTTGGATGCCTGTTAAATTCCCTTCAGAAAGGATCATTTCAATGAAAAAATCACTGATTGCATTGGTTGTAGCCGTATTGACCATGTTTGTGGCAAACGCGGCTTTCGCAGGTGGTGACTGCCCGCAGAAACGCAAAACCAAAAAAGCTCCGGGTTCGGTTTATTCCAAAGATAAGACCGCAAAAGCCGATGCAAAAAAAGGCAAAGCGTTGTACACCAAAAAGGCCAAGCCGATGGCCTGCCAGATGTGTCATGGTAAAAAAGGAGCTGGCGACGGTCAGCTGGGTAAAGCGCTGAAACCCGCTCCGCGCAACTTCACCTGTGCCAAGACCATGAAAGACGTGACCCCCGGTCAGATGTTCCACATCATCAAGAACGGTTCTCCGGGAACCGGTATGGCTCCGTTTGGAAAAACGCTGAGCGACAAGGACATCTGGAACGTCGTCAAGTACATCCGCGAAGAACTGATGAAGTAAACCGGTTCTTTGGGTTATAGTTTTAAGAGGGCAGGGCGCTACCGGCGCCCTGCCCTTTTTTTATTTCTCAAACCGCCTCCTCATCCCGGTATGGTATGGTGACTTGACTTTGGAGGAGTGGCCCGACCATGTTCCGAGCGGTTTCCATTTTGATTTTCAGTTCATTTTTCTGGGCCGGTACCGCCCAGGCAGATGAGCCGGGAAGCGCCGACCGGCCCCTCACCATGATGTTCGTGCCCTCCGGTGAAGCGCAGGTGATCCTGAAAGGCGGCGAGGAGATCGCACGTCGCCTCACGGCCGTCACCGGCCTTCACTTCAAAGCGTCCATCGCCACCAGCTACGCCGCCGTGGTCGAAGCCATGGGCGCTGGCAAGGTGGACATCGGCTGGCTCACCCCCTTTGCCTATGTGCTTGCGAAAGAGCGTTACGGAGTGGAGCTCCTGCTCATCGTCCAGCGTTTCGGCAGTCCCTTTTACCGGGGCCAGATCGTGACCCGCACCGACAGCGGCATCCGAACGCTCGAAGACCTGAAAGGAAAACGCTTCGCTTTTGTCGATCCGGCCAGTACCTCGGGTCACCTCTACATCAAGACGTTGCTCAAGTCCCGCGGCCTTTCCCCGGAAAACCATTTAGGAAAAACGGTGTTTGCCGGGTCGCACAACGCCGTGGTGCTTTCCGTGCTGAAAGGCGAGGTGGACGCCGGGGCCACGTACGACGACGCCCGCGCCGAACTGGTCAAATCGTTCCCCGACATATTCGAGAAAATCCGCGTCATTGCCCACACGAAGGATATTCCCAACGATACCGTCTCTGTGCGCAAACAACTCCCGGCTGAAATCAGAGAGCGCATCAAGGAAGGGTTGATCCACCTCACCAAAATCCGGGAAGGCTCGAAGGTTCTGAAACGAACTTACGGCGTGAGCGGTTTCCTGGATTTCGACGGATTGTACGATCCCGTGCGCGAGGCCGGACGCCTGCTCAACATCGATCCCACCCGGGTGGAAGGAAAGTGAGGCGTTGCCATGCTGATCCTCGACCGCGTATCCAAAACGTATGGCGACGACACCGAGGCGGTGAGGGAGGTATCGTTCGAGCTTCAGCCCGGAGAGTTTGCGGTGGTGCTGGGCCAGAGCGGGGCGGGCAAGTCGACGCTTCTCCGTTGCATCAATCGGCTGGTGGAGCCGACGGCGGGCCGCATCGCACTGGACGGAGAGGACATCACCGGCGCGCCGCCGGACCGGTTGCGGACCCTTCGCCGCCGGATCGGTATGATTTTCCAGAATTACAACCTGGTGGGAAGAAACAGTGTGCTGACAAACGTGCTGGCCGGGAGGCTGGGCTATACGCCGCCGTCCTACGCTCTTCTCAATCACTTTTCCCCGCAGGATGTGGAGGAGGCGCATGCCACACTTTCGCGGCTGGGCATTGCTGACAAGACGCATCGCCGTGCTGACAGCCTGAGCGGCGGTCAACAGCAGCGCGTCGGCATCGCCCGGGCCCTCATGCAACGTCCCAGAGTCATTCTGGCCGATGAGCCGGTGGCCAGCCTCGACCCCGCCACCGTGGAGTCCATCCTGGAAACCCTGCTGGATATCAACCGGAAAGACGGCGTCACCATTTTATGCAATCTGCACGTCCCGGAACTGGCGCGCCGTTTCGGCAGACGGATTCTCGGAATGAAGGCCGGCGACCTGGTGTTCGACACAACTCCGGATGCCCTCGAAGCGGCCCAGATTGATGTGCTTTACGACATGCCCGTCTCTTTGTAGATTTTCCTTGTCTCAGACCCCGTTCAGTTATACATAATAAGAGCGGCCCAACCTTATTGAGTTGCCTGAATCGCTCCGACGGACTCTCACTCCAGGAATGCATGAACAGTTACCTGCGCAGCGGCATCGACACCGAATCCACCATCGCTTACTTCAGCATGGAAATCGGCATCGCCTCGGACATCCCGACCTACAGTGGAGGACTGGGTGTTCTGGCTGGCGACACGTTGAAGTCGTGTGCCGACCTGGGTTTGCCGGTGGTCGGCATCACCCTCCTTTACCGCAAGGGCTATTTCCGGCAGGAAATCACCGGGCAGGGTGAGCAGAAGGAGCACCCCGTCGACTGGCGGCCGGAAGACCACCTGCAAAGACTGCCTGGCAAGATCGTGCTGGATGAGATTGAAGGCCGTTCGATCATAACGCAGGCGTGGCTGTATATTTACACCGGCACCACCGGCAAACCAGTGCCCATTTTGTTTCTCGACACGGACCTGGAGGAAAATGAGGAGCCCGACCGCCGCCTTACCGATTCTCTTTATGCCGGTGACTCGGAGTTCCGCCTCAAGCAGGAGATACTGCTCGGCATCGGTGGCGTCAAGTACCTGCGGGAACTCGGGTTCAACCGCATCCACACCTACCACATGAACGAGGGGCATTCGTCCCTGCTCACACTGGAACTGTTGCGTGAGCACCAGCGCACGGTGTTCGAAACGTGGGACGAGGAAACCGTGTGGGACGTGGAGAAGGTGAAGAGCCTGTGCGTGTTCACCACCCACACCCCCGTCTCGGCAGGGCACGACCGGTTCGGCTTCGACCTGGTTGAGCGCGTGCTCAAGACCGGCATCTCGATGAATGTGATCCGCAGGCTGAGTGGCGAGGACTGCCTCAACATGACGACGCTAGGACTCAACCTGAGCCGCTTCGCCAACGGCGTGGCGTACCAGCACGGCGACGTGTCGAGCGGCATGTTCCCCCATCACCAGATCGATTTCATCACCAACGGCATTCACACATACACCTGGGTGCACGAATCGTTTCGCAAACTGTTCGACCGACACGCCCGTTTGTGGAAGAACGATCCCAAGTACCTGCGCGAAGCGATGTCCATTCCACGCGATGAAGTGTGGCAGGCACATCTGGAATGCAAGAACGAACTGTTCGACCGCGTCTCCAAAATGATGAGCGAAACCTTCGATCCGAATATCCTGACCTTGGGATTTGCCCGCCGCGCGGCGGCCTACAAGCGGGCGTCGCTGATGTTTCGTCACCTCGACCGGCTGATCGAAATTGCCGAGAGCAGTCCCGGTTTGCAGATCGTCTATGCCGGTAAGTCTCACCCGAAAGACGAAGCGGGCAAACGCCTGATCCGGGAAATTCACGAGTTTCAGAAGAAAATCGAACAACGCACCAAAAAACTCAAGCTGGTGTACATACCCAACTACAACATGGATTTGGGGTACTACATCACTGGCGGGGTGGACGTGTGGGTGAACACCCCGATCCGCCCCCACGAGGCCTCCGGCACCAGTGGCATGAAGGCGGCGCTCAACGGAGTACTCAACCTGAGCATCCTTGATGGCTGGTGGGTGGAGGGTTGCATCGAGGGCGTCACCGGCTGGGCGATCGGCGACCTCGACCCCCGCCTCGACCTGTCTCCCGACGACCGCGACGACCTCGACTGCAAAAACCTTCACGACACGCTGGAGTCGAAGGTGATCCCGAAATATTATGAAGACCGCACAGGCTGGGCCGATATGCAGTGCCAGGCCATCGCCATCAACGGGTCTTTGTTCAACACCCACCGGCAGATGGAGCAGTACGTCACCAAGGCCTATTTTTCCTGCCGCTGAGTTCCCATTTGCGCCCAATCAGGCGGTTTCTTCCCCGTCTATCCTTGAGTTTCATTGGTTAGGGAATTGTGATACCTTAACTTGGAATAAAATTTACAAAGGTGCAGGGTGCAAGACAGGCAAGGGGGCTCCTGCAAGGGAGTGTGCATGTGGCATCGAGCCAAAATCTGGATGGCGGGAGCGGCCCTGATTCCTGTATTGCTGGTGGTCACCTCGTCGGCACGGGCGCAAACGTTTGAGAATCCGGGATTCCGTCCAACGGTGGACAATCCCATCCCGATTGAACCGGGGTGGAAGGACCCAACCTACCGTGGTTGGGAACTGCTCAGTGTGCCCGGTCTCATTGCCACTTATTACGACCTGGACTTGGATGGCACGCTGGACTACCAGGTCATCCGGAAAATCATTCGCAAAGCGGCGAGTGAAGAATTAACTATTAAAGAAGCCATCCAGAACGCCCGGATCGATAATTTGAGCGTTTATGTTTCCTACCCGGTCATTTACTTCACCTCGAAGTATCCCCTGTTTTACTGCCTGGGCGTGGACTTCCGCAAAAATTGTCTCAACATCTGGGTCGATATCGCCGAGGACGGTTTGAACGGCAATGAAACCAAATACACGTTATCCGATCCCAAACCCCTGTTCCGCTAGCAAGTCCATCTTCGCGCTGGGTCTGATTCTCGCGGTGACGCTTCTCGGCTGGCGCGGCGAACCCACTTCCGTCCTCGCCCATGGCGGGGAAACGCACAAGGAACAACCGAAGGCGATGCCCAAGGAGGTAAAGCAGGATCCATCCGGGCACTCCCATTCCGGCTCCGCTGAAAGCGGTCATTCCCATTCGCATGGCCAGGGGCGCAGTGTGACCGTCGGCGCTACGGTGTACAAGCACATGTGCATTTTCTGTCACGGGGAAGACGGCAACGGCGGCGGCAAAGCGATGGCGTACCTTTATCCGTGGCCGCGCGATTTCCGAAAGGGCGTGTTCAAACACCGTTCCACTCCCACCGGGTCGTTGCCTCTCGACAAAGACATCTTCGATACCATCACCAAAGGCATTCCGGGTACGGCCATGCCGGCCTGGGAAAATGCGTTGACGGAAGACGAAACCTGGTCGGTGGTGGAATACCTCAAAACCTTTTCCAACCGGTTTAAAAACGAAACCCCGCAAAAACCCGTCACACCCGGGCCGGTGCCGCCCTCCACCAAGGAGAGTATCGAAGCGGGCCACCAGATTTTTCAGGAAATGCGATGTGCGCGTTGTCACGGGACGGATCTCAAGGGAGACGGGCCCATCGCCGACAGCCTGTACGACATTTGGGACCACCGTGTGTTCGTTTATGACCTGACCAATCCCAACACGTTCAAGTTCGGTTTCGATAAAGAAGACATATTCATGACTCTCAGCACGGGGATCGACGGCACCCCGATGAAGGCGTACAATCACCTCACTTCGAAAGAACGGTGGGACCTGGCGTCGTTCGTGCATTCCCGAATCCAGACGGACCGCTACCGCAAAGCCAAATATGAGGTCACGCTGAAATCCGAAATGGTGGAAGGTGACATCGGCATCGATCCGTATAGCGAGTTGTGGGACCCGGTCCCTGCCACCAACGTGCATCTGATTGTGCTCAATGCCCGGCGCGATCCCATTACCCGCGTGCAGTTTCAGTCCGTGACCAACGGCAAGCAGATTGCCTTCCGTGTGCAGTGGGAAGACCCGGTTCCGAACCGGTCATCCAGCCGCCACCAGGATTTCAAGGACGCGGTAGCGCTGGAGTTTGCGCTGGGCGATGTGCTCCTGCACACGCACGGGCACAACGAACCCTTTTTTGGAATGGGTAACCGTGAAAAGCCGGTGAACATCTGGCAATGGCGCGCGGACTGGCAAAAAGAGATTGAGACCAAGGAAGAACTCGAACAGGCCACGGAAGGCCAGGGCATGGATATGGACGTGATGATCTTCGGTGGCGAGGTCAACCCTGTGGAATCGCTGAACCCGTTTCGTGAAGTTCCCATTGAAGAAATGAATGCAGAGGGCTTCGGCACGCTCACACCCCAGCCGAAAACCAAGCAGAATATCCGCGGCAAGGGGCTGTGGAAAGACGGCAAATGGACCGTGGTGTTTATTCGGGATATCGAATCCCTCAATAAATGGGACATCCAGTTCAATAAAAAACAACCCATTCTCATTGGTTTTGCGGTGTGGGACGGCCTGCACAAGGACCGCAACGGCCGTAAAACGGTTTCCATGTGGCAGAGGTTGATTTTGCCTTGAACAATGGGTTGGTATAGGATATGTATTTAAGAAAAAGCCTGATAATTGAACCGTTTGAGATGCGCTGCCGGAAGGCAATCCGGCGCCGGGGATCCTACGGAGATCGTTTGAATTTTGGGAGGTGGTTCCATGTCTGACGACCAGACCAGAAAAGAGGAAGAAGCCCGGGAGAAGGAAGAATCTCTGGAGGTGGCGGAATCCGATGTCGATGAGATTGAAGAAGAGGAAATCGATGAAGACGTCCTGACCGAAGACGAACTGGAAGAGGTGGATGAGGTCGAGGAGGTCGATGAAGGCCAGAAGGAAGTCGGCGCGATCATGGTCCTGGGCCAGAGCGGGTTTGAAGAAGGTCAATCCAACCGGGGCGCGGACGACCCCAGCGACAACACCCTGTCCGAACCGCAATTTGTCATGAAGTTTGGCGAAATGCTTTTCGTGGCAGACCGTGGCAATCATCGCGTGCTGGGCTGGAACACGTTTCCAGAAGAAAACGGCGAACCTGCCAGCTTCGTGCTGGGGCAGGAAGACTTTTCCGACTGCCTGGAAAACCGCGGTATCACCACCACCCTGGACGAAATGACCTCCGGGCTGGGTGACGAAAGCCTGGACGGATTCACCATCAGTAAACCGGAAGAAGATACTTTGTCCCAGCCTGCGGGCATGGAAGTGATCGACGGCAAGCTGTACGTTGCAGACAGCGGCAACCATCGTGTCCTGCGCTGGAATGGGTTGCCCTCGGACGATGGGGAGGCGCCGGGCCTGGTGCTGGGACAGGACAACCTGGAATGCGGAGAGGCCAATCGGCGCGGGCTGGTTGGTTCCGGTTCGTTGTTTTTCCCGTTCGGGGTGCGTTCGGGCGATGATCAGCATGTGTTCGTGGCCGACAAGGACAACCACCGCGTCCTCATCTGGAAAAAGATCCCCTTCAACAACGGCTGGAACGCGGATATCTGCCTCGGCCAGTCCGATATGGACGAACGCGAACCCAATCGCGGCGATTTCGATAACGTCACCCCCGATTCGATGAGCTTTCCCACCGGCGTGTTTTACCACGCGGAAACGGGAAAAATTTTCGTTGTGGACCAGGGCAACAACCGTGTCCTGATCTGGAACAAGATGCCCTCGCACAACGGCGTTCCGGCGGACCTGGTGCTTGGTCAGCCGAATTTTTACAGTCGCGATGTGAACGCGGGGCAGGGCGGTTACCGCTGTGACGCGGTGGGTATGTATTTCCCAACCGACGTGGTGTACGGACGAAAAGGCCTGTTCGTTTCCGATTCCGGTAATAATCGTGTGCTGGGGTGGAAGGAACTGCCTACGGAAAACGGCCAGCCTGCCGACTTTGTAATCGGACAGAAATCGTTTTACGAAAACAAGTTCAACCGCAACAGCGATCCTTCTCACTGCTCGCTCAACGACCCGTATGGCCTCTTCCTGGAAGAAGATCCCGAGGACGAGGACGATCCGGGTCGCCTTTACATCTGCGACCGTGGCAACGCGCGGGTGGTGATCTGGGAAGAACTGCCGATTGCGGAAGTGGAAATGCCCGAAGAGGACGAGGACCAGTTGCACGCTGAGGTCGAGGACCCGGAACTGCTCATGGGTGAGGACGAGGACTTCTTCGAGGAAGACGAAATGCCGCCGGAAGAACTGGAAGAAGAGACGGCATAACGGTATATTTCCAAACACACAATCCAAAAACCCCCTTGCCCGTCCGGGCGAGGGGGTTTTTTCGTTGAGCGGGATACGGGTGCGGCGGTCTCAGCGCAGGGTCAGGCGGCAGAACTGGATGGGTGCATCGTTTAAGGAAAAACTCCGCTGAATGTCTTTTTCCCGGTAGCCCAGTTTGCGCAGGGGCTTTTCCACGGCGCGCACCTCGCTTTCCGTCACGTACGCCACCGTATCGGGCACGCCACGCGTACTCAGGTTTTTCACCAGTTGAGCGATGAGCTTGCGCTGTTTCTTGGGCGTACCGGGAAGCGTCGGGTAATCCATCTTGCTGGTGTAAGGGCTGCGGTAGTGCGTGTTGAGTGCCTGAAGGGTTTCCAGCATCAGCACATCCACATCCCAGGGAGCCATCTCCCCCACTTTCGGATGGTTCTGCACCAGTTCCAGGAGACTGATCAGCGGTTCTTCCAGGCTGCGGCCCACGTATGCATGCTGGGGTTCCAGTTCGATTTGCGAAAAGCCCGCGGCCTGACCGACCTCGGCGAGCAGAGGGAAGTTGACCATCGACGTGTACTGCCCACCGTAAAGCTTGAAATACGGCCGCCCCACCCGGTTGAGATGCGCCGTGGACAGCATGCCGTAATCGAACCCGGTGTAGCCCGCTGAATGCTGGGGATGGAGAAGCCGGTGCGCTTTCTCCAGCGTGCCGAACGCGCCCACGTTGACGGGCGTCGGGATGTCGTCGTCGATCGATTCCATGTGCTTGTTCACCACGTCCCCGAACGGCCAGTCGCCGACATCCGTGCGCTGGAATGCACGTTCCCAGACGATCTGGTCGAGAAACGGCGGGTGCGTTTTCAGGACGTCCAGGTCCGCGTTCTGGAATTGCCGGACGAAGGTGTCGAAGTCCCCCTGGATGACAGCGGGTTCGATCAGCGGTTGCAGGTATTCCTCGAACAGCATGCCCTGGCTTTTGATCAGAACGCGCGTGGCGAGGTCGTCCCAGATTTCATTGGACAGCACCCAGGTAAGCGAGCCTGGTTCCGCGCCTTCAGGATCGCGTGCGTCGATGAGCGCGGTGGCATAGCGCCCTGCGTGCGCCTGCAAATCCGGGTTTGCCTCGACGCCGTTTAAAATTTCCTGTGAATAGTCACAGAGCGTGTACGAAAGTCGCGGGTACACTCGGCCTTCCGTGTCGATTTCCTTCAGCCGGTCGAGCATGCGGGCTGCGAGGTTGCCGTTGCCGACTCCCCATTCCTGCACGAGCAGAGGCACCTCGGTGGGAAGGGTTTCGCAGTGTTTAAAGAAATGGTCGGCCAGGGCGTAGGCCAGACGATGATCGCGGCTGACGTAGGTCTGGAAATGCTGGTGGATGCCGGGACCTTTGGTCCCGTAGAAGATATGGTTGACGTGCACCTGCCAAACATCGGCGGGCTGGAAATCGCCGAGTGAGGCCAGTTCGGAATGGCCGGAATTCATCCTCAGTCAGACCCGGAGAAAGGCTATTGTTTTTCCGCGGCGGTTTTCCCTGTGGTGGCCACGCCACCGGGAATGCCGGACATTTCTGTTCCACCGGGGCCCTGCGGGCGGATGAGTTCCTGGTACTTGTCGTGAGCTTTCGTGGCCTCTTCGTGACGGCCGATTTCCTTGAAGCATTGGTACAGGTTGAGCCATGCGGTGGCGTCGCCTTCGTTCAGGCTGACGGCTGTCTTGAATTCCTTGATGGCGCTCTCGACACGGTTGACCGAGGCATAGAGGCTTCCCAGGTTGGTGTGCGGCAGGGAGAACTCCGGGTCCAGTTCCATCGCTTTTTTGAACGCGTCGATGGCTTCATCCACCATGTTTTTGGCGGAGAAGGCGCTGCCGAGGTTGCACCAGGCCTGCGGGTCTTTTTCGTCCAGATCCACCACGCACTGGTGGGTGGTGAGCGATTCGTCGAAGTCGCCGTTGGCGAAGTACGCATTGCCCAGTGCAGCTCGCAGTTCCTTGTTTTCCGGGTCGAACATCAAAACCTTTTTGAGCGTACGGATTTCGTTCAGGTGGTCCTTCAGCATGTTCAAACCCGCAGCCAGGTTGGCGTAGGAGGTGGTATCCGTCGGGTCCAGCTCGATGCAACGCTGGAAAGCGCGTACGGCGTTTTCGAAATAGTCCTTCAACATGTAGGCGCCGCCCAGGTTGAAGAACACTTCCGGATCTTCCGGTATCAATTCCGCCGCGCGGTTCAATTCGCGGATGGCTTCGTCTTCCTGCGCGGACAGGGCGTACGCGGTACCCAGCACCTTGTAGGCCCGGCCGAATTTCGGGTCTTTGTTGAGGACCGCCCTCAGTTCTTTGATGGCGTCCTCATAGTTGCCCCCGTCAATGTACAGTGTGGCCAGCTCCACCTTTTTTTCCAGGTTGTCCGGGTCGTTGCGCAGTTCCTTTTTGATTTGCCGGGTTTTCTTCATGATGGCGGTTTCCAGCTTGATCTGCTCCGGATCGCGCACCCCCAGCTCTTCAAAAATCTCCGGGTGGATTTTCATGGTCATCCAGTTGGACTCTTTTTTGCCCTGCTGGCGCTTGCGAAACTCCTCAACATCAAAGTCTTCGTTGACATCTATGTCTGCCATGAATGGAACCTCTATGCGAACGGTTGCTGTTGACCCCACCGCCATAGGCGGCACTGCCTGAAAGCTGATTTAATTGAATTTTAGGTTATCGGGCGTGGGGGTGTCAAACCCTAAACCCGGGGAGCGGGGGCGGAAGGCGTTGTGGAGTCAGGCCTCCACTGCTTCTGTCAGGGCTTCGTCCTGCGCCATGCGCAGGATTTCCTCGCGGCCGAATCGGTCGAGATAAAGCAGGAAGTGCTCGCGCGAGAGGTATTTCCAGATTTTGCGGGATGGGAAGCAATCATCGAGGACGGCGTCAAACTGTTCATACACGTCCATGACCTCGTCGCGGGTCATGCCTTTCTGGATATCGAAGTCGAAGACGATGGCCATGTCGCGTTCCGGGTCCTGGACAATGCGATCGATGGAGAACTTCTTCGGGTTGTGGAAGATGGCGGAGTCTTTTTCCAGCGAAAAGGTGGACTGGCCGACGGAATGAACGATCCCGCTGCCGCGCTCGCTGTTTTCCACGGTGAAGCGGATGGTCTCCTCCGCTTCTGCCAGCTCTTCCGTGGGAAAGCCGAAGAACAGGTAGAGGTGGTTCCAGATACCCGCGCGGGCGCTGTTGGTGAGAACGCGGTGCTCGGTTTTCTGGTCGCATCCCTTGTCAATGATCGACAACACGCGGTCGTTCGCGCTCTCCAGGCCATAGAACAGCATGATGAATCCCGCCCGGCAGATTTCGCGGAACAGGTCTTCGGTTTCCACCGTGTCCGCCTCGAACTTGAGCATGCCGAGGGCGCGCATGTCTACGTTGTTCTTGAGTATGGCGGCGGCCATACGCTTGAAGGCGTTGGGCGAGATGGCTTCGTCCGAGAACGTGAAGTATTTCGTGTTGTGCCGTTTGCCGAGGTAATCGATGTCTTCGGCCACGCGGGCTTCGTTTTCCTTGCGGTAGAAAGAATCATAGATGTGGCTGTGGGTGCAGAAGGTGCACTTGCCCCAGTAACAGCCGCGGCTCGCCATGTAGGGCAGGACGGGATACGGCATCAGGTATTTTTCCAGCGGCATGTCGTCAAAATCCGGCCGCGCCAGCTGGTCGTAGGGCAGCGATTCCGCTTTGGGATTGTGAACCACTTTGCCGTCCTGCAGGTGGATCAGGTTCGGCACTTCGCTGAGCGATCCCCCGGATTGCAATTGTTCCAGCAGGCGGCGGAGGGGAAGTTCCCCTTCAAACAGAATGATGCTGTGAAAAAATTCATCGAACAGGATCTGCTTGTCGTCGAGGATGTCGATGTGCCGGGTGAACACGCTTCCGCCGATGACGATGTGCAGGTGCGGGTGTTGTTTTCGTAGCAGACGGGCCAGGCTGAGCCCGGCGATCACCTGCCCGACGTGGATGATGGAAATGCCCACCACGCCGTATTCGTTCCAGTCCACCCGCGGCAGAAGGTGGTCTTCGAACAGCCGCAGGTAGGGGTTGGCTACAGGGTCGGCGGTGGCCCCCAGGATGCCATTTAAATTTTCTTCCGGGTTGCCCGGCATGAAGAACGATTCCAGGTCCACCTGGCTCGGAAAGTGCGCGAACGAGATCAGTTTCATCGCGATCTTGAGCGTGGTGTAGGCCCGCTTGTACACCGGGAACTGGAAGAACAATTCCTCCGTTCGCAGGACCTCCTTCGCTTCTTCAACACCGGAGTAAATCGATTCCAGATAGTCCGGGTCGGACAGGATGTCGCGGTACACGTTTTTGACCTGGTTTTCTTCCGGCGTGTAGGCCGGGCGGGACAGGCGCTCGCGGATGATTTCGACGCACTCTTCCAGGTACGAACGCGACAGGAAAGTTTCGTAGCCCTCGATATTGAAGTCGTACTGGTCCACTTCGTGGCCGTGCGACTTCAGATATCCGGCGAGCGTGGGCAATGCCAGGTAGGGCTGACTCGGAAACCACTGTGGTGGAAATATGAGGGCCGTCTTCATTTAAATTCCTAATTCCATTAAGAATAGGTACCGTCATCATAGAGAACCGAAGAACCTGCTGTCAATGCGGGATGAGTATTTTCCGTCAACTGGCCGAATGGCCTGAAACGGGAGATCCGGGAAGGAGGGCAAGGCGGATACAAGTGCCCATTTGACCGGGTTTTTAGGAGAGGCAATTGTCTTGACACCCTTTTTCCTATGTATATATAATGCGTAAAACCCAGAAAGGCCGTAAACTTTTATATTTTTGATGGTTACGACCATTTCCCGATTTGAACCGTTTGTTTTGAAGGAGATCAGGTTTTGAGCGAACACGATACCCAAACCAATCCTGAAGATACCGAGGCCCCGGAAGATGGTCAGGAGATGAGCCAACGGACAGACGACCCGATGTCCGATCTTTCGGAACTTGAAAAGATAAAAAAAGAACTCGAGGCGGAAAAGGCAAAGGCTGCCAAGGAACTGGAAGAAGGCGAGGAGGAGGACGAGGATTTACGCGAGGTCGATTACCTGCAGAAGGTCATCGATCTGGCCGTGAAGTTCGACCACCACGTCGGCGTGTACCTCATGGCGGGCTACATTGATTGCGGCCTGAAATACAATCACCAGTTGGCCGACAGTTACATGAAGCACCTGGCGACGATTCAAGGCTTCCTGCGTCTTCTGGAAAAAGTGGATGGCGTCACCCGCGAAATGGTGACCAAGGATTGCATCGTTCGCATGCGCAATGTCATTCAGGAGATCCACAAGCACCTGGTCAAGCCGGTTTACAAGGAAGTGTCCCTGATGAAAAAGAAACCGAACATGGAAAACCTGGACAACTTCCAGCGCGAATGGAACGAACGGTTGAATGAACTCCAGAATGCCTGCGATTTCGAGTACCAGATTCTGGACGTCAAAAAGTTTATGGTGAACTGACACCGGTCTGGCCGGTTCCGGCTGACCGGTACGCCGAACGGGTTTTTTCTTGCCGGGGTGCGTCCCGCCCCAGAGTCCGAATGCCTGAAGGAAGCCCACACGATGTGGGAGTCCGCTCTTGCCCGGTCCTCCAAAGGAATCCACACCCAGTTGTCCCGTAGCCGACCCCCAACAGACCGAATGGAAATTACAATGCTGTCACCGTTTTGAACGTTGACTGATTGAGGATGTGGCATGGCACAAGACAATGAAGCGGTAGAAGAAGTCGAGACCCAGGAGGTCGTCGGCGAATCGACCGCCATCGAGGTTCAGGATCCCGCGACGCTTCCGGAGGAGAGGCCGAAATGGGCGGACGTCGACCACACGCAGTTGTACGTGTGGGTGGCGGATGCGGGCAACGACCGCATCCAGAAGTTTGACGGCAACGGCAGGTTTCTGTTCGAGTTCGGAAAGCCCGCTGGCACCCGGCCCCCCTACCGGCCGGGGTTGTTCAAAGGGCCGTTCGGCGTGGCGGTGGACAAGGAAGGCAACATCTGGGTGGCGGACACGGGGTGTCACCGCATCCAGAAATTCGACCCGGAAGGTGATTTCATCCTGGAGTTCGGCGGCGAGGGTTACGGACAGAGCAAGTTTTACTGGCCGGAGGCTATCTGTGTCGAGCCGATGGGCACGGTGCTGGTGGCGGACACGCACAACCACTGCCTGAAACGATACGATGAAGACGGTGAGTTCCTGCTCGGGTTCGGTTTCGCCGGCAACTTCGACGGGTTCATGAAATTCCCCACCGGTCTCGCCACCGACGCCGAAGGCAATATCTACGTCGCCGACCGGGATAACCAGCGCGTTCAGATTTTCAACGAAGAGGGCCAGTTCCTCACCAAGTTCGGCGAATATGGGTTCGAGGAAGGCCGGTTCAACTTTCCCTCCGACCTCACCGTGCGCACCGACGGCACCCTGCTGGTTGCGGAAAAAAGCCAGAACCGGCTGCAGCAGTTTGACCGCGACGGCAATTTCATCGCCTCCTTTTGTGAATACGGGAAACGCGACGGGCAATTCAACTGCCCCATGGCCATCGCGGAAGACCCTTACGGATTCGTCTTTGTGGTGGATACGTTGAACAACCGCATTCAGAAATTCGACCCGGAAATGAATTTCGTCAGCAAATGGGGCACCATCGGGCGCGAGGAAAAGCAGTTTCAGAATCCCAGCGGCATCTGGCTTTCCTGGGAGCCGGATTGGGAGCCGAAAGATGAGTGAGTGGCGGGTGCGTACCGTGGCTGTGGTGGCGAATTGGGTGGTGACCACCACCATCCTGTTTCTCCTTCCCGCAATAGCATGGGCCGTAGATGAAAAAACGCAGACGTCCGACCCGGAGTTTGGGGGCCAGATCCTCACCCTCACGGAGCCGTCCAAGGCGGAATTCAAAACCGACGATCCGCGTTTCCGGGACAATGAAAACGGCACTGTGACCGACATTCAGGAAAAACTCGTGTGGGAACAGATGGATTCCTACCAGTCCCTCAAACAGTGGCTGAACTGGAACGACGCCCAGCATTACATCCGCAAGATGAACGAAAGCGAATTCGGCGGGGCGTCCAACTGGCGTCTTCCCACTCGAGAGGAACTGAAAAGCCTTTATGATGAGTCCAAGTCGGTGCCGTGGAATTATTACTGGACGAAGAACGAAGTGCACATCGACCCCATTTTCGGCAACAGCAACTGCTGTTACTGGTCTGTGGAAGAGGTGAGTGAGGAAATGGCGTGGGGATTCAACTTCATCCGCGGCAAAGCCTACCCCAGCATGAAGGGCGGCATCCAGAAATCCCTCACCGTCATCCGCGCAGTCCGCGACCTCAAGGGGAGCGAAAAAGTCAGCTTGAAGTGATTCCATCAATGCCTTTTTCGTCGGAATCGAATTGCGGCGGGTACGAGTCTGCTAAAATAAAGCTGGGTTAATTTGGGAAGGATAACCGGGTATGAATTCCGAAGAAGAAAAGAATCCGGACGAATTGGAAGAAGAGGGTGCCCAGGGCGGGGATGTGCCGGAGGGGGAGGATGACCTGAGCAGTAACTTCCGGGTGCGGGAAGACGACCCTTACGAGCGAGCTCAGAAAGAGGGGGGTGAAGAAGCCGAGTTCGATCTGGAATCGCAGATCGAGGAGTTTCGTGCCCAGATTGAGGAAGAGCCCGACAACTGCATCCACCACTACAATCTGGCTGAAGCTCTGGAGGAACTGGGTCAGCACAAGGAGGCGCGCGAGGAATACGAACTGGCGCTGGAACTGGACAAGGAAAAGGATTTCCACTCGATCATCCATTTCGGCCTGGCCAACATGCAGTTTCAGATGTTGTTGTCCGGAATCCAGTCGGTGGTGGTGAAAAGCTCTATCGGCCTGCACTCGGCGCACAAGGCTGGCGACTCCATCACCCAGGTCAACGACGACGATTATAAGGACCCGATCTACAATTTTGAAAAGTCCATGGAGTTTCTGCCGCAGTTGAAAGCGGACGAAGACCTGGTGGATTACATCTCGAAAGAAGCGCCCTCCCAGCTGGCCAATCTTTATTACAAGTGGGCGTCCGACCTGATCGACAAAAGCCGGCAGATCGACCTGTACGGCGAGGAGATTCAGGATGTGGAAAAAGCCCTCAAGCTTTTGAAAAAATCGATGGATATCGACCCCAATCACGCCCAGGCCAAGATGATGGTCACCTACGCCAAAAAGATGCTGGCCGAGGGGTGGAAGACCTATGATGAATACGGGTTCGAGGCTAAGACCATCGAAGGCCGGGGTTGACGGGACCGGGGGCTTCTTTATTGCACCTGACTTTATAAGTGAATGGAGAGAAAAGAAATCGATGGCAGACATTCGGCGACTGATCAAGGACGGTTTGAGCAAGGACGGGCAGATACTGAACCTGAAAGCGAAGTTCATCCGTGAAGTGGGAGCGAAGGAACTGGCCAAATGCGAAGAGTTGTCAAACGTCCGGTCCATGGACCTGTCGCAAAACGATATCGGTGACGAAGGGGTGAAAGCCATTGCGGAGTCGCCTGTATTCTCGAATCTCAGAAGCATCAATTTGAAGTCCAACCGCATCGGCGACGAAGGGGCCCGGGCGCTGGCCAATTCGACCACGCTCATCAACCTGCGAAGTCTGCAGCTGGTTGTCAACGACATCAGCGAAGAAGGGGAACGGGCTCTCATGAATTCGGTGCATTTGGTAAACCTCACCACCCTCCGGTTCCGGGTGTGAGCCGGGTGGCCGGCGATGCGGCGGAGAGTTTATTAAGTCTTCGAATTTAAAGGGATTTCTTGGGTTCTGACGGCGTAGAAGATAAAAGCTTGACTTAGTTTGAGGGTTCTGATATTTTTGCCACATCCTGAAGTAGCCTTAGTCTGCGCAAGACAAGGCTTTAGGGAGAATCTCCCTCAACCGGTGAGGGACGCCCGCAAGGGCTGATGTGAAATGGATTTTCCAAGTCGAAAAGGCTTTGCAGTTTAATAGTTTTATCCACATCACCTTTATTGAAAGGGGGAGCAAATGGTAAGAAAAATGGTTGCCATCGCGGCTACGGTCCTGGCTTTCGTTGCCGTCTCCACCATGGCGAGTGCCAACGAAACGGTTCTTGAAAAGGGAGAGAGCTCTGTCTGTGAAAACGCTTCCTGGATTGTTTACAACACCAGTGAAACGGAAGAGACCACTCTCGAGTTCGATATCGGGCCCTACGCTTATGCATGGGAAAAAGTGTTTACCCGGGAGATCGCTCCGGGCGGTTACCAGACCAATGCCATCGCGGCACGCAGCACCTTCACCAACAAGGGCCCGGGCTCTGTTATTGTGAACTGCCAGCGTCAGCGTTTCGATCGGCATGACTGGAAAATCGATGCCGGTGCGGGCAAAACCTATCAGTCCGACTACCATCTGGACCATGTTCGCCCGATGACTTACATCGAGCCGGGTCTGGGTATGCCGCAGGGTACGGAGCGCGGCATCACGGGTGTTACCGGTCACAAACCCGAAGCATATCGTTAAGCTTTACAGTTGTCTGAAAAAGCCGGAAGGTTTCGACCTTCCGGCTTTTTCTGTTTTCCCCATCCCGCGCCAGGCGGGGGTCACCCCTTTGTGATCAATCCCTCATTATCAGGAGTGTGATGTATGGTTGAAGGACGTTTCGTGGACAATGGCGATGGCACTGTCACCGACACGCATTCCAGGTTGATGTGGATGCAAAAGGATTCCTACCTGGAATTCAAAGACAATATCACCTACGCCAAAGCCAAAAAATACCTCAAAAGGAGGAACGAAGAGGCCTTTGCCGGCCATTCCGACTGGCGCCTTCCCAGCAAGGACGAGGCTCACAGCCTGTATTTGAGAGAAAAGGAGGCCTCCATTCTGGACCGGTATGAGATGCTGATCTACATCGACCCGGTATTCACCGAAGGGTGCGGCTTCAATACATGGACCTCCAATACGATGGGAAGCATCAACGCCTATGTGTTCTCCTTTGCCAGTGGCACCGGGGGGCATACCGACGTGGACGACATTCTTCATACCAGTGTCCGACTGGTCCGTGGGACCATGGACCCGGAGTTCAAAAAGAAACTGGGAAAAATCCCACCCCGAAAAGGACTCTACACTTCCGAACAACGCTGAAGTCCAAAAAGGCCGAAAACCTTTATATATACTGGATTTATGCCGGGGCGATTGATATTGAAAAATAGCGGTTACAGTGATATTTTAAGCGTATATTCGATTTAAATTTCTGAAATTAAACGTCTAGCAACCCCTCGTCCCAAAAAACGGGCATGGAGACTTTGAATTCAAGGGGGTGGCTTTTGAAAGTTGGCTCGATCATGTCGGATTGGAAGGAACAGTTTAAGGAAAACAACAACACGATTTCTCAATTGGATGAAGACCTGGTCTGGGCGAAGAAAGACTCCCGCCAGGAGTTGGGCAAATGGCTCAACTGGGATGAAGCGGTTGCCTACCGGGATGCCTGCAACGAGCAGAATTACCTGGGTTTCAACGATTGGCGGATCCCGACCAAAAGCGAGTTGCGCAATCTCCTCAAGAACACGGACGCCTACTGGGAACTCTTCATGAATTTGCCCTCCAAGAAAAAAAGGAACGTGTCCAATTACCAGGCGGGAGGAGAATGGAGTTTCTGGACCTCGGACACGCGTTACGACACCTATGCATGGAAGTGTTATTTCCCCTCCTGTAAGGAGGTGTGTGTGGACCAGCAGGTATCCACCACAGGAACTTCGGTTCGCCTGGTCCGTGATGAATGAAAAGATTAGATATTGAACCGGGCCGTGCCGAGCCCGCTGGGAGGAAATAAGCTGTGTCTGACGAAGATATGAAAAAACAAATCGAAGAAGACGAAGACACTGAAAACCTTTCCGACGATTTCCTTGAGGATCTCCAGGACGAAGACTTCGACGTCGATTGGATTGGCGAAGAAGACTGGGATGAAATTGAAAGTGAGGAAGATGACGAGGAAATTCCGCTCGGTCCCCAGTTTGTGGACAACGGAAACGAGACCGTGAGTGACGCCCACAACAATCTCATGTGGAAGAAAAGCGATTCTTTCGCGGAATACGGTTACGGAATCAACTGGTTTGAAGCCAACGACTACATTGAAGAATTGAACGAGAAAAAGTTCGCCGGCTTCGATGACTGGCGTCTCTGCAGTTTTGAGGAGGCCAAGCGAATGTTTTCCTTCACCGTTTCCAATTCGGACAAAGACGGTGCGGAAATACACATTGACCCTCTGTTTGCACAAGGGGGTGGACACAACACATGGACCTACGAGGAAAAACCGGATTACCAGCAGTACGCCATGATCTTCAGCTACGTGACCGGAAATGAAAAATGGGAACGCAAGGACAATGAATATTGCCACGTGCGTGCGGTTCGCGATGAAGTCAAGGAGGAGTGGGAGCCCACCTGGCGAAAGGATACCAAGAAATTCGATGGCTGAGGTTGAGGAGCGACCGGCCATCCTGATTCAGGTGCTTTGATGAGCAGTCATTACATGATTTTCGGCAAGGACGATTGTCCTTATACCCAAAAGGCCCGGACGGATTTCAAGAAACAATGCAAGCCGTTCATTTATGTCAATGTGGACAACAATCCGCACGGCCTGGAAAAGATGCTTGAGTATTCGGAAGGGCAGTACATCGTTCCGGTGATAGTGGATGTGGATAAAGGCGACGTGGTCATCGGGTACACCGATTGATTCATACAGGAGACGACATGGCAGAAGAGGAAGCGAGCAGGAAAGCGGAAGACAAAGAGGAATTGAAGCCCGCTCTCCGTGAAGATGGCGGGGAACAGCTCGAGGTTTCTGAGGACGAGGGTCCTAAACGGTTTGTAGCCATGGGACCGCACGTGGTGCAGGATACGGTGACGGGCCTTTATTGGATGAAAAAAGATTCCTGGCAGGACCGTGGCAAGTATTACAACTGGCATGAAAGCCGGGAGTACGCGGACCTCAAGAACATCCGCAAGATCGGAGGGTTCACGGACTGGCGCCTGCCCACCATGGACGAGGTGGCCACCCTGTACGATCCCGAACTCTCCAATACCGCCAAAGGGGGAGCCACCATCCACATCGACCCCGTGTTTCCGGAGGGGTCCTTCAAGCTTCACTGGACCATGTCGGACACATCCACGCGCCGTCCGCGTTTTGATTATACGGAAGGCAAGATCTTCCATGTGGATGAATATGCGTTCGGTGCGGTGCGGCTGGTTCGCAAGGAACCGATCAACCGGGGCGACAGCCGTCGTGCCCGGCCCAACAACCCGAGGCGTTAAACGGGAGCTAGCCGATGGCCGAAACCAAAACCAAAGTGAGATTCGTGGACAATGGCGACGGCACTGTCACCGACACCCGCAAAAACCGCATGTGGCTCAAGGACGACTCCTGGGTCGAAAAAGGGCACCTTATTTCCTGGTGGCAGAGCCAGGAATTCCTGACGGAAAAAAACGAACAGAAATTCGCCGGCTACAATGACTGGCGCATCCCCAACGCTCACGAAGCAAAAGAGCTGTTTGACCCGGAGCTCAGCAATACGGATATGGAAGGGTGCGAAGTGCACATCGACCCGGTCTTCACCTCCGGCTGTGGTTACACCACATGGACAACGGAAACCCGCGGGGCCAAAGCGGCAATGGGGTACGACTTCCGGGCCGATTATGAGTACTGGCTGGCAAAGGAAAACATCGGGTTTCCCAGTGCGGTCCGACTGGTGCGTCTGGTTGGGGACGCCAATCAGATGTCGGACGAGGACCGTTTTGTGGACAACGGCAACGGCACCGTCACCGATCTGGACATGAAGGTCATCTGGAAAAAGGACGACTCGTATCTGGACCTGGACAAATGGGTCAGTTGGGACGAGGCCAAGACCTTCGTTCTGGAATTGAACAAGGAGGAATTCGCCGGCCATACCCACTGGCGCCTGCCCACACGAAAGGAAGCCCAAAGCATACACAGGCCGAATAACCCGGTCACGGACACTTACGGCGATACCATCTACATACCATCCGTTTTTTCTCCCGGGGCGGGCCAAACCACTTGGACCAAGACCCTGCACAAAACGGACCCCTCGGTAGCCATTCGCTTCAATTATTTCAGCGGGGACTACAAGTTCCATAAAAAAGGGTTGCGCAGTCACGGTGTCCGCCCGGTCTGTGACCTGAAAGAGGAAGACCAGTAAAGCATGAGCGAAGCATCCGCCGCCCCCCAGAATACGCAGAACAATTCGCGTTTCGTCGAAAACGACGATGATACCATCATTGACATGAAACGCAGGTTGATCTGGTGCCGCCAGGACAGTTGGCAGTTGACGGACAAGTGGTTGAGCTGGGTGCAGGCAAGGGATTATGCCCAGGAGCTCAACAAAAAGGCTCACGGGGGTTACAAAGACTGGCGCATGCCGACTACAGACGAGGTCCGAAGCCTGTTCGACAAGTCGCAGGAAAACACGGACCACATGGGGCAAAAAGCGTTTCTGGTAAAATTGTTTCCTCCGGGCTTCGGTTTTTTGTGCTGGACCAAGGAAACACGGACAAAAACCCAGGCCGTTCGATTCAATTTCCGCAAGGGCGGCATCACGTTTGACGATGTGTACCGCACTTCCCGCGGTGCTACGCGTTATTGCAGGGATATCCCCAAATCCGAACTGTGACGGCGAGTGAAATTGTGAACCCTGTTTTGAGCAAGGAGAAGCAGCATAATAATGGCCAAGCGCTTTAAGGACAACGGTGACGGTACCGTCATCGATACCGAAACGAATCTGATGTGGAAACAAACCGATGCCTTTCAGGACGAAAGCCAGTTTCACGACTGGTTTCAGGCTGAAACTTACATCCGGAAACTCAACGACGGCAAGTTTGCAGGCTTTCGCGACTGGCGCATGCCGACCCATCAGGAAGCGGAAAGTATTTTCACCGAGGACACCTCCATTCGCGACCGCGACCGGTTTGAATTGTTCATCGATCCCGCATTTTCACCGGGGGGTGCCTACTCCACGTGGACTTCCACGCTCAAACCGCACAACGGTGCGGTGATTTTTTATTACCGGTACGGCCACGCCAACGTCAACAATCGGGACGATCCCTGCAAGGATTCCGTTCGCGCCGTACGAAACATTACCGATAACGATAAGAAGTGACAGGAGGCGTACCATCGAAGCGTACAACGTCATCAATTATCAGGAAAGCACGAATGCGGTTCTCACTTTCCGGTTTGAAGCGGAGGACTTCCGGAACCTGTACATTCTGGAAGACTACTACTGCACCAACCCGTTCTGCGATTGCAACCATGTTACCGTGGGTCTGAACGACAAGGAGAACGATGCCAACCGGTTTTCCTTCATCGTGCATTTCAATAAAACCACGGCGCTGTTGCCCAATCATCCCGCTCTCACGGAAAAACAGAAAAAAATTCTGGAAGAATTCAAGGGAGAGCTGACGGATGAAATGATCCTTCATTTCAAACAGCGTTATATGGAAGCAAAAGCTTACGGGGAAAAGAATCCCATGTCCTATCTGGTGTTCGAACCCGGGCAGTATGTCAATTACATGGAGCTGTTTCCTCGTTCAAGCAAACTTCTGGATTTTTCATACAAGGACCAGAAACATTTCGCCGAGGACTCATACGAACTCGATCCGAGAAACGATAACAAAAGCGTCCGTTTGACGTTTTTCAAGTTCGAGGAGGGCCAGCAGGACAAGGTGCCGCCGCTTTTCAACTACACGTACTATTTCAATGAAACCCTCCGTGAGGAGGAAGACGGAAAGCTGGACCCCAAGAATGCCGCTCTGTTGTTGGGTTTTCATCAGTTCATTCCCAATCTCCACGAAATTCTGAAGGACCGGTACAAGGAAGCGAAGAAGATCGGTGAGGATTTGATGAAAACAACGCCGGACGTCAAACTGGAAAGTCACAAACCCCAGCGCAACGAACTGTGCCCGTGCGGATCCGGTAAAAAATACAAGAAATGCTGTGCTCTCAAAGTGAATTGAGACAGGATTTTGAGCTTTTCCACAGACGACAGGAGGGGGAAATCACGCAGGGCCCAAGGGCCGGCGCTGTGACTGCATCAACCACATCCAAGGGTGATACGATATGAGTGCCAAGGAAAAGAAGGTCAAAAAAGTTCAGGCGCGGCACATCCTGGTGGCCACAAAGGAAGAGGCCGAGGATCTGAAAAAAAGAATCGACGAAGGCGAGGAATTCGTCAAGCTGGCGGAGCAGTACAGCCAGTGCCCGTCCAAAAAACGCGGCGGCGACCTGGGCTGGTTCGGCAAGGGTGCCATGGTCCGCCCCTTCGAGGTGGCCGCCTTCAGTGCTGAAGAAGGCGACATCGTCGGCCCCGTCAAAACCGAGTTCGGCTGGCATTTGATTTATGTTTACGAGATCAAGGACGACGTCAACCCGGACGACGGTCCTCCCACCGGGGACGAAGACGCGGACGACAAAACCCTGCTTCTGGTTGCGGAAAACTATGCGCACGAGTTCATGATGCTGGGTTATTCGAGCAAGAAGGTATTCAGCCTGTTCACCAGCCCGCACTTCAAGTCCGCCAATGCGGTTTATAACATTCTCGGTGAAGAGGAAATTTTGAAAGTGATCGCCAACGTGTACGGACAGAAATACGAGCCACCGGAGAAGAAGGAATCATCGCCTTCCGGTGAGGGGGAAGCGGGGGGCGACAAGCAGGAGTGATTTCGCACCAAATAAGATAAAAACCCGAATCCGGTTTTTCGGATTCGGGTTTTGTTTTTGCGGAAGACTTTTCTAGATCACCACCGAATACACTTCCAGCACGTTGGAGGTTTCCCGCAATTCACGCAGGGCCTCGCTGGTCGGTGGGCTGTCAATGTTGATCACGGAGACCGCATTGCCGTTTTCGCCGATGCGGCCGAGATGGAACCCGGCGATGTTGATATTGTGCTTGCCGAGGGCGTTGCCCAGGTTGCCGATGACCCCTGGGACGTCCTTGTTGCTCAGGATCAACATGTGCTTGGAAATCACTGCCTCGAAATAGTAGTCGTCGATCTTGACGATGCGCGGATCGCCCTTGCCGAAAATACTTCCCGTGATTTCGCGTGTGCCCTCCTTGGTGGTGACGTGCACCTGGATCGTGCTGGTGTAGTCCTTGATCTCGTTGGTTTTCATTTCCTGTACTTCGATGTTCCGCTCTTTCGCCAGGAAAGGGGCGTTGACCATGTTGATGCCGTCGATCGCACGTTCCAGCAGACCTTTCAACACCGAGATGGTGATCGGTTTGACGTCCGTTTCCGCGACTTCGCCGTTGTACTGGACCTTGACCTGCGTGACGGGTCCTGCCGCTAACTGAGACGCGATCTTGCCCAGGTCCTCGCCCAGCTCCAGAAACGGTTTGATCTTGCGGAGAGTCTCTTCATCGATGGAAGGCATGTTGACCGCATTGCGGATGCTTCCGTATTTCAGGTAGTCGATGATCTGGTCGCAGATGGCGATAGCGACCTTGTCCTGCGCCTCTTCGGTCGAAGCCCCCAGGTGTGGCGTGCATATGATTTCGTTCACCTCCAAAAGGGGACTGTCCGCTGGCAGGGGTTCCTGCGAGTACACATCCAGCGCCGCCTGCGCCACCTTGCCGTCCTTGATGGCCTGCACCAGCGCGGCCTCGTCGATCAACCCGCCGCGCGCGCAGTTGATGATGCGCAGGCCCGGTTTGACGATGTTGAACTCTTCTTTGCCCAGAAGGTACTTGCCGTCGATCTTCGGCGTGTGCAGGCTGAGGAAGTCCGCACGTTGCAGAAGCTCTTTGAGTTCCACCAGTTCGACCCCGATTTTTTCCGCATGTTCCTTGTTGACGAACGGATCGTAGGCGATGACCTTCATGGCAAAGCCCTTGGCGCGCTCCGCCACCACGGAGCCGATGCGGCCCATGCCGACGATGCCCAGCGTTTTGCCATAAAGCTCGACGCCCATGAACGTTTTTGGAGACCATTTCTTTTCCTGCTTGAGCGAGTTGGCCGCCTGTGGAATGTTGCGGGACATGCTCATCATCAGCGCCATGGCGTGCTCGGCGGTGGTGATCATGTTGCCGTCCGGCGCGTTCATGACAATGATGCCTTTTTTGCCTGCGGCATCCAGGTCGATGTTGTCCACGCCGACCCCGGCGCGGCCGATGACCCGCAAGTTGCTGGCGGCTTCAATGACATCCGCGGTCACCTTGGTGGCGCTCCGCACCACCAGGCCGTCGTAGTTCGGGATGATTTTGATCAGCTCTTCCTTGGACAGTCCCGTGTTGACATCCACTTCAAAGCCGTCTTCTTTTTTTAGAATATCAACCCCCAGAGAAGAGAGGTTGTCACTGACAAGAATTTTCATAATTCAAACTCCGAGGAAAACCGGTGTTTCCAGAGAAGGATTCAGATCAAGAGCCGAAACCGGGCCGCAACGCGACCCGGTATTCGATTGGTTATTTACAGTAAGCTTCCAGCAGGATTTCCTGCGCGGCGGCCACGCCTTTGCCCATTTGCACGTTGGCGCCGAATTTATTGAGCGCCATCTCGAGGGCGGCGATCGCCACAACGGTGTCGAAGGTGTCGACGTAACCCAGGTGGGCAATGCGGACGACCTTGCCTTTCCATTTGTCCTGACCGCCTGCGAGGGTGACGCCAAACTCATCGCGCAGGCTTTTAACCAGCTTGCCGCCGTCCACTCCCTCCGGAATGAACATGCCGGTGGCGCTGTCCGCCGGGGAGTCCGGTGCGACCGGCTGCATGCCGAGCGCCTTCACCGCGGCGCGGGTGGCTCGGGCCAAGCGGTTGTGCCGCTTGTGCACGTTCTCCAAGCCTTCCTCCTTGATGTTTTTCAGCACTTCGCGGAGCCCGATGACCAGCGACACTGCGGGTGTGTAGGCGGTGGTTTTGTCGGCGAGGTTCTTGCGTTCCTTGGCCAGATCGAAGTAGAAATGCGGGCACTTGGCCTTTTCCGCCTGCTTCCAGGCTTTTTCGCTGAGAGAAACCAGGGCGAGCCCGGGAGGCAGTTGGAGAGCTTTTTGTGAACCCGTGATCACCGCGTCGATGCCCCACTCGTCCATCGGCAGGGGATACACGCCGACGGCGGTGATGCCGTCCACCACCAGCAAAAGGTCGTCGCGCTGGCGGGTGAGTTTGGAAATTTCCTCGATCGGATGAGAGACGGTGGTGGAGGTTTCACTGGCCTGCACCAGCACGCCCCGGATATCCGGATTCTTGTCCAGCTCGGCCTTCACATCCGCTACTTTAACCGCCTGACCCCACTCCACGTTAATCCAGACCGGTTCCAGTCCGTAGGTCTGGGAAATCTTGCCCCAGCGTTCGCCGAATTTACCGCCGTTGATCACCAGCACCTTGTCCCCCGGGGAGAACAGGTTGGTGATGCAGGCTTCCATGCCGCCGGTGCCGGTGGAGGCCAGGATCATGACATCCTGTTTGGTTTGAAACAGGTACTTGGCGTCTTCCGCCGCTTCCCCGAAGATTTTGCTGAACTGCGGAGTGCGATGGTGGATCATCGGTGCCGCCATTTCCAGATTCACTTTTTCCGGAACTGGGGTCGGTCCGGGTGCGAGCAAATACGTCTTATTCATAATCCTCTTTTCCTGTTATCGATATCCGTTGCAGTTAGGGTTTTATCAAACAATAAAGACCCGCGTTTCCGCAATCCTGTCATGCAGAGCCTGTTGACGCGGGTCCGTCAGGGCCAGCAGAAATCCAAGCCCCAAAGTGACGGTGGACAGCAGGTAGCCGGGAATGGAACGGATTGCCGCCGCCCGCAGGTTCGCAGGTTGCCCGTTTTCCATCCGGACCTGTATCTTCATCAACTTTTTTCCGGGGGTTTGACCGGAAACGCCGGTAAACACCACGAAGTAGGCACAAACCAAAATCATTTGCAGGAAACCACCGACGATCAGCAGCGGTAACGTGTTCCCCTCGTGGACCCGGCCCATTGCCACTTTTATGAGCATGGACCCCATATCCATTCCAGCCTGATTGAGAAAGGTCCGGCTCAGCAATAAACCTAGAATTTCCAAAACGGTGATATCCAGCAGTAATGCGATGTAACGCCGGCGGAAACCGGCTGGCTTCATGGAGGATATCAAAGGATATGGCAAAGAGGGAAAACGCGGTATGGTTCTGGAAAACAGCCCGCCAGTCTCCACCCGGCTCCCGGGTAGAGCGGGTGCTTCCCACAAATTGAATTTGTACTACAATTTATAATGGAAAACGGGCTGAAAATCCAATTTTTTTAGGGCAATGCGGACAAACGGAAAGAAAAGAGGAGGTTGGTCGTTTGGGGAACCATTCCATGTAGTTGAAGCTTTACTTGAAGGGATGTTGTGAAGGGAATGAAGCAGAGAAAGGATTATTTGTCGTCGTCGGGGTCGGTATCCAAGTCGAGCTCCAAGCCGTCGAGGTCGAGGTCGTCCAAGCCAAGATCGGAATCCGAAGGGGGGGTGGATTCGGAATCGTCATCCAGATCGACCACCGGTTCAGCGGAAACATCATCCAAATCGAGATCCAGCCCGATACTGCTGTCGTCGTCTGCATCGAACGTGGCGGTATCGCTGTCATCATCCAGGCCTTCCACCTGAGGTTCATCGTCGAGGTCGAGGTCCAGCCCGGTGTCCGAGTCCGTGTCCTCACCCAGATCCAGTTGAACATCCGGTTCGTCATCACCCAGATCCAGCTGGACATCCGGCTCGTCACCGCCGAGATCCAGGTCCAAGTCGGTGTCCGTATCCGAGTCGTCTCCCAAGTCGACACCCAGGTCCAAGTCAGTGTCCGTATCCAAGTCTTCTCCCAAGTCGAGATCAAACCCGGTGTCTGCCTCCGAATCGTCGCCCAGGTCCAAGTCCAATTCTGTATCGGTGCCCGAATCGTCGTCACCCAAATCCAGATCGGCCGTTTCGCCGAGATCGAGATCGTCCGTGTCCAAATCGACCCCGGTATCGCTCTCTTCATCCAGTCCAAAGCCCACGCCCTCGATTTCCGAATCGTCGAATCCTTCCGGATTGTCGAGGTCAAAGTTCACATCCGTTTCGGTAGCCGTGTCAAACTCTTCCATGGGAGGGGGTTCGTACGCGCCGGGCTCGATGGAGTCGGCGGCATAGTCGGCCGCTCCGGCCATACCCACACCCGCCATGCCAGCAGCGGCGGCTTCTCCGAAGCCGGTTCCTTCTCCTGCATAACCGGCTTCAATGGCTTCGGACAAGTCCAGCTCGAAATCGTCCGGACCGATGTCTGTGAACACGCCGTCGGCGGAGACGGACATGGCCTCTTCGCCCTCCGTGTACATGGACTCGTCTTCGCCCAGATCGGCTGCGCCGTAGTCGTCGTAAGTGGAAGCGGAACCGACTTCGGCCGGGGCGTACCCCTCGCCTTCGAAAATGGCGAACATTTTCTCCTGAGCCTGCTCCAGATGCGTCTTGGTCTGCCGCACATTGGTTCCGCAACTGGGACAGCGCTTCGATTTGGTGAAATATGTGTACCCACAATCTGGACAATGCATGAGATTATTATAGCCAATAAAAGAATAACGTCAAGAAAAATAATGCATTACGGGGGGTGGGTGGTTTTTGGGGATTTGGTCGGCTTGGCCCTGATTCCCAGACCGGTTGGTTGGACGGGGATAATACGCATTTTTGGGGGGAAGGTTGGAGCCTGGTTTTTCTGCTGGAAACGGAAGGAGGACTTATAAGAGGGTCGCATTCATCCGCCATCAGGAATCTGGATGGACCTTCTTCTTTGTGGGGTGTCTGGGGTGTGAATTGCAAAAGCGAATGAATCCGTTACAATGCCAACGCGGTCGATTTCGTTGTAAGGGCGAAACGGGGCCGCTGTTTTATTTTTTGGAAGGCCACCGTGCTCAAGCGACAGGACATTGAAAAACTGGAAGAACAGTATCTCGCTCCTTATGCGGTGAAAAGCGGTGCCAGCCTGGGCCGCCGCATCCGGGAGAAGGAACACGCCTACCGCACGCGCTTTCAGCGCGACCGCGACCGGGTGATCCATTCCTCTGCGTTCCGCAAGCTCGAATACAAGACGCAGGTGTTCGTTTATCATGAAGGCGACTACTACCGCACACGCCTCACGCACTCTTTGGAAGTAGCGCAGATCACGCGCTCCATCTGCAAGTCGCTTCGTTTGAACGAAGACCTGGCTGAAGCCATCGCGCTGGCGCACGATCTGGGGCATCCCCCGTTCGGCCATACGGGTCAGCGCGTGCTCAACCAGTTGATGAAGGACCACGGCGGCTTTGAGCATAACCGGCAGAGCCTGCGCATCGTCACCGTCCTGGAAAAGCGCTACCCGGATTTTGAAGGTCTGAACCTGACGTGGGAGGTGCAGGAGGGGATCAGCAAACACAGCCGCGACGGGGACAACCCGATCCTCAAAAACAAGCAGTTCAAGTACCCGACGCTGGAGGGTCAGGTTGCGGATTTCTCGGACGGCATCGCTTACAACGCGCACGATCTGGATGACGGCATCACTTCCAACCTGCTGGACCCCGGCGAGCTTGGTAGTGTGACGTTGTGGAAGGAAAATGAAAAAGTGTTGGAACAGCGATACGCCAACCTCGACCTGGAACTGAAGAAGTACCAGATCGTTCGCGCCATCATCAACGACCTGGTCACCGATTTCCGCAAGACCACACTCAGGAACGTGCGCAAATATGGGATAGAGACGGTGGATGATGTTCGGTCGTGTAAGGCGCGGGTGGCCGGATTCAGCAAGGAGTGCAACGAGAAGAATCTGGAGTTGAAACGGTTCCTTTTCAAAAACATGTACCATCACCGCAAGGTGCGACGCATGGAATTCAAGGCGGAGTTGTATTTGACAAAACTATTTGAGGCGTTTTCGCGGTATCCCGAACTGCTTCCGGAAACGGCACACAAAGAAGGGTCGAAGGATTCAATGGAGCGTAGAATCTGTGACACCATTTCCGGAATGACGGACCGGTCTTCCATCGACGAATACAAAAAGCTGTACAGTCCCGATGAGGGATTGGGTACCCTGATTTGAGTCGGGTTCCAAAAGCAGAAAGGGCCATCCCTCAAGGATGACCCTTCGCCCGTATCTTTGGAAAGCGCCGCAATATTTATTCGAGGTTTTTCCCGAACAGATACATGAACGCGATCGCAGCCAGTATCGCCACGCCGGCGATCAGAAACCTTCCGCTCTCACCGATTTCAATCCATTCCATGGTCCACTCCTCCTTGGAGGGGTTTGGGTTGGAGCCCTTTGCTCCAACCAGGCAATTACCTTTATGCATTTAAATATGGGCAGGGGGCTAAAATCTGT
Organism: Nitrospina gracilis 3/211; assembly: GCF_000341545.2. Taxonomy (NCBI): domain Bacteria; kingdom Pseudomonadati; phylum Nitrospinota; class Nitrospinia; order Nitrospinales; family Nitrospinaceae; genus Nitrospina; species Nitrospina gracilis. Next base: position 1,490,482 of record NZ_HG422173.1, read on the forward strand.
CAAGGTACCTAAATCTTTGATAATCAAGGATAATAATTTTTATTTTGTTGGCCTGCCGAAAGGCAGGCTGTATTTCCACTCAGAAGGCCGGATAGCATTGCCCAAGGAGCGGCATTGGATCGGCCTCTGGAAAGGTGGTTTGCCACGATGAACGCGATCCGGTCGATTTGTGTATTCTGCGCATCGAGCACCCGTGTGGATCCGGTTTACCTGGACGCGGCGGACGACCTGGGCCGGCGCATGGGCCGTGCGGGGGTGGAGTTGATTTACGGGGGCGCCTCCATCGGTCTCATGGGCGCGGTTGCGCGCGGCATTCACAAGGAGGGCGGCAAGGTGGTGGGGGTTCTCCCCAAATTTTTCATGAAAAAAGGAATCAAGTACGACGAGGCGGACGAGTTGATCGTCACCCGGGACATGCGGGAGCGCAAGGCCACCATGGATGAGCGTGCCGATGCCTTCGTGGTGCTTCCGGGGGGTGTGGGCACCCTGGAGGAGGCCATGGAAATTTTTTCCATGGTCCAGTTGGGGCTCACGCACAAGCCGCTGGTGTTTATCAATACCGGCGGATTTTACGATGGCTTATTCGCTCATTTCCAAAAAATGGTGGAGTTGAATTTCGCCAAGAAGGAGACGATGGAGATGCTTGAGCTGGTTCAAACACCGGAACAGGCGATGTTGTACCTGGAATCGTTTTCGCCGCCGGAACTGCCCAGCAAGTGGTTTTGAATCAGACGAGGGAGGCGTTGTCGGCTTCCACTTTGAGGTCCTGGCTCAGCGTGTTCTGAAGAAAGTTCTCGATGTACTGAAGGGTGCCGGTGGTGGAACTGGGACAACTGCCGCATGCGCCCTGATAGTGCACATGGACAACCTTGCCCTTGACGTCCAGCAGGGTGATGCCACCGCCATCGTTCGCCAGGGCGGGGCGGATCGCGTGGTCGAGCAGGGCGTCGATGACTTCCTTCTTTTTCTTGTCGGGCAGGTTCGGAAAATCCTCGACTTCCACTTCTTCCAAAATGTTTTTGGCGGCGGATTCGGGTTTCTGATCCTCGTCGCTGGTCTCATAGAATGTCATGTTCTTTTCCAGCGTGTTCTGCACTGGTTCCATCAGGGTGGTCCACCCCACCACAGGGGATTTGGTGATGGTGACGAAGTTTTCCTTGATGAACACGTTTTCCACACCGTAGATATTGAACAACGCTTCGGCCAGGGCGTCACCCCGCGCACTGTCGGGTGAGCTGAAGGTGCGTGTGCCTCGGGCTATGACGTCGCCGCTCATGATGAACTGCGCCGCCTCCGGATTGGGTGTGTGGTGAAAGGTCATGACTTTGAACCCGGATTTCATGGCCGGTCCCCCCAGTGAAAGGTAAGGTGTGAGGATTAAATCGCCCCATTATACGGGGAAATCACGAACTTTCCTAAAAAATCAGCCCTCGGCCATCGAAGAAAGTTGTTTTTCAAAGATTTCAAGGCTCTTGGCGTCGAACAGCACAAACCGCACCCGGTGCAGGCCGGTTTTTCCGGACAGGTAGCCTCCCACGGCGGAAAGCATTATTCTGGCACAATCCTCGATGGGAAAGCCGAACACACCGGTGCTGATGGCGGGAAAAGAGACCGAGGTGAGCAGGTGGTCATCCGCCAGGCGCAGACTGCTCAAGGTGGCGTTCTGGAGTTTCTCGTTCTCGTCACCTTCGCCGAACCGGGGGCCCACGGCGTGGATCACGTAGTTGGCTTTCAGGTTGCCGCCGGAGGTGATGACCGCCTCTCCTACCGGGCAATGGCCGATGAGTTTGCATTCCTCATGAATCAGCGGACCGCCTTTGGTACGGATGGCCCCGGCCACGCCCGCACCGAGAGTCAGGCTGGAGTTGGCGGGATTGACGATGGCATCGGTTTCGCTTTCGGTAATGTCGCCTTTTTGCAGTTCGATTTCAGATTGATTGATCTTGAGCTTCATACCAACCAAACAGAAAACCAGAGTTGGAAATCAGCCGCTGGAACCAAAGCCGTTGGCCCCGCGGGCCGTCTCATCCAATTCTTCAACCGGGACAAAATCCACCCGTTCCACCTTTTGTACCAGAAGTTGGGCGATGCGGTCGCCTTTTTTTACGGCCACATCCTCGTCAGAATGATTGAACAGGAGGACCCGCACCTCGCCGCGGTACTGGGAGTCGATGACCCCGGCGCCGCAGTCGATTCCGTTTTTGACAGCCAGTCCGCTCCGCGGCCAGATCAATCCAGCGTGCCCGGCGGGCAGGGCAATGCGAATGCCGGTGCCTATCAGCTTCCGGCCACGCGCGGGAATGACGTCGTCCGCCGCCGCGAACAAATCCGCCCCGGCGTCTCCCGGGTGGGTGTAAACGGGCAAGGGCTCGCCCTGAACCCGGCATGTGGGTATTAAGTCTGTCATCGTGTGCTCCCTGGGGCGAATATGAAAACCCCACCGGCACGGCAACCCGAAATCAGCATAACAGAGGTGTTTTGTCTGTCCTTGGCAAAACCCGCAAATCCGAATTGGAACCCAATACAGGGTCAACGTGCCGGTGGGGTGAAAAAGCGAGGTGGTGGCGGGTTACTTTTGGATTCTGAATCCCGAAGGACCCGAATCCCAAAAAACGATTCCAATCGACGCCGTTTGGATAGGGCTTCGTAACCGAATGAATACTCAGGAGATTCCGGCCGGCGCTCAATACATTTGGGGAAGTGGGAAGGGCCTTTTCGCGAATTCCGGGCAAGCCGGAATTCACTGGATAATTGGAAAACGCCTTTAAAGTAACCCGCCTTTCAGGGCAGGAAATTGGGTGACTCGCGTCTTGGTCTTTAAAACTGTGTTTTTTCATACCGAACCGTGTTCCGGTTTGTCTTGATGCAACCCAGTTTCCGCGTGTACAACATCCTTTATCTTGTATTGGTTCCGGAGGATACCACTATATATTGTAGGCAGTCAAGAGATTTATCTAGAAAGTTAAGTTCTATTTTATAACTCATTTTAATTCAAATATTTATGGGTTAGTAAATTTCAGGGCGCGGGGTCTTTGAGTGGTTTTACCACCAGATATTGGGTCCAAAATTGGACGATTTTCCATATAAAGTGGTTGATGCGTTGGGTTAGGAAGAAGGATATGTCCAGACGGTAAAGGCATGCGGTCAGGCGGAAACCGTTCAAAAGGCTTCCCGTGTTGGAGGGGGTTGGATCAGGGTGCTTTGCCCCGGAAGCGATCCATGTTTCCCGGGATCTCCTCCAGAAACCGGGTTTTGATGGTGTACCAGCCGGGGGTCCCCTCCACCCGTGCGTAAAGCCTGTTTTTCCCGGTCAGCGGGGCGCCGACCGTCAGACGGGCCAGCGGTTTCTCTTCTGCAGATTCCACCGTGACCCGAAGGGAAGGGGATTCCCATCCCATTTGATTATTTGCCTTTTCAGACGTATTTATGGATTCATATTCGAGGTTGTTGAGAGTCCACACAATCCCCCGGCCAATGTGATTGGGAACCGACTCGATTCTCTCCGGCCTCGTGAGCGACCACGTCTCATCTTTGCGGACCAGTTCAAACGCCCGGTCAGGATACTCGAGGACGATGCGCCCGACCTTTTCGGCATCTATGGAAAACAGTTTGCGGTCGCGCAGGTCGTGCAGGCTGCGGAAAATTTTTCCCACATCCTCCGCATTCAAGGCGAACATGGCGTTGTCAGAGGTTCGTTGAGCAAAATAAAGGTTCTTTTGCATGTTGGAGTTGCCGAGGCGGATCGAAACGGTTTGTCCGCCCTCCGCCTGCACCGTCACTACCTGCGCCGGATTTCCCAGGCCGAACAGGTCGAGGCGGTCGGCCTCGACAAACTCTTTCACCCGCACGTCCTTCAGGTCGAACAGAAGGCTGTTGATGGCGGCGGGATTCACCGCTTCATTTTCCGGTTGAACCAGCACCCAGGCATTTCCACCGCTGTCTTTTTTTCCATCCTGACGTTGCAGGATGACGGTTTCCCCCTGGTTTTTTAATGTGATCGAGGCGATTTCTTTTTCCTCGAAGGTCAGGAGTTTTTTATCGAGGAAGGTGACGGCATTGCGTGAAAGGGTGGTGACCAGGGGCTGACCGAGAGTGAACACGTTCCCGGTTTCACTCCATTGTGCGTAGTGCTGGCCTTTTTTATGTTCGTTGCCCACGCGCAGGGTGAGAGTCCGTTCTTCTTTTCCCCCCAGCAGCACGGTGAACACGATGCGTGGCGAATCCAGGCCGTAAATGTCCAGTGCGTCCGGCGTCTCGTCGATGAACTCCACGGCGTCCGCCGATTGCACGGAACTCAGGAAATTCACGACTTCGTCGGAGTCCGCGAGCCCGTTGACCTTTCCCGAAAGCCGCCAGAGGTCATTTTTTTTCGTGACGGTTTGCGTTTCCTCCTGGTAGTGCAGGCTATAGCCCTTTACGTCGGCGGTCTGGAACTCGAAAAGACTGCGGTCGCGCAGGTCGTTGGCGGATTTGTCGATGATGCGGGCATCGAGGCCGGACAGGTACACCGCCTTTGAGTCTCCCATCCGCACATAATGCGAATGACCGATGGGGCTGGCGTTGCCGAGCTCAAGGGACAACGTTTTGCCGCCTTTCAAATGAACTGTGACGATCAACCGAGGCGAGTCCAGGCCAAAGGGTGCGATGTCGGCGGGGTTGTCTTCGACGATGCGGCTGTGCCGCGCCGTCTCCAGTTCATAGATCAACTGATCGACGGCGCTCCGGCTGGCTTTGGCTTGGACCGGTTCTTCAATCTGCCAGGAATTTTTGTCCAGGCGCCGGATCCGGGTGACGGCCTTGCCGCGTTGAAGAGTCAGCTTTTCGACGTCGCTTTCCTGGAACAGCAGAAGTTTTTCGGCCCGGTCTTTTTGTTCCTGCTCTTTTTTTTCGGAGGGGAGTTCGACCAAACCGACATAGGCCGCCAGTGCGGCGAAGACGGCGATCCAGATGAGTGTGCCACGGAACTTCATAGCGAACGACGTTTCCACCAGATGCGAACCCCCAGCACCGCGGTCAGCATTGGCAGAATCACCATTCCCGTTACCAGTACGAGATTCCGTTGCGGACGGGTGAGGGTCAGGGGACTGTATTTTCTTTCATGCGGCCGGATGGAGATGAGTTCCTCTTCCTCCATCAGCCATGAAGCCGTGTTGAGGAAAAAGTCGCTGTTGCCGTACGTGGAAAACGTGGTGTTGGCCACGAAATCGGAATCGCCCACCACAACCAGCCGGGGCTCCCGGGCAGGGGGTTCTTTCCCGGGTTGGCTCGAATCGGGTCCGCTTTCCTTCGTTCCCGGGTCCGGTTTGGTCACGACAACAGCCACCGGAACGTTGCCTTTCAAATCTTCACCGGGATCGTATTCCACGTTTTCGCCTTTGTAATTCACCTCGCTCCAACTGGAGTCGGAGGCGAAGGCGAGTTGCGTCACAGTCAATCCTTCCGTCTCGATAGGGGAGATGGAGCGCACCAGGGGAAAGATGACCGGCATGGTGAAGTCCTGTGTGATGGCGTGCTTGACGAAGCGTTGGACAATGGGAATGGCGAGATTCAGCGAATTGGGATCAACCACGATGTCGTCCTTCAATGCCACGCCCCAGCGCCCGAGCATGTCCTTGAGACCCGCGTCGAATTGGGGATCGAGCAAAAGAAACACCGATCCTCCCCGGCTGAGGTACGTTTCCAGCGCCTGCAATTCTTTTTCCTGAAGTTTCTTTTTGGGGCCGGGAAGGACCACGAGGTCGGCGTCTTCCGGAATGGATTCGGTTTGAAGCAGGAACAGGCTGCCGACCTTGAAATTGTTTTTCTCCAGTCCCTCGCGCACCTTGGAGAAGCCCGCTTTCTCCTGGTCCTCAATGTCTTTTTCCCCGTGGCCGCCGATGAAATAGACTTTTTTCTGTCCGTCGCGGGTGACGCTCAGAATGCCGTTCAGCAAACTCTCTTCAGTGACGTTTTCGATTTTATCCTGTTGCGGTCCGCTTTGCAGGACCACCGTGCGGTCGGTTTTAAGACCATACTGGTTGGAGAGCGTCGGGCTTTGGATGGGGTCGATGAATTCGATTTCGATGTGATCCGAGAGTTGCCGGAACCCGTCCACCAGTTGCACGAACTCTTTTTTGACGGGATCGTCCACCTGGTAAAAAGCCATGATCTTGACCGGGCGGGTGAGGCCGGACAACACCTTCTCAGTCTGAGGAGCCAGCGTGTAGTAACCCGTCTCCGTCAAATCCACCCGTGCCTTGTGGCGGTGTGCGAGGATGTTGAGGAAAATGAGGATTCCGGTGAACACGAGGATCAACACCGCCGCGTTCATACCGTACATGACTTGCCGTGTGTTCATCGCCTTCCGGATGTTTTTGCGGTCCACAATGACGAAGGTGGCCAGGTTCAGCGCGGACAGGATGAAAAACGTCATCGGCCACACCGGAAACTGCGGGATCACGATATAAAGCAGGAGCGCGACGAACCCGAAGGTGATACCGATCCATGCAAGATAGGGAGTCGTTCGCTTCATAACCTCAGCTCCACCTCCGCGATTCCACCACCCGGTACGTCAGGAACAGGCCGAAGGCGATGAACGACAGGTAATAGGCCACGTCGCTGGAATCGATCACGCCCTGCAGAAACGACTCCATGTGGCTGACCAGCGAAATGTAATTGAGCAGTTCTCCCAGCTCCGGACCCGCGGACTGCGCGGCCCAGCCGATGATCCACATGAACAGGATGAATCCAAAGCTGATCACCGCGGCGATGATCTGGTTGTCGGTCAGCGAGGAAGCGAAGATGCCGAGCGAGATGTAACACGCCGCCATCAGAAGGATGCCCAGGTAGCCGGAGAGGATCGGGCCGATCTCCGGCGAGCCCATGAAGAGGATGAAGATCACCGAGTAAGAGGACAACAGCAACATCACTGCAACGACGCACAGGCATCCCAGAAACTTGCCCGCGATGATCTCGCGCATGTGTACCGGCGAGGACAGAAGAAGGGGAAAGGTCTTGTTCTTTTTTCTTCGGCCAATGCGCGCATGGTGATGAGCGGAATGATGAAAAGCAGGATCACCGACATGTTGGCCAGCGACGGTTCGATCACGAACTGGTTGACGTTGAGGATCTGGCCCATTTGCTGGAACTGCGGCGCTTGGAAGCTCTGGGCCCCGAACAGGGCCAGGAGGCTGTAAAACATCCAGCTGTACAGCGCGAGGAACACGGTCGTCACCACGTAGAATATGGGCGACTGGAAAAACGCGTTCAGTTCCCGTTTGGCGATCCACAGCGATTGTTTCATGACGGCGTATCCAGTTTTTCCTCGGTGGTCAGTTTCAGGAAAATATCTTCCAGCGTCATCGACACCGGCTTCAATTCCTCAAGCCCCCATCCCTGCTCCAGCACCATCCGTGCCACATCGTCCTGCGCCGGCTGGTTGGACTCAATGTCGATGATAAACCGGTTGACTCCATCCGGGTGCACGGCGGAGACCTTGTCCAGCGCTTCCAGCTTGGGAGTGATGCCGGTGTCGGCGTTTCGCACCTTCAACTCCAGCCGGTTGCTGTGGCGCAGCGACGCGTTCAAACCGTCGAGGGTGTCCATCGCCGCGATGCGGCCCTCGTGAATGATGATGACGCGCTGGCAGATCTGCGTCACTTCGGGAAGGATGTGCGAGCTCAAAAGAATCGTATGCGACTTGCCCAGCTCCTGAATGAGCTTGCGGATTTCGATGATCTGGATGGGGTCGAGGCCGATGGTCGGTTCGTCGAGGATGAGGATCTCCGGATCGTGGATCATCGCCTGCGCCAGCCCGATGCGCTGCTGGTAGCCTTTCGAGAGGCGGCCGATGATGCGGTCTTGGACGTCCCGGATATGGCACTGGCCGAGAACCCGGTCCACGGCGGAGGGGATCTGTTTTTTCGGCACCCCGCGCAGCCCCGCGGCGAACGCAAGATATTTCGACACCACCATGTCCTGGTACAGGGGCGGCGTCTCCGGCAGGTAGCCGATGCGCTTGCGGATTTCGTAGGATTGCTCGAAGATGTCGAAACCGCACACCCGCGCCGTGCCGCTGGAGGCGGGAAGAATACAGCAGAGAATATTCATCGTGGTGGTTTTACCGGCGCCGTTGGGTCCCAGAAAACCGACCACTTCTCCCTGGTTGACTTGAAATGTGAGGCCTTGAATGGCTGACCGGGGACCGTACGATTTGGCCAGATTTTGAACCTCTATCATGAAATCCTCGGATACGCAGCAACAGGTGGGATGGTTTGCGTAAAGAAATTAGATTTTATTTTCCAATAACTTCCCTCCGCAGGGGTCACTCAAAAAAATTATCACAGGCCCCTGCAGGAATCCATTAAAAATTTTTAATTTTCAGGAAGGGAAAATCGACGGACTGAGATGCCAACGGAGGAAAGGGGAAAGGATTGGGGCGGGTGGTTGTTTTCAAGTGAAACAAAAAATGCTCCCGTAAAGCGGGAGCATTAAACAAGGTGGCCCCGCAAAAGCGGGGCCATATTTTAAGGAATTACTGGAGCAGCTGCAGAACGCTCTGCGGAATCAGGTTTGCCTGACCGACCATCGCCGTCGAGGCCTGAACCAGGATCTGGTTTCGCGTCAGGTTGGCGATCTCCTGGGCGATGTCCGCGTCGCGGATCTGCGACTCGGCGGCCTGCACGTTCTCGATGGTGACGGACAGGTTGTTGATGGTCCGCACCAGCCGGTTCTGAACCGCACCGACTCTGCCGCGTGCATTGGAAAGGGTTTCAAGCGCAGTGGTGATCGCCTCCAGGGTGGTCAAAGCCAACGCTGCCGAGGTTATACTCTGGTCGTGAATCCCTAGCGTGGTGGTACTCATCGCGGTCAGATTCATTTCGAAATTCAAGTTGAAACGGCTGTCGACTGTGGAATCGGCGCCGATCTGGATCACGAT
>NZ_HG422173.1:1499498-1500296 GCF_000341545.2 Nitrospina gracilis 3/211
ACCCAGTCCCGCTTCGGCGACGTTGATCATGGAAACGCCGTCGTTGGCGTTGCGGAGCGCCTGGGTGAGGGCGCGGATGTCGCCGCGCAGTTTTTCCGAGAGGGCGAGTCCCGCCGGGTCGTCGGCACCACGGTTGATGCGCAGGCCCGAGGAGATGCGCTCGATGGACTGCGCCAGCCTGTTGTTGTTGACTCCCAGCAGACGCTGTGCCGTCAGGGACGGAATGTTGTTGAAAATCCGGATTGCCATTTCGATCCTCCTTGACCGAAAGGAGCCGTTCCGTTGCATCCTTGCAACTTTGGTGGGATGACTCCGTTATGATTTCATTCGCGAATGGTTCCCGCGAACTTTCGATGAATCCTATCCCTTAAAAGGGAAAATCTGCCTCTGCGGTTACTGGAGCAGCTGCAGAACGCTCTGCGGAATCAGGTTTGCCTGACCAACCATTGCCGTCGAAGCCTCTACCAGGATCTGGTTTCGCGTCAGGTTGGCAATCTCCTGGGCGATGTCCGCGTCGCGGATCTGCGACTCGGCGGCCTGCACGTTCTCGATGGTGACGGACAGGTTGTTGATGGTCCGCACCAGCCGGTTCTGAACCGCACCGACTCTGCCGCGCGCGTTGGAAAGGGTTTCAAGCGCCGTGGTGATATGGTCCAAAGTGGTCAAAGCCTCCGCTGCCCCGGTTATGCTAACGGCGTTTATCCCCAGGGTGCTGGTGTTCATGGCGGTCAGATTCATTTCGAAATTCAAGTTGAAACGGCTGTCGGCTGTAGAATCGGCGCCGATCTGAATCACGAC
>NZ_HG422173.1:1500396-1523596 GCF_000341545.2 Nitrospina gracilis 3/211
GCCCAGTCCCGCTTCGGCGACGTTGATCATGGAAACGCCGTCGTTGGCGTTGCGCAGCGCCTGGGTCAGCGCGCGGATGTCGCCGCGCAGTTTTTCCGAGAGGGCGAGTCCCGCCGGGTCGTCGGCACCACGGTTGATGCGCAGGCCCGAGGAGATGCGCTCGATGGACTGCGCCAGCCGGCTGTTGTTGACTCCCAGCAGACGCTGCGCCGTCAGGGACGGTATGTTGTTGAAAATCCGAATTGCCATTGTTCAATCCTCCTTGACCGTTTGTCTTCCTGGGACCGGCTTCCGTGCCAACCCGTTATTTGTTGTGGTGTCATTCCCATTAATGGAATGAGGCTTGTTCTAAATATGAGGTTCAGTCGAACCTTCATCCGTGCTCACTCAATCTATCGGGATATTCCGACATTACTTTATAAACAAAATGTGTTTTTACCCGGAATTCCCGCAGGGCGCGGTTTGTCGGCGACTTTGATTGGGGAAGGAAAATGAAGGCAGGAGGGAGATCTTGGATCGGTAACAACATGCCCTATACAACTTAACGGCAGACCACCTTGAAAACTTGAATGACTCTTTGCGAAATTGTGACTCAGGTCAGGTTGTACCCGGCGATACCCGGGTTCTGGCTGAGAAAGTATATGACTTCATCCAGTGCCACGGTTCCGGAGTCGTTCAAGTATTTTCCGTACAACATGCCCAGCAGTTCATAGTCTTTCGCCGTTTCCACGACCAGTCGAACGTTGACGTTGCGCAGGTACCAGGGGGCGCGGGTGGCTGCGGCCTGCAGCGCGTGCACGGGATCCTCCAAAGCGGCCAATAGAGCTCCGGGGTCGGCGATGGGCTTGTTTGTTTTCGATAAGGTGCGGCACACCTCCAGGCGCATCACCGGGGCGGTGGTGCCGGGGGGGACATAATCGGAAGTGATGGTATAATCGGCGCGGGATTTCTGGTGCTCTTTTATGAGGGCATCGAGCAGTTCGACATCGATCAACGGCAGGTTGGCCCCGACGGGAACAACCTGGTCTGCACCCAGTTCCTCCGCCGCCTGAACCCAGGAACGGAGTGAGGATGGAGATGCGGTGATGGTGAACCCCGCCTCCATAGCTTCCGCCACTTGGGCCAAACGGTCTGTGGAAGCGTTTTCATCGGCCAGGAGAACGATGCGGTCGATTTGGTTGGAGTTGCGCAGTCGTTGAAGCACATGCTGGACCAGCGGGGTTCCCTCCAGCAGATTGAGGGCATGGCCGGGATCGGTCTCCGGACGGTTGGGGGCGTAAACGATAGCGGCAGGGGTCATGACCTTGTTCCCGAATTGAAGGTTCCTTGAATTTAAGCGAAACCGTACTTGTATTCCCGTAACGCTCGTCTGGAGTTCCTGAATGGCCCAATCCCGATTGACGCGCCCGAAAAAACTGAAGCAGGGGGATGCCGTTGGCATCGTTGCCCCAGCGGGTCCGGTGGACCCCGAACAACTGGAAAAGGGATTGCGCGTGATCCGAGGCATGGGATTTCACCCGGTTCCGGGTGAAAACCTCGCCGCCCGCAACGGGTTCCTTGCCGGCAATGACGCGGACCGTGCGCAGGACCTGATGGCGATGTTTGAGAATCCCGAAATCAAGGGCATATTTTGTGCGCGGGGAGGGTACGGGGTCAACCGCATTTTGCCTTTGCTCAAGCCGAAGGTCATCCAGGCGAACCCGAAAGTGGTGGTGGGATCCAGCGACATCACGCTGTTGCTTCTCTACCTGATGCAGAAGTGCTCGTTGATCCCTTTTCACGGTCCGATGATAGCGGGCAGCTTCGGGTGCCGGCCGATGACGCTGTCCAAAACCCAGTTCCGCAAAACACTCACCGCCACTGCCGGTGCCGGAAAACTGTCCGCCCCGCACGCGCGGGTCCTTCGGCCGGGCAAGGCACGAGGCAAACTCACCGGAGGGTGCCTCACACTCCTCTGCCGGTCTCTTCGCACCCCTTATGAAATCCAGACTGGCGGCCACCTGCTGGTCATCGAGGATGTCAATGAACCCGCCTACCGTATTGACGGCATGCTGTGGCAGTTGAAAACCGCGGGGAAGTTCAAAAACATCAAGGGTCTCGTTGTGGGGGAGATGGTCCAGTGCAATAACGGGGCACGAGGCGGGGCCGGGCTGGACGACGTGATTCTGGACGCCCTGAGGGACGCCTCGTTCCCGATCCTCACTAACTGTCCGGTGGGCCATGGAAACGAAATGTGGACCCTTCCCTGGGGCGTGGAGGCGGCAATGACCACTGAGTCACGCTTGCTGGAAATCAAGGGCACCGCGCTGACCTGAAGGCTGTTCACCGGATACCGCAATCCTTCCCGTTTTCCCTCACCGAAATCTCGCCATTCCTTTTTCCTTGATCCAGGTTTTTTTCATAAATTGGATAATCCGAACTTGACGAATTGAAACTCAGCCTTTCAAATAAAAATGGATAAGCCGATTGCAGGGGGGCAATCCATGGCGGTGGAATGCATTCATTGCGGAAATTTCGTGGAGAAGGGGCCGGGGGTCTGTGCCGTGTGCGGCGGGCGGCTTGTGGAACGCCGGAAAACGGCATCTATTGAGGAATCCGGGTCCCTTATGAAGTGGAGCTGGAATGATCTTCGCAACAACTGTCAGGAATGGTTTGCTTTCCACCCTGCAGAGGCGTTGATCTTCAAGGCTCTCCTTGCTCTTCTGGGGGTCATGTTTGCGGTTACCGTGTACCTTTCCTTTTAAATTGAAAACCACAACACTTTTTCTTTAAGGATGTCCATCGATCATGGTTGCGGATTGGATGGGTCTGATATTTGCGGTGGCCGGGCTGGGCGCCGTGGTGTACGCCTGGCGGATCCGGAATAAAGCCGAGTCCGCCCGTTTCTGGCCCGTGGCAACGGGTAAGGTTCAGCGCTCTTCCATCAAGCTGGAGAGGGGAGGGGGCTACCAGTCTTCCAACAGCACCTACCGCGCCGACGTGCGTTACCGTTACCGCGTCGGCGGTCGTTCCTACTCCAACAATAAAATCCTCATCGGCGGGCAATTGCAGATGGGGTTTCGAAGCCGTGCCGAAGAGCACTGCCGCCGTTACCCGGTCGGCACCGAGGTGGAAGTTTTGTACAATCCCGACAACCCGCAGGAAGCCTGCCTGGAGGCGCGTGAGGAAACCTCCGGATTTCTCCAACTCGTGGGTGGCGGGTTCGCCGTGTTTGGCGTCATGATGTACCTGGGCCTCTTGCCGTTCTGATCAATTCCCGAATTCGTATTGGATAGAAAAAATGAAGGTCTGGTCCGTTTTCTTGACGCCGGTCGAGGGCCTTGAGTTCTGATCGAGGATGTGGGTCAGCTTGAACGACCAGTTTTCGGTGAACCTGGTGTTCAACGACGCTTCGTTGCGCAGACGGTATTCGGCGGGCTGGGCGATTTTCGGGTACACGAGCAGGTAGTTGGTGAATTTCAAATTGTCCGTAAACTGGTACATCAGATTGGAAGCGAAACGCGCCGTGGTGAACCGCTCGTCCTCACCCACTCTTAAATCTTCGGAGAAATAGGTGACGCCCAGTTCGAACTCCAGGTTTTTGGTGTCGTTTTCCCAGAATTTGTAACCCACACCGCCGCCGATGACGGCGCGCAGGTTGAGGTTCTTGAACTCGTCCTTAAGAAGTTCGGTGCTGATCAGTCCGTAAAACCGGTCGGTGAAAAAGTGGTCGAACTTGAATGCACCGAAGGTGTTCCTGCTGTTGATCTCGCCGTCCTGTTCGACGTAGTTGTGGAAGGCGCGGAGCGACAGGCGGTCCCGTTCCCACTTCCGCTCGGCCTCAGCTCCGCCGCTGATGCTGGTCACCTCCACGTTGCCGGTCTGAATCGATCCACCGAGGAAAACATTTCCTTTCCATCTTCGCGGAGTCCTGTTGATGTACTTGATCTCGTCCCAGCGAAGGGACACCACTTCCTCCATGGGAACGAGTTCGATCCCCATGCTGCCATCTTGCCTGGTTACCAGCCGGCCTTTTAGAATTCCCCCTGTTTTCAGTTCGACGGTAACGACTTCCTCGGTGGTGATGGTCTGGATCTCCTCCACCGGAATCTTGTTTTTCTTCGCGTAATCGGTTGAGAAAGTCAGTTCCCCTTCCTTGAACGAATGGATGGTGCCTTTCAGCACATTTCCGTCCCCGAAATGCACTTCCCCCGCCCATGCAGTGGAGGCAGCGCACACAAGCACAAGGAGGGCGAGGAGAAAAAATAATCTGCGAACGGCTGAAGAAGGGATCATGATGCCCGGCCACGGGTAAGAAGATGATTTTGGAAGTAGCCCGAATGGGACAAGCATCCATCCGGATTTGAGCCTACCAAGATAGAGAATGTTTCCGGTAAAAATCAACCCGGAATCAGGATTTCGCAGGAAAAACAAACGTATAGCAACAGGGAAACAATTTCAAATGCGGATGGGGACGCCGCGCTGCTTGAGGTACCGCTTGCTTTCGGGAATGGTCAGCTCCTTGAAATGGAAGATGGAAGCAGCCAGAACAGCATCCGCCTTGCCTTCCGCAATGCCCGCGTAAAGATGTTCCAGCGTTCCGGCGCCGCCGGATGCGACGAGCGGAATGGTGATGGCTTCGGCTACGGTGCGGTTGAGAGGCAGGTCGTATCCTGTCTTGGTGCCGTCCCGGTCCATGCTTGTCAACAGAATCTCGCCCGCTCCGTACGATTCCATGAGCCGCGCCCACAAGACGGCGTTGATGCCCATGGGGTTGCGTCCTCCGTGCGTGTACACCTCCCACGCAGGTTCGGGTGGTTCGGGCATGACGAACAGGGTGGGGTGCTGGTGCTTCCATTCCACTGCGGGCGGATTCGGTGGCTGGTTGCGGTTCACCTGTTTGGCGTCGATGGCGACGACGATGCACTGGCTGCCGAATTTCTCCGCCGCCTGCTTGACGAACTCCGGGTTGTGCACGGCGGCCGTATTGATTGCGACTTTGTCCGCACCCGCTTTCAGCAGGTTGCGGATGTCGTCGAGCGTCCGCACGCCGCCGCCCACGGTGAGCGGCATGAATACGTTTTCCGCAGTGCGTTGAACCACGTCCAGGATGATGCCGCGCTTTTCGTGCGAGGCGGTGATGTCCAGAAATGTCAACTCGTCCGCGCCTTCTTTTTCGTAAGCGGCGGCGATCTCGACAGGATCTCCTGCGTCACGCAGGTTGACGAACTGCACGCCTTTCACCACTCGCCCGTCTTTGACGTCGAGGCAGGGGATGATGCGTTTAGCCAGCATGCGCCTGCACCTGCGAAAGCACGTCGCGGTAGTCGATGCTCTTGTCGTAAAGCGCCTTGCCAATGATCATGCCATCGACACCGCAGTCTTTCAACTGAACCAGGTTGAGCGCGTCCTCAACTCGGCTCACCCCGCCCGAAGCGATGACGGGTAGTGACGTCGCCTGCGCAAAGGCGCGGATGCTGTCCAGGTTCGGACCCTGCATCATGCCGTCGCGGCTGATGTCGGTGAAGATGAACCCGGCAACGCCCATCGGTTCCATCTGCTTCGCCAGGTCGGTGGCCTTCTGGTCGGATACCTCAACCCAGCCTTTCACGGCAACCATTCCGTCGCGGGCGTCGATGCCGACCATGATCTTGCCGGGAAACCGTTTGCAGGCTTCGGCGACAAACTCCGGTTCCTGCTGTGCGATGGTGCCGAGGATCACACGGTACACCCCGGCGTTGACGTAAGCTTCGATGGTTTCCAGATTGCGGATGCCGCCACCGACCTGGATGTCCACGGTACTGCTGTAGATGATGTTTTTGATGAGGTCCTGGTTCACCGGGCGACCGTCGAACGCACCGTCCAGATCGACCACGTGGATCAACTGGGCGCCCTGTTCGTCCCAGTGGGCGGCCATGTCCGCAGGATCGTCGGAATACACGGTTTCCTGGTCCGCCTTGCCCTGGGTGAGGCGGACGCACCGACCCCCCTTGATGTCAACTGCCGGTATGACGCGCACGAATGGGATCTCCTGAGTTTGGGGTTTGGAATGAAACGGATGGATTATAAGGAGAAGCCCGGGGCCTGTCAACGCGGGGGGCTGGGCCGCTTTGCAGGGGCATTCTATCAGGCATGGACCCGGTACCCACCGGGGCCTTGCCGGGATGGTCCACGGGGCTTGTGGAAAGCGCCTCCCCTTTGGGGTACAATTCCGCAACCTGCACTTGGCAGGTTGCGGAAGGACGATTTATGAAATTCATCCCCACCGAATTGGATGGCGTTTTGCTCATCGAACCCGTTGTGCACGAGGACTCGCGCGGGTTTTTCGTGGAAACCTACGTTCGTTCCCAATTCAAAAGACACGGCATCGACGTGGAGTTCGTTCAGGACAATCACGCGAAGTCGACCCAGGGCGTCCTGCGCGGTATGCATTACCAGGTTCGGCACGGTCAGGCCAAGCTGGTGCGTGTGGTGCAGGGTGAGGTGTACGACGTGGCGGTGGACGTGCGTCCGGATTCCCCTTCATATGGTCTCTGGGTGGGCCGCACCTTGTCCGCCGACAACAGGCGTCAGTTGTTCCTTCCCCCGGGATTCGCACACGGTTACTGTGTGCTCAGCAAAACGGCGGAGGTGGTTTACAAGTGTTCTGAGTATTACCATCCGGAAGACGAGGGAGGATTGATCTGGAACGACCCGGAAGTGGGCATCGACTGGCCGGTGCAGAACCCGGTGCTTTCGGAGAAAGACCGGCGTCACCCGCGACTGAAAGACATTCTGTCGCCGGAGGTGAAGGGATAGGGCGTTCGTCGGGGTGGTAACTTGCGAACCTGCGGCTATGCCGCAGGGGAACGGTCAGGAATTGATTTCGAGCGAGTGCATGAACTTATCGAAGATCAACTGCACGTTTTTGTCGATGTTGACCACTTTTTCCGGGTTTTTGGACTGGTACGTGCCCAGTGCGTCGTCGATCTGGCTTTTCAACTGTTCCTGGAATTTCGGGAAACTTTTCATCTCCTTCAAATATTCCCCGATGATCTCTTCCATGATCTCGTACGCGGGTTGTGAGTCCATCGATTCGTTGTAGGACATGCCCTGCTGACCCATCTCCTGCAAAAAAGCCTTGATGCGCCCTGTGTAAATGTCGTACTTCTCTTCACCGAGCAGGGATTTGACGGAATCGGCGAGCAAGGGGAAAAGACATTCCTTGAACAGTGGTCCCTTCAACTGGTCTTCCAGCTTGTGCAAAAAGAATCTTCCCACATGATTGCGCCGCTGGCCCTCTTTTTCCGTGAGGAAGTATTGTTCGATGAGCGGACGCGTTCCTTCTTCAAACGAAGATTCCACACAAAGATCACAAATCTGCACCGCTTCATTTTCCGCCATGGTCTGGATTTCCTCGTCGGAAGCCTTGGGGTGCTGGCGCATCAGTTGAATGGTTTTGCGTACGATCACACGGCGGAACTGCTTGGTCCGTTGCGATTCTTCAATGAATAAAGGTGTGTATTTTTCCATCGTTCAAGACCCGTTTAGGATTGGGACAATGCCGGGTAATGCGGCGTTTCACAACCACTTTGCTTTCGGTTTCACCTGAATGTTCAAAAACAGGCGGCCCGACTTAAGTATTTCACAGTGCCTGCCGTTAATTATAAAGGAAAAGGTTTCAATTGGAAATGTAGTTATTGCAAATTAAATCAAATATGTAGCGGTTATCATGGAAATTCGTCCCATTTCCGAAAATTCAGCGATTTTGGCTCATCAAGGCGTGAAGGTGAATGCGGGCATCTCTTTGTCCGGCGACCTGAACCTGACCACCCAGGAAGGCGATAAGGTCCAGATTTCTTTTGGCTCAGATCGTGCGGTCTCGGGCTCGCGAAGCCAGACACGGACGGCCGATGGATCCGTCGTGGAACGGTTTTCCCTGACTGCTATCGCCGCGTCCCGGTATTCGGTTACGGTGCAGGGCGACCTCAACGAAGACGAACTGGCTTCCATCCAGCGTCTCGTGGATTTGGTCGATCCGCTGGCCGCTGATTTTTTCGCGGGACGCGACATCGATCTCGCCGGTTCTGCAACCACTCTGGCGGACAACCTGGGCGCCATTCAGGAATTGTCGTTGGAGTTGGAGAAGACCACCTTCGCTTCGGTTCAGGGAACCCGGTTCTCCCGTGCACCGCAAGGCGGCTCTGCCGGTAATCCTTCTCTCCAACAGGGCTTTCCCGATATCAGCAACGTTCGCGACTTCCCTGCGTTGGTGGAATCGGTGCTGGATGCGGTGTTCTCGAAATTCGCCGCCGGAAAACTGGATGAGGCAAGCATCGTGCACCAGTTCGGCGACTTCCTGGAGTTCCTGAAAGACCGGCTGCAATTTCCGAAAGAGGACGGAGGCGATACCGTTGAGACCTCTACACCTGGGCCTGCTCCGACAGAGTCGGCTCCCTCTGCCTCCTCAAACAATCCCGTCGAATTCCCCGACTCCGACAATTAAGCCCTCACGTTAGCCCCACTTTTCAAACCCCTGTTCTGCAAGTGGGCCATCTGTGCCTTGGTCCCCATTCAAACTCTGGTATGATGGCGCTTCGTTTGTGTTCTGGAGCGTATTTTCATGCCCACAGCTCACCCCATCATCACTCTTGATAACGTTTCCCGGTTCTACCAGGCGGGATCGGTGCGCGTCACTGCGCTCTCCGGAATCGACATGCAGTTGATCCAGGGAGATTTCGTCACCATCATGGGGCCGAGCGGTGGAGGGAAGACAACCCTCCTCAACCTGATGGGCGGACTCGACCGGCCGGACGAGGGCGACATCCACATCAACGGGCATCATGTTTCCGAAATGAACGATCGCCAGCTCACGGAACTGCGGCGGAAAGAGATCGGGTTCGTGTTCCAGTTCTTCAACCTCCTTCCCACCTTGACCGTTTGGGAGAACGTGGAACTGCCTCTCTTGCTGAGCGGCGCACCCGGTCGCGCCCGGAAATCCATCGAAACCCTGTTGGATTACGTTGGTCTGCTTTCGCGCAGGGACTCGTTTCCAGCGGAAATGTCCGGAGGGGAGATGCAGCGGGTCGCCATCGCCCGCGCACTGGTGCACCAGCCGTCGATCGTGCTGGCGGACGAGCCCACCGGCAACCTCGATTCCGAAAACGGGCACAAGATCCTCGACATTCTCAAAAAAGCATCGGACGATTTTGCAACCACCGTCGTGGTGGTGACGCACAATCCCACCGCTGCCGAGTACGGCAACCGCCATTTCCGTATTCAGGACGGTCGTCTGCAAACCGTCAACGGCGACGCGGACGGGTGACGTCATGCGCGAAGCGGTGTATTTCAAAAACCTGTTCGGCCCGCTCATCGTGCGTCCGTTGTGGCGCGATCCATTCCGCTTCTTCATCACCACCGTAGGCGTGGCGCTGGGCGTCGCGGTGTTTTTGAGCATCCAGCTCGCCAACCGGCAGACCTTGAGTTCGTTCACCGAAACAGTGGACCTGGTACTTGGCCGCGCCAACGCGGTGGTGCATGCCGACGGCGTTCCTTTCGACGAGAAGGTTTTCAAAAACCTGCTTCCACTACGCGATACCATCAAGGCGTACCCCGTGATCGAGGGGTATGGGGTGGAGACACAAAGCGGGGAAGTGGTGGAAATCCTCGGCACGGACCTGTTGCAGGACAGCGGCATCCGCGACTTTTCTCTCAAGACCGCGGATGACACCTTGCAGGGCCTGCTACCGCTCATCATGGATCCACGCGGCATCGTCATACCGGAGACGTTCATTCCCGACCAGAATTTTCAACCGGGTGATGCCATCGAGTTTGCCATCAACGGTCAACCCGTCACCCTGCGTGTCACGGGGGTCCTGGAGAACAAGGGCATCGCCAAAGCGTTCAAGGGCAATGTGGCGTTGATGGACATCGCCGCCGCGCAGTCCGTGTTTGGCAAAATTGGACAGCTTGACCGCATCGACATCCGATTCCTCAAAGACAATAATTTCGACCGCATGCAGGCGGAGATAAAGCAGGTGCTTCCTGATTTCCTGCGCGTGGACCGTCCACAACACCGGGGCAAACAGGTGGAGAAGATGTTGCGCGCGTTTCAGTACAACCTCACTGCGCTCAGTTTCGTCGCTTTGCTTGTCGGACTGTACCTCATCTACAACATGATCTCGCTTTCGGTGGTGCGCCGTCGGACGGAGATCGGCACCCTGCGCGCGCTTGGCGCGTCGCCGTACTGGATCGCTGCCATCTTCATCCTGGAGGCGGGGGTGATCGGAGCCATCGGTTCGGCTTTCGGCGTCGCCATCGGTTATTTCCTGGCGAAGTTTTCTTTGCAGGCGATCACCCTTACGGTGCAGAACCTGTACGTGTCCGCCAACGTGGCGGACTTCGATTTTCACTGGAGTGAGGGCTTTCCCTATTTCGTGCTGGGGGTGGTCCTGTCGTTGTGCTCGGCATTGCTTCCCGCATACGATGCGGCGACCACCCACCCGACGCAGGTGATGCGCCGAGGCAGTTACGATCTGAAAGTCTTTCGCGGCAACCGCAGGCTGACTTACCTGGGGCTGGCGTGTCTAGCCTGGGCGCTGGCGTGCGTACCGCTACCTGCCGTCGGCGGTTTTCCATGGCTGGGGTTCGCTGCGGTGTTCTTCATCATTCTCGGCATGTCGTTTCTGTCTCCCGGTGCGCTGGTGGTCCTGCGCAACCTGTCGCACAACCTGTGCAAACGCTGGTTCGGCGGGGAGGGCCTGCTGGCCAGCCTCAATCTCACGCAGAACGTGGGACGCAACGCCATCGCCGTGTCGTCGCTTGCCATTGCCTTCATGATGGTCATCAGCATGTCGATCATGGTGCACAGTTTCCGCCAGACGGTGACGGTGTGGATCGACCAGACGCTGAAAGCCGACTTGTTCGTGCGCGCGGCGGGAGGCAAACACATTGATTACCAGTACACATTGCCTCTGGCACCGGTGGCCGAACTCAAACAACTCGAAGGTGTGAAGGCGGTGGACGCTTTCCGCGCCCTGCACATCACTTATGAAAACCAACCGGCGATTCTGGGGTCGGGTGATTTCTCCGTGTTGTCGCGCCATGGCAACCTCGTCATCAAGGACGGCCCTCCCGCAAAAAAACTTGCCGACTTCATGGTCGGGGCCGACCGCGCCATTGTCTCCGAACCGTTTGCCTACAAGCACAAGGTGGACGTGGGTGACCGGGTGAAGATCGCAACACCCAACGGCACGATGAATCTGGAGATCGTTGCGGTCTATTACGACTACTCGCAGGAGCGCGGTTACGTCATCGTGGACCGGCGCACGTTCTTGAAATATTACAACGACCCGACCGTAAACAGCTTCGTCGTATACCTGGAAGACCGGGCGCACCTGCCCACGGTGCGCAAGGCGATCCTCAATACCATTGGTTCGTCGCACCAGGTCATTGTCCGCTCCTATGGTGAATTGAAAGAAGAAGTGCTGAACATTTTCGACAGGACTTTCGCGATCACCTACTCGCTGGAGGTCATCGGCATCGGCGTGGCGCTCCTGGGCCTGTTCAACACGCTGGTGTCACTCATCATCGAACGCCGCCGGGAGCTGGCCGTGTTACGATTCATCGGCGCGTTTCCGGAACAATTGCGCAAGATGGTTCTGATCGAGGCGGGACTGCTGGGTTGGATCGGATCGCTGATGGGGCTCGCCGCGGGAATCGTGGTGTCTTACATTCTGATATTCGTCATCAACAAGCAGTCGTTTGGCTGGACCATCCAGGTATTTCACCCGGTGGCTTTCATGGCGGGGGCGACGTTGTTCTTCGGTGTGGTGGCGGCAGTGGCGGGATTGTACCCCGCCAGGATGGCGATGCGGCAGGACCCGCGTGAGTCCATCCGCGTCGAATGAAGATTCAGTCCGTCGGGTCGGAAGGCCTCACATCCAGCAGTTTCAATTCCACTTTCTCGCGCCCGTTCCACGTGTTCAGTTGCAGTTCGTAGGCAATGTCGATCAACGTGTCGGGGTCGAGGTACCGGAACGTTTCCGCCAGGCGGAAGCCGATGACGTTCACCGCGGTCTTGCCCTGCGTGGCGCGGAAACGAACGTGTGTGCGGTCGCGGCCAATTTCGCGGAAGTCGCGGATGCGGATTCTGCGTGAACAGAATACCGGAAGGGTGTTCACCTGGCCAAACGGACCCAGCTTCTGCATTTCCTTGTATGCATCCATGCCAATGTCCCGAAGGTCCAGCGTGCTGTCAATCTTGAGTTCGGACACCATGCGGTCGTCGGTGAGGTAGGGGGCTCCGACTTCGTTGATGGCGCGGCGGAAATCGTCGATGCGCCCCGCTTCAATGTTGAGTCCCGCCGCGTACGCGTGTCCGCCGTATTGCGTGAGGTGTTCGGAGCATTGCGAAAGCGCCTTGTACAGGTTGAACGTCGGAATACTCCGGGCCGAGCCCTTGCCCATGCCGTCGCGGATGGCAATCAGGAACGTCGGCCGGTAATACTTGTCCGCCAGTTTGGAAGCGACGATGCCAATGACGCCCTGGTGGAAATTTTCGGATGCCAGCACCAATACCCTTTCCTTTTCGAGGTCGACCTCGCGTTCGATCAGGTATTCCGCTTCCTCCTGCACGCCGTGTTGCGTGTGCTTGCGTTGCTCGTTGATCTGGTCGAGCTGTTCCGCGATGCGCCGCGCTTCCCCCTGGTCGTGGGTGACCAAAAGATCGAGACCCGAATCGGCGCGTCCCAGCCGTCCTGCGGCGTTCAGCCGTGGCGCAAGGCCGAATCCGATGGAAAAGGAATCGACTTTGCCGTCCACCCCGGCCACGTGTTTCAGTGCGACGAGCCCTGGTTTTTCCGTGGTGCGAAGGGCTTCCAGGCCGTTGTGCGTCAGCACGTGGTTCTCTCCGGTGAGCGGCGCCATGTCGGCGATGGTGCCCAGCGTGAACAGGTCGAGGTGTTTTTTCAGGTTGGGCAGGCGGTCGGGGCTCCACCCGGCATTGCGAAGCGCACGGCGAATGGCGACGGCGAGTTTGAATACGATGCCAACGCCGCTTAAAAATTTAAACGGGTAAGTGCAGTCTGGCTGAAAAGGATTGAGCACCGCCACCGCGTCGGGCAGTCCTTCCTCCGGAACCTGGTGGTGGTCGGTGACGATGACGTCCAGCCCGATGGTCCGCGCGTAGGCGACCTGTTTGACGGCGGTGATGCCGCAGTCGGCAGTGATCACCAGTTTGTTGCCGCGTGCCTTGATTTCGTCAAGCGCGTTTTCATTGACGCCGTAGCCTTCCTCCATGCGTTCCGGCAGGTAGTGGTCGAAACGGATACCGAGCTCGTGAAAGAAATGATGCATGAGCGCGGTGGAAGTGACGCCGTCCACATCGTAATCGCCGAAGATGGTGATGCCCTCGTCGTTCTCGATGGCAGTGAGGATGCGTTTCACCGCCTTGTCCATGTCGCGCATGAGGTACGGGTCGTGCGTGCCTTCCAGGTCGGCATCGAGAAACACGCGGCCTTCTTCCGCATCGGTGATGGCGCGGTTGACCAGGAGGGTCGCGGTGAGCGGCGAGATGCGAAGGCGGTCCGCAAGGTGTTGCACCGCGTCCGGTTCCGGTTCGGCGAACACCCATCTTTTTTTCAGCAGTGAAAGTAGGGTCATGGTGAAGACGTTCTTGTTCCACAGCGGCGTTGCAGGTGAAACGCCGGAGTTTGTGAATGGTTCATGCGCTGGGAAGGGAGTCTGCGGTCGCGGAAACGTGCAGGTGTTCCTTCACACCCTTGAAGGTTTGGCGGTGAATGGGACAGGGCCCCCACTCGCGAATGCGGTCGCGGTGAAACCGGGTGCCGTAACCTTTGTGCCGGTCAAACCCGTAATGCGGGTACTCGGCGTGATAGGCGTCCATGAGACGGTCGCGGTGCACCTTGGCCAGCACCGATGCGGCGGCAATCGACAGACTTTTGCCGTCTCCGCCGATGATGGTCTGCTGATCCACCGTGATGTCGATCGGCTGGTTGCCGTCGATCAGCACGAGGTCTGTATTCGGAGTGACCTGTTCCACCGCCTGTTTCATGGCGAGACGCGCCGCCTGCAGGATGTTGATGGCGTCGATCGTTGCCGCATCAACCACGGCAATCGCTTGCGCGCGGCACACATCGAGAATCACGGAATACAAACGTTCCCTTTGCGACGGGGTCAGTTTTTTCGAATCGTCGAGTCCGGGTATCGAAAGGCCGGCAGGCAGGATCACCGCCGCGGCGACCACGGGACCGGCCAGCGGTCCACGTCCGGCTTCATCCACACCGGCGATGAACTGATACCCGTTAGACTCCGCTTCCCGTTCGAAATCGAGCATGACCCCCCAGCGTTTTGTCCGATCATAGGGTATTCCCATTATGCAGGCAACTCAAAAAACCCGCCGTTGCAATCGCTTCACCCGCAAACGTATAATCGAAATCATGTTGAAAAAATGGTTTGCTGCAATTTTTGTGTTGTGCGCATTGATATACGGATGCGTCACCACCCCCGTTTCCGAAAATTCCGCGCTGATCCTCATTCCCTTCTCTCAGGAAGTGTCTCTGGGCAAGCAGGCGTTCGGTGAGATTCTGCAAAAGGAAACGCTTTCCACCAATGCGCGTCTGCAGACGGTGGTCGAGCGTGTCGGGCGGCGGCTCGTTATCGAAACGTCGATGGCGGACCTTGATTGGGAGTTTAAGTTGTTCGCCTCCAACCAGATGAACGCGTTCGCGCTTCCCGGCGGGAAGGTGGGCGTGTACGAAGGCATTCTTCCCGTGTGTTCGAACGAGGCGGGGCTGGCGGCGGTGCTGGGTCATGAAATCGCGCACGCGGTGGCGCGGCACGGCGCACAGCGCATGTCGCAACAACTGCTCATCACCGGGGCGCTGGCCGCGTCGTCGGTAACCCTGTCCGACAACAAGAACCGCGGCATGATCCTGGGTGCGCTGGGCATTGGCGCGCAGTACGGAGTGACGTTGCCGTTCAGCCGCGGCAACGAGTCGGAAGCCGACGAGATCGGCGTCATTTACATGGCGAAAGCCGGGTACGACCCGAGGGAGGCGATGCGGTTCTGGCAGAGGTTTTCCAGCATGAAGGGAGGCGGGCAACCGCCGGAGTTTTTATCGACACATCCCGCCGACGAGCGGCGCGTGCGCGACATCGAGCAACTCCTGCCCGAAGCCATGCGCATCTACAACGCGCACCCCAACAAGCAGGGACTGGGCGAATCCTTCCTTTATATTATGAACGAAGAGCGCTTGAAAAATCCGGGTGGGATGAGGAAGGGGCAAATGGGGGACGATCCCCGCAACCCGGCGCGATGAGGGCAGGCCAAAGGGAGCGAGGTACAAAAAAAAGCCGGGCCGTGTGGCCCGGCTTGATTTTTTTCTGCAGGAAATGAAATCTCAGCCCTGTGCGGCCGCTTTCTTGGCGGCGGCTTTGGCCCGCTTCTTGCGCACGCGTCCAGTCTTCTTGGTGGACTGCACCTTGATTTCTTTCAGGCGTGCCGCCTTGCCACGCAGCTCGCGCAGGTAATACAGCTTGGCGCGGCGAACGCGGGCGTGTTTGACGACCTCAACTTTTTCCAGCCGCGGCGAATGCAGGGGGAAAATCCTCTCGACCCCGACGCCGAAGGACACCTTGCGTACGGTGATGGTCTTGCGGTTGGCGGAACCGCGCATCTTGATGACCACACCTTCCACCACCTGAACGCGTTCCTTGTTGCCCTCGACAATGCGGATGTGGGCGCGCACGGTGTCGCCGATGCGGATCTGGGGCGCATCCTGCTTCATTTCCTGTTTTTCGATCTGTTGCACCAGATTCATTATTTTGAACTCCTGTGAATGGAATTGGAGATAATACCAAATTCCCCCGCCTCGGTACAAATAAAAATTTGGATTTTCAGGCCTCCCGGGCCAGAAGCCGGTCCAGGATGACGGAGACGGCGGCCCGGACGGGCAGATGGTTGTAGCCGCTCAGGCCCTCGATGGGAGCCAGCACGAAATCCGCCCGCTTTACCAGCCCGTGCTCCAGCCCCCAGCCGGTGCCGAACACCAGAAGGTACTGTTCGTCCTTGTTTTTCAATTCCTCGCGGATCGTGGGGTAATCCCGGCTCTGCGGAAATGACTTGGCGTCGGGTATGACCGTCTTCGGCCTTTTGCCGGTGCGGGTGGCGATGTCGGTGACGGCATCGTCGAGCACGTTTTTGACCCGCGTAACCAAGAGAGCCTCCTTGCGCGTCGGGTTGTAAGTGGAACCGTAGCCCTCCAGCCAGTGTTTCATCATGCGCTCCACCAGCACCTGCTGGGTCGATAGCGGCGTAACCACGTAAAAGGTGGCGATGCCGTAGGTGCGCGAGATGCGCGAGATGTCGTGCACGTCGAGGGTGGTGACGGACGAGGTCACGATGTCGCCCACCTTGTTGTACACCGGAAAATGCACCAGCGCGATGTGGATGTTGGAGGCGGTCGGGTTGGTCACGAAACGGGTTCCTGGAAAGAGCGGTTATTCGGATTCGCCTTCCGGAGGGTCGTCCAGAAGATCGGGGCGGTTCAGCCGGGTTTTTTTGCGGGCCTCGTCTTTTTGCCAGTCGCGGATTTTCCTGTGGTCGCCGGAGGTCAGCACGTCCGGCACGGTCCACCCCTTGTAATCGCGCGGCCTTGTGTACTGCGGGTATTCGAGCAGTCCCTGGCTGAACGATTCCTCATCGAGACAGGTTTCATCACCGATGACGCCGGGCACGAGGCGCGACACCGCCTCCACCAGCACCATTGCCGGAATCTCGCCGCCGGAGAGCACGTAGTCGCCGACTGACAGGTCTTCATCGACCACGCATTCGCGGACGCGTTCGTCCACGCCTTCGTAACGGCCGCAGACGAGAATGAGGGATTCTTTTTTCGACAGCTCCCACGCCTTGGCCTGGTCGAACGGGCGGCCCGAAGGCGAGAGCAAAATGGTGTGGGCGTTGGGCGACTGTTGCTTGACGGACTGCACGGCGCGGTCGATCGGTTCCACACCCATCACCATGCCCGCGCCTCCACCGAAGGGGTAGTCGTCCACGCGGTTGTGTTTGTCGAGGGTGTGTTCGCGCAGGTCGTGCACGCCGATGTGCACCAGCCCCTGTTCCTGCGCGCGTTTGAGGATGCTTTCGTTGAACGGGGAGGCGAACATCCCCGGAAAGATGGTGATGATGTCAAACCGGATGGTCTTCAACGAGTCCTTCGACCTTGTGAAAAATGAGGGTGCGGTTATCGAGATCGATTTTTTTGACGACGGAATCAATCATCGGCAGGAGGAGTTCCTTGTCGCCGTCTTTCACGACGTACACGTCGTTGCTTCCGGTTTCGATGATTTCCTCAACGATGCCGTAGAAGCGGCCGTCTTCGTCGTACACGCGGAGATTGAGGACCTGGAACCAGTAATATTCGCCTTCGGCCAGGCCGGGGAAATCCGTGTCCGGCACTTCCAGCGTATTTCCGGCCAACTCCCGTGCCTGCTCCGGGGTGTCGCAGTGCTGAAATTTGATGATGAGGGGGATGCCTGCGCCGCGAACCGACTCAATGACCCATTCGCGGGGACCGCCGTCCGTCTCCATCCGTCCGTGCCGGATGGTTTTCAGGAGAGAGGTGTCGGACACGAAAGGGTGGAGCTTGAGTTCCCCTTTCAGCCCGTGGGGTTTGGTGACCCGTCCGACCGCAATCCATTCCATGCGTCACTCAATGATCTCCAGCACGGCGCGTTTCTTGAGTTTGGTGGCGTTGGCGTTGAGGATGGTGCGCATGGCGCGGGCGGTTTTGCCCTGCTTGCCGATCACCTTTCCGAGATCGTCCTTGGCGACTCTCAACTCGAGCACCGTGGTCTTCTCCCCTTCAACTTCCCGAATATTGACTTCTTCCGGATGGTCCACCAACGCTTTCGCGATAATTTCAATTAGATCTTTCATGCCCGATCCCTCCACGAAGCCAACGGTTGATAAGTCACGCTGAATCAGGTTCATGTTACGTTCAGAGACAGATATGGACCGATTGACGAAAAACGGGGATCCAAAAAACGGAAACCAGAGCTTGAACGGTATTACTGGCCGACGCCAGCCTGCTTGAGCAGGGTGGCCACCGTACGCGAAGGTTTGGCGCCTTTCTGAATCCAGCTCTGCGCTTTCTCGGCGTCGATCTTCACAGCGTCCTCGGTCTTCAGCGGATCGTAAGTTCCGATGATCTCCAGAAACTTACCGTCACGCGGCGACCGGGAATCGGTAGCGACCACCCGGTAAAACGGCTTCTTTTTTGCTCCTCGTCGGGTTAAGCGAATGACTACTGCCAAAATTTCCTCCTGATTGATTCAATAAAAGGTTGTTGCTTGGGTTCGGCACGGCCGCCTGTTGCACGGGGCGTGCGGGAACCGGATTTAACCGAAGGGGCTCGTCCCCCGGCCGCCGAAAAAACTGCCGGGATTGAAGCGTCCCATTTTTCCTGATGACACTTTCTTCATCATTTTTTTCATCTGCGCGAACTGCTTGAGCAGTTTGTTGACCTCGTTGACCGTGGTGCCGCTGCCGGTGGCGATGCGCCGCTTGCGGCTTCCGTTGATCACGTTGTGGTTCGCGCGTTCGCGCGGCGTCATGGAATTGATGATCGCTTCCACGCGCACGAATGCCTTGTCGTCGATCTGCACGCCTTTCAGCATCTTGCCCGCGCCGGGGATCATGCCCAACAGCTCCTGCATGGACCCCATCTTGCGGAACTGCTGAAGCTGGTCGCGGAAATCTTCCAGATCGAATGCGTTTTTTTGACCTTGCGGCCCAACTCCTCGCGCTGTTCCTGGTCGTACGCCTGCTCCGCCTTGTCGATGAGCGACATCACGTCGCCCATGCCGAGGATGCGCGACACGATGCGGTCCGGGTGGAACGGCTCCAGCGCGTCCAGTTTCTCCCCGGTGCCGATGTACTTGATCGGTTTGCCGGTGACGGTTTTGATGGAGAGGGCCGCGCCGCCGCGGGCATCGCCGTCCATCTTCGTCAGAATGACGCCGTCGATGCCGACCGCGTCCTGAAACGATTTGGCGATGTCCGCCGCCTGCTGGCCCATCATCGAGTCGGCGACGAACAACACCTCGTGCGGCTCGATTTTTTCCTTGATGCGCCGCACCTCGTCCATCAGCGCCTCGTCCACCTGCTGGCGGCCGGCGGTGTCGAGGATCACGGCGTAGCGCAATTCTTTTTTGGCCTGCTGAACGGCCTTTTCGCAAATGGCGACGGGATCGCCCTCGCCCTGCGCGTCGTACACGTCGATGCCGAGGTCGCGTCCGAGTATGTTCAACTGTTCGATGGCCGCCGGACGGTACACGTCCGCCGGAACGAGCAGGACGTTCTTGCCGTCCTTCTTCCACTGCTTGGCCAGTTTGCCGACGGTGGTGGTTTTACCCGACCCCTGCAGGCCGACCATCAGGATGATGGTGGGCGGCTGGTCGGTAAACCGGATGGGGCTGACTTCATCGCCGAGCAGGTGTTCCAGCTCGTCGTTGACGATCTTGACCATCTGGTGGCCGGGTGTCAGGCTGTTCAGGATCTCCTGGCCGATGGATTTTTCCCGCACCTGCGCGAGGAAATCCTTGATAACGGGGAGACTGACATCGGCTTCGATGAGCGCCACGCGGATTTCGCGGAGGGCCTCATCGACATCGCTTTCTTTTAATTTGCCGCGACCCTTGAGCTTTTTATAGACGGCTTCCAGGCGCTCGGACAGGTTTTGGAACATGCGCTTCAAATACCAGAATTTACGGGAATTGGTTACCTTATTGGGCTACCATATACTACCAGCGAAACCGGGTAAAGGGGATAAAAAAATAGGTGGTTTGCTCATTTGATGGCCCGTCATGGCCTGATTTGGAAATCGTCCGGAAAGGGAAGGCTGGCTTCCATCTGAGATAGGGCAAAGGTAATTGGAAAAAATGGAGTTACGGGGTTGTTTTGAGAGTCATTTGCCGATAGCTTTCAGGTAGTCTTCGCGGGTGAACCCGCCCGACCGCATATTGGCTTTGATGATGTCGATATCGACTTCATCGTATTTGGGCAGAACGAGGGGACGGGATACACCGGATTTAGTGAGAATGATGTGGTCGCCACGCTCCCGGTCTTTTTCAAACCCAAGTTTCTGATACGCTTTGAGGAGCGTTTTCCAGTGCTAGGGTGTGAGGCGGGTCAATGCGGCTTATTGGCTAATGGCGAGAGGAATTTCAATGTCTGCTTCAAAATCTTCGGGGTTTGAAGGAGCGTCCTCTCTCAACAACAGGGTGCCTTTGGAAAATGAGATGAATCCGCACCCTTTCAAAACGTCGCCCAGAGTTCCGCGGTCGAAACAAGACTCAAGGAACAGACCGATCGCTTCCTGTGCGTTTTGAATTGCCTTATCCTGATTTTCGCCCTGTGACCACACGTCGAGAACGGGACTGCCCGCAACAAAATGGGTTTCCTTCTTTTGTACCCGAATCGGTAATTTCAGATGAAACGAGACGTTTGGGTTCATGACGCTCACACTCTTTTTATGAACAAATGTGTTTAGTTGGGTATCAATTGATACTGATATTATAGCCGGAGAGCATCGGAACGCATAATGTTTTGCCTCTTTGGTGGTCAGGGGGCCTATCATGAAAAAAGCCATTGTACTACTCAGCGGAGGACTGGACTCCACAACCGTGCTGGCCATCGCGCGGAATGAAGGATTTCAACCTTTTACCCTCAGTTTCGACTACGGGCAGAGGCACCGGATCGAGCTCGAGCGCGCGGCGGTGGTGGCTGAGGCGTTGGGCGCGAAGGACCACCGGGTGGTTTCGGTGGACCTCGCCCAGTTCGGCGGCTCGGCGCTGACGGCCGACATCGCGGTGCCGACGGGTCGTACTGCCAAGGAGATGGCGGGGGAGGTTCCGGTCACCTACGTCCCGGCGAGGAACACGGTGTTTCTCTCCTACGCGCTGGCGTATGCGGAGGTGACGGGGTCGCACGACCTCTTTATCGGCGTCAATGCCCTCGATTACTCCGGCTACCCGGACTGCCGTCCGGAATACATCAAGGCGTTCGAGACGATGGCCAATCTCGCCACCAAGGCCGGGGTGGAGGGAACGGAGCGGTTGACGATCCACACACCCCTGATCGAGATGACCAAGGCTGAAATCATCAAAAAAGGGTTGGCGCTGGGCGTCGATTACGGCCTCACCCACAGCTGTTACGATCCCAGACCCGGCGGCGTCCCTTGCGGTGCCTGCGACAGTTGCATGCTACGCAAAAAAGGCTTCGATGAAGCGGGCGTGGAAGATCCCCTCCTGCAACGCGGTACCTGACCCAAACGCCTGCCAAACCAAAAACCCGCCGGAATAGGCATTGGAATTTTTCGCCGCTGTCATTACAATTCTTCTCAGTTCGGGAAAATTGATTCATCGGGATGCAGAAGGAGGGGGACGATGCGAGGCGAATGGCGAGCGGTGGTGGCGGGTCTGCTGATCATGACCGTGGCCTGTGCGGGACCGGCGATGAAACCGGACGCGGTGGAACCGGATTCGCAGGCGGTGCTGGGACCGGAGAAAAAAACGGCGGCCGCGCAGTTGAAAAGAAAGACCACGCTTCCACCTAAAAAGAAATCCGCGGCAAAGAAAAAACAACCCCAGCCGTCCGACGAACATCACCTGGAAATCGACACGAAGGTCGAGGGCGTGCAGGCGCTGGTGGACCGCGCCATGGTGCTGACCTTCGGTTTCAATCACGCCGAGGCCAACAAGCTGTTCAAGCAGGCGGCGGACAAAGACCCGAACTGCGCCGCCTGTTACTGGGGCGCGGCGTACGTGCTCGGGCCCAACATCAACGCGCCGATGGAACAGTCGTCCGTCGACGAAGCGTTCAGCCTGGCGCGCAAGGCGTATCAACTGCGCCACAAGGCCAGGACGCGCAACCGCGCGCTCATCGAAGCGCTGGTACACCGTTACGGTCCCGATCCCATTCCCGACCGCACGCATCTCGATGAAGCCTACGCACAGGCCATGCGCGGCGTGGCGCGTAAATTTCCCGATGACGCCCTGGTGCAGGCGCTTTTGGCCGAGGCGTTGATGGACCTGCACCCGTGGCAGTACTGGCAGGAGGACGGCTCGCCGCAACCGTACACGCCGGAGATTCTCGCCGCGCTCGATGACGCCCTGAGCCTCAACCCCGATCACCTGCTGGCGAACCATCTGCACATCCACGCGGTGGAAGCGTCGCCTAATCCCGAACGCGCCGAAAAGAGCGCCGACCGACTGCGCCGCCTCGCGCCGTCCGCCGGGCATCTGCTCCACATGCCGGCGCACATCTACATGCGCCTCGGCCGCTACGCCGACGCGGCAGAGGTCAACCGCACCGCCATCGGCCACGATGAGGCGTACCAGGCCGATGCCAATCCGGAAGGACTCTACCCGCTCGCCTACATGCCGCACAATCGGCATTTCCTGGTGATCGCGCTGGCGGAATCCGGGCAGGGCCGCAACGCCGTCAAGCAGGCGTTCGAGCTGGCGCAGAGTATCGACACCGCCAAAATGCGCGAGCCGGGTTATGGCACGCTCCAGCATTTCTGGATCATGCCGCTGTACATCATGGTGCGTTTCGGGCAATGGGATGAAATCCTCACCCAGCCGTCGCCCGACGCGGCACTCAAGTACCCGAAAGGCGTGTGGCACTACTCGCGCGGACGGGCCCTCGCCGCGCTGGGGCGTCTCGTCGAGGCCGAACAGGAACTGCGCCAGCTGGAGCGGCTCGCCAAGCATCCGTTCCTGCTGGACGTGACCATCTGGGACGTCAACACCACCGCGCACCTGTTGCAGATCGCGACCCAGGTTCTGGCGGGAGAACTGGCATATCAGCACGGCGACATGGACGCGGCGATCCAACATCTGGAAGAAGCGGTGGAGCGGGAAGATGCGCTCACCTATGAAGAACCGCCGTCGTGGTATTACCCGGCGAGGCAGTCTTTGGGATGGGTTCTCTTGGAGGCCGGGCGGTTCGAGGAGGCCGAGTGGGTGTACCGCGAGGACCTCGACCGGCACCGTGAAAACGGATGGTCGTTGAAAGGACTTCAGCAAAGCCTGGAAGGGCAGGGCCGCATCGCCGATGTAAGGCAGGTGAAAAAACGGTTCGACAAAGCCTGGCGTAATGCCGACGTGCCCATCGCGCGGTCGCGTATTTAGCCGGATGGCACCCGGGGCAGTGAGG
>NZ_HG422173.1:1523696-1537239 GCF_000341545.2 Nitrospina gracilis 3/211
CTCCCAGCCCTCCCCTTGAAAAGGGGAGGGGGAAACGATCTCCCCTTTAAGGAGAGCACAGTTTATTCTTCCAGTTTTCCCAGCAGGGCGGCTTCGGTGTTGGGTCCCCACAGGCCGTCGGCGGCGAGGCCACATTCCTTCTGGAATGCGATCAACGCGGCGCGGGAGCCGGGGCCCCATAAGCCATCCACCTTCCATTTATAAAATCCGCAGTCCTTGAGACCCTGCTGCCGCTGGCGCACCGTGGTGAACTTGCGCTTGCGTTTTTTGGGCGCGTTGAAGCGCACGGCTTCAACCACGGTCTGCAACGTGTCACCGGGGCAGGCGGGTTTGCCGAACAGGAAATGGCCGTAGAGGTCGCCCGCCTTCCACTTCCACAGGTCCTGGCAGATTCTCCATAGTACGAGGCCGGAGAGCAGTTGCCGGTCGTTGGGGTGCCCGGCGCTGGGATCGTCCACGCCCGTTCCCTGAAAGAAGCCTTCGAACATCACCGACAAAAACTCCGCGTTCTCGTCGCCTTTCCTGCCGGCGTAGCCCTGCGACCAGGGGGCGCGGTCGAGGTCGTTGCACAGCACCACCTGTCCGTTCTTGCGGATGGCGAAGGTGTAGGCGATGGACTCCACCCCGCCCGCGTGCAGGTGGCTGTCGGGTCCGGTATGGTAACGCGCGACCGCCTCGATCGACCCCCATCCCAGTTCCTGATGCCATACCATGCCCTGCAGGGCATCCGGATCGCGGCGTTTCCATTTCTTGCCCTGCTTGTTGGTGGCGAGGGTGGTGCGTCCGTCGAACGGTTTTTGGATTTTGAGCGCCAGCGCCGCCGCGTTCAGGCGTTCCAGCAATTGTTCTTCCATCGTTCCGGTCCTTTCGCGAAAAAGGAGAAGGGATTTACTGCGGACTGCGCCGCGCTTTCGATTCGCCGCCGTCGATGAACAGCACCTCGCCGTTGACGAAGCGGCTGGTGAGCAGGTAATCGAGGCCGTGCATGATGTCCTCCACCTGGCCATGGGTTTTGGTCGGTACGTATGGCGCGTTGCGGGTGAGGTATTCGTCGCCGTGGCCGGGTGGTGGCAGAATGAGTCCGGGCGCGATGCCGTTCACGCGCACCGTGTCCCCCCATTCCACCGCGGCGAGGTGCGTGGCGTGGGCGAGGGCCACCTTGGCAACGGAATAGGCCGCGAAGGTGGGGATGTTCTTGTTGATGCGTTCGTCGAGGATGTTGACGATGAGGCCGCGGTTGACACGACGCTTGTACTCGCGCATCAAAAGATACGGTGTCATCAGGTTCAGGTGCAGGGTGTCGGTAAGCGTTTCGTTGGTGGTGGCCTCGATATTCTGCTGGATGAAATTGGCGGCGGAGTTGATCAGCACCTCGACGTCGGGAAAATCGTCCAGCACGTCGGGGATCAGTTTTTCCGCGGCGGCGAGGTCGGTGAGGTCCACGGAATACCCCTTCGCCTTCACCCCTTTCGACTTTGCGTAGGCGAGCACGTCGTCCGGTTGGGAATGGTAGTGGTGCACGGCGAGGTCGTAACCCCGGTCCGCCAGGCGGCAGGCCAGGGCTTTGCCGATGCGCACGGCGGCTCCGGTGACGATGGCTGTGGGCATGCGTTCCCCTCTTTCAACAAAGGTTCCTTATACCATACCGCATAAAGGAATTGAAAGCGTCCGTGCCGGGTTGGTACTATTCCCGCAACATCGAACCAAGGAGATACTTTTATGGATGCACCTGCGGGCAAAATTGTGAACATCGCCATCATGACCGTTTCCGACACGCGCACGGAAGCCGACGACAAATCCGGCAACACGCTGGTCGAGCGCGCTCAGAAAGCGGGCCACAAGGTGGTAGACCGGAAAATCGTGAAGGACGAGATCGACCTCATCCAGAAACAGCTGAAGGAATGGATCGCGTCGCCGGACGTGGACGTGGTGATCTCTACCGGGGGCACCGGCGTGACCGGTCGCGACGTGACGCCGGAGGCGTTCGAGGCGTTGTACGACAAATCCATTCCCGGTTTCGGCGAATTGTTCCGCTGGCTGAGTTACCAGAACATCAAGACCTCGACCATCCAGTCGCGCGCCACCGGCGGCGTCGCCAACGGCACGTTCCTGTTCGCGCTTCCGGGCTCCACGGGAGCCTGCAAGGATGCGTGGGACGGCATTTTGGTGCACCAGCTCAACAGCAACAACCCGCCGTGCAACCTGGTGGAGTTGATGCCGCGCCTGCTGGAGAAATAGGCGGGAAGGGTCGGCGGATCAGGGCAGGGCGATGTTTTTGAGGTCGAACGGCACCTTTAGGATGGCATCGGGCGAGGCCAGGTACAGCACCATGCGCGTGGCCGGAGAGGGTTGCTCCTTGAAGCTGTAGGCGCGCACCTCACCGAAGTGACTGCGCGAGGCGGAGTCCATCTCCTTACCCGCGGCGTCCAGAAACTTCATGTCCACCACCCGCTTCAGGGGATCCTCCACGATAAAGTTCAGGCTGTTTTTATAATCCTTCATCATGCCGCCGAACAGGCCCTCGATCATCTTGAGCATGGCGTCGCCCAACTGCTGGCCGAACTGCTCCATTTCTTCGCTTTCCATCATTTTCTTTTTCTGCTCGGCTTTCCGTTTTTCCAGCGTTTCCTTGGTGATGTACATGATGCGGATATCTGAGTCGTTGAGTGCGGGGTCCTGAATCCACTCACCCGGTTTCTGCATGAATCCCCTCACCTCCACCTGCCCGCCGTTGGAGGCGGAGGGGCGGAAAAGGAGCACATGGCCGCGAAGGATCTGTATAAACTGGGCGGAGCGGTTCGGGTTTTTCAATTTAACGTCATGGGTGAGTTTCGACTCCCGATCCTTGTTGTGCTTGAAAAAGCCGCGTTGGACGCCCTTGTCTGAGATCAGGATGCGCCCGGTGTCGTCCACAGCGTATCCCACCTTCACGTCGTAGATGCCGGCGGAATCCGGGACAGCCGGTCCCATGACCGTGAGTTCCACCTCACAGCGTCCGAAATGGTTTCCGGTCGTGCGCGTGTCCTCCACCTGGGTGACGAACACCCGGTTGGCACCGGCGGCAAATACAGATTGGTTTGCAAACAGTCCGGCGCACAGAAAAGCTGCCGCCAGGGTCATGATAATGGAGAACCGCATCAGATTCTGCCTCCTGATCCGTGTACAATGAGAAGATCCGTTCACCCGGTGTCCCTCCATTCACAAGGGCCGAATTTGCGTGGTGAACGGCCTTGACAGGAACCTGCCGTGGAACATTTTGAATACGACATCGACTCCCCCTGTGCTTCGAAACGACTGGATGTTTTTTTGACGGAAGTGCAGGCCGACATCAGCCGATCCTATATAAAAAAACTGATCGACTCTCACAGGGTAAAGGTCAACGGCTCCATTGCCAAGTCCAATTATAAAGTCAAAACGGGCGACTGCGTGGAATTGACGGTTCCCGACCCGGAACCGCTGGACGTCCGTCCGGAGGCTATTTCGCTGGACATTGTGCACGAAGACGCGAGCCTGATCGTGGTGAACAAGCCGGCGGGTATGGTGGTCCATCCCGCTCCCGGCCATTCTACCGGTACGCTGGTCCATGCGTTGTTGCATCATTGCAAGGACCTTTCCGGCATTGGCGGGGTGGAGCGTCCGGGCATCGTGCACCGGCTGGACAAGGACACCTCGGGACTTGTGCTGGTGGCGAAAACCGCGACTGCAATGGAGAATCTGCTAAAGCAGTTCCAGGAAAGGCAGGTGAAAAAGGTGTACCTGGCGCTCGTGAAGGGGAAGGTCGAGCCGGCATCGGGTTGGATCGAGGCCCCCATTGGACGGCACCGGGTGCATCGCAAGAAAATGGCATTGAGTGAAGGAGGCCGGGACGCGCAAACTTACTACACCGTAGAAAAACAATACCGGGAGTACGCGCTGGTGCGTGCTGAACCCAAAACAGGCCGCACTCACCAGATCCGAATACACCTTGCATCTATCGGTCATCCTATCCTTGGAGACCGTTTGTACGGTCATTTGCGCGGCGCTTCGGTGCCGCGTCTGGACCGGCAGGCGCTTCATGCCCACCGCCTGCAAGTGACCCATCCGGAGTCCGGGGAGGGTTGTGACTGGACGGTACCATTCCCGGAAGACCTGGCGAAGTGGGTGGAGTCCTGAATCATGCATATATAGGATGTTCTAAGTTGGTCGAAACCCGATAATTTTCGGTTTTTCTATACGTGGGGAGGAAAACGGGGGGCGCGCAATTTTTTTTGCAGAATTTGGTCACGTTGTGGAAAACCTGTGAGTAGAACACGGAAGCCATCAGTAATTGCCAAATAAGGGTAATTTTTTTGTAATTGCGCCAATCCGACTTCAATTATTAAACCCTGCAAAATACAATGGTTTTCCCAATGGTTTAAATATACCCTTTTTTTGGGCTGATTTTTATGAGTTATTCACAATAATTCTCCCACTTTTTATAAGCCTGCCCTAAACCCCCACAAATGAACTTCAGGGGGCTGTCCAAAAATTTGTCATGCGGATTTTGTGGTTACCGGCGGATTGCAAAAAAGAATTGCCCATGTTGTGTTCCACGCCCTCTGAAGTTGCTTAAAAATGGGCGTGCGAAGGCTATCAAAATTTTGACGCTTATTCGGGCCTTTATTTAAGCAGGATTTAAGGCGTGCAAAATGCGGTGGGCCCGGAGAGCTCTATTTTTAGGGGTTTTCCGGTATGCCGGGTGAACTTTTCCCAGTCACTAAAGGAAAATCTGTTGGTCTCATTTTAGTACTTTGAATTTTAAGAGATTTTGAGGCTTTTGAGAACGGAAGTGCAGTATCCACAAATTTTGTGTATAAACTGTGAATAACTTTGGGAGTATCACTACAAACTTAAAAAATAAAGGGATAAAGGAATATCGATTACATTCTAAGCAAAAACATTTATACTTGATTTATAAGGAGTTACTTGCTTGGAAAAGAAAAGGGGGCCGCAATGTTTTTTACGATGGAGTCAGACCAAAGCCCCGCAGATTTATCCACAATATTAAATCCTACACCGAGTCGTAAAAACGCTACATTTTAGGGGTATTTCGTAAATCTGCATTTAAGGTCGTGCTCTCCCCGCCTCCAATATGCTAGGATTTTTTCTGGAATATGATGGACCGAAGGCTGCTCTCCCATTTCAATCTGTGGTATTTCCTGTTGATCCTGGTCATTGCCGGGATCGGCGTGATTACCATCCACAGTGCCAATCACACCCGGGTGGAAACTTTCTTCCGGGGCCTGTATCTCAAGCAGATTTACTG
This sequence comes from Nitrospina gracilis 3/211, assembly GCF_000341545.2. Classification (NCBI taxonomy): domain Bacteria; kingdom Pseudomonadati; phylum Nitrospinota; class Nitrospinia; order Nitrospinales; family Nitrospinaceae; genus Nitrospina; species Nitrospina gracilis. The sequence goes on from NZ_HG422173.1 coordinate 1,528,981, forward strand.
GATTCTGGTTGGCCTGGTGGCCATGTTCATTGCCGTGGTTGTGGACTACCGCGTATGGAGCCGGTACGCCTGGTTGATTTACGCAGGCATGGTGCTGGCCCTTTTATACGTTTTGTTTTTCGGTAAAGTCTCTTCCGGTGCCCAGCGGTGGATCCATTTGGGTCCCCTCACCTTGCAGGTCTCGGAGTTTGCGAAATACGCCCTCATCATCATCCTCGCCAAATATTTTGAAGAAGCCAAACCCCAGGGGCAAAAATACGAGTTGAAAGACCTGGTAGTGCCGTTTTTGTTGACCGCAGTGCTTGGGGGATTGATCGCCCTGCAGCCGGATCTCGGCACCGCCCTCATAATTTTCTTTATTTTCTTTGTGTTTGTGGTGGCCGCCGAAATGGAGTTTCGAACCCTTTGGCGGCTGGGGGCTTCGGTATTGATCCTCGCGCCGCTCACCTGGTTTTTGATGAAGGGCTACCAGAAGCAGAGGGTGATGACCCTGTTCAATCCAGAATTGGACCCGTTGGGTGCGGGTTACCATACCATCCAGTCGAAAATCGCGGTGGGCTCCGGGGGGTTCTGGGGCAAGGGGTTGTACGCGGGGACCCAGAGCCGTCTCAATTTTTTGCCTGAAAAGCACACGGACTTCATCTTTTCCGTTTATGCGGAGGAAATGGGATTTCTGGGAGTGATGGTCCTGTTCACGCTGTTCCTGATACTGGTGTTGAAAGGGCTCAACATTGCCTATCGAGCGGCGGACCGGTTTGGCGTGTTTCTTGGATTGGGCATTGTCGCGGCGATTTCGTTTTATATCATTTTCAACATCGGGATGACGGTGGGCCTGTTTCCCGTCACTGGCCTGCCATTACCGCTCATGAGTTACGGAGGTTCGTCGCTCATCACTACGTTTTTTGCGCTGGGATTGCTATTGAATATTGAAATGCGGCGAAATATCCTTTGATTTCAACCCATTGGTTTTTAAACCAAAAAATCGCAATTAACCCTTTGCGAGCGTGATATACTTTTTCTGCTCTCCCTCACACGACGAAAATCGGTCTGAAGGCCGGAAGACGCTTCCGGACTTCCACTAAAATTATGGCATCCGAAATCATCATCAATTCCAATCAGCGGGAAATCCGTGTGGCCTTGGTGGAAAACCACCAGCTTGTGGAGATTTTCGTCGAACACAAGGCGAAGCGCGGCATCGTCGGCAACGTCTATAAAGGCGTGGTCACCAAGATCCTGCCCGGCATGCAGGTGGCCTTCGTGGACATCGGCCTGGAGAAGGCCGGGTTTCTTTACGTGGGCGACATCGACGCGGGTGACCTTCTCGACGACGGTGAAAAACCCAACCAGGTGGACATCAACGAGGACAAGGATGGGCACGAGGAAGGAGAAACCGTGTCCCCCACCCGTTCGATGGACCACATTCCCATTCAGGACCTGCTGCGTGAAGGCCAGGAAATCATGGTCCAGGTGGCAAAAAACCCGCTTGGTACCAAGGGCGCGCGCATCACCTCATACATCACCCTGGCCGGTCGGCATATTGTCTATATGCCCACGGTGGACCAGGTGTGCGTGTCCCGGCGCATCGAAAATGAGGATGAAAAAGAAAGGCTGAAAGCCATCATCAGTGAAATCGGCCGCCCGGGTGAAGGCTACATCATCCGCACCGCCGGTCAGGGCCGGCAAAAGGTGGATTTCGAAACCGATATCCAGTTTCTGCACAAGCTGGGTGACAATCTGAAAGTCCGTGTGGAAACGGAACCGGCGCCCAGCCTGTTGTACGAAGACCTCAACCTCATCTTCCGCTCCATCCGAGACCTGTTCAACGAGGACGTGCAGAGACTGGTCATCGATTCCAAATCCGATTACGAAAAGTGCATCGAGTTCTGTTCGAATTACCTGCCGGAGCTGGTTGACAAGATCGAGCTGTACAAGGAATCGGTGCCCATATTTGACTACTTCGGCATCGAGATCGAGATCAACCGCGCGCTCGGCCGCAAGATCTGGCTCAAATCCGGCGGTTTCATCACCATCGACCAGACCGAAGCGCTGGTGGCCATCGACGTCAACACGGGCAAGTTTGTCGGCCACTCCGATCCGGAAGAGACCATCCTCAAGACCAATCTGGAGGCGGTCAAGGAGATCGTGTACCAGCTTCGCCTGCGCAACATCGGCGGCATCATCATCGTCGATTTCATCGACATGTCGCGAGAGGAAAGCAAGGAGATCGTGTGGAGCGCGCTGCAGCAGGAGTTGCGTTTCGACCGGTCGCGCACCAACATCCTGAAGATCTCCGAACTCGGCCTGGTCGAGATGACGCGCAAACGCGTGCGCGGCAGTCTCAGCCAGACGCTGTGCGATCCCTGCCCTTACTGCGAGGGCAAGGGCCACATCAAGTCGCCCGCCACGGTGTGTTACGAGATCATCCGTGCCCTGCAACGCATGGTGGGCAATCACCTCACCCCGAAAAACATCACCATCGAAGTCCCGCCCGCGGTATACGACCTGCTTTTTGAAGAGGAGACTTCCTACATCGACGAGCTGGAGAAGTTTTACGGGATCGAAGTCAATATCAAGGTCAACCAGAAACTGCATCAGGAAAAATACAACATCATCACCTGAATGCCCTGATTTCATTCCCCTTCCCAACTTGCGTTTGGGTTGCCTCTTGCTGCGTGATAGAATCGGATCATTCCGTCAGGAAAGTTGGCCTGTTTGGACCCCCGAATCGGTTTCGGCGGTCTGTTGAGTCCATCAGGCGGAATAGGCAGGAGATGCTAACTGGATTTCCGGAAGGAGGTAAGCCATGAAAAGGAATGTATTGTTTGCGGTGTTGCTGGCGGGGGGTGTGTTGCTTGCGGGTTGTGGATCCGTGGGTAAGGATTTCGACCTGTCGCAAACCCAACACATCACTCAGGGCGCCACCACCAAGCAGGATATCCAGGCCATGTTCGGGGAGCCGTTCCGCACCGGTGTTCAAAACGGGCACCCCGTCTGGGTTTACGAGAAAAGCGTATACCGGGCCATTGGTGACGACACGACCAAAAGCCTGATCGTCGAGTTCGACGACAACGGCGTGGTGCGCAAGTACCAGGTCATGTCCAACGAGTCCGAAACAAAATAAATATCCCGAAAGAAAGACCCCTTAGCCTTACATGTTTGGATTCGACAGGAACCAGCAGGGCGTCCTGCATTTGACATGGATCGCCTTCTTCCTGACGTTTCTGGCATGGTTCAACATGGCGCCGTTCAACACCACGCTGGAACACCATGCGGGGCTGAGTGCGGACCAGATCCGCATCCTCATGGTGTGCAACGTGGCGTTGACCATCCCCGCCCGCATCGTCATCGGTGCGCTGGTGGACCAGCACGGGCCGAAGATCGTTTTCGTGTGCCTGCTGGTGTTCTCCGGTGCGGTGAGCCTGTACTTCGCACAATGCACGCGTTTTAACGAATTTGTCGCGGCGCGCCTGTTGATGGGTGTCGCCGGCGCGGGGTTCGTGGTCGGCATCAAGATGATCGCCGAATGGTTCCCCCCGGAAAAAAATGGGCACGGCGCAGGGCATCTACGCCGGCTGGGGCAATTTCGGGGCGGCCGCCGCGGCGTTCACCCTGCCGCCGATCGCGGCGGCGTTCGATCCCGCCACCGGCTGGCGCGTGGCCACGGCGTTTTCCGGCGTGCTGTGTCTCGTCTGGGCGTGGGTGTATCACCGGCAGGCGAAAGAGATTCCCGAACGCGCCACCCAGTTTCCCGTTACGCTGGAAAAAACCATCGAAGTCACTTCCTACCGCGACCTGGTCCTGCAGGTTCTGCTGTTCCTGCCGTTGTACGGTGCGCTCGGGGTGTTCGTTTGGAAGCTGTCGCATCCGTCCACGCCGTTGCTTTCCGGGTGGGAAATGGGGGGGCTGCTGGCAGCCGTCGGGGTGTTCTGCCTGTTCGAGATTTACCGGTGTCTTCAGGTCAATCTGCCGCGCCTCAAAAACGGCCTGCACGAGGACCGGCATTATCCCTTCCAGCAGATCGTGGTGTTGAGTTTCGTCTATGCCCTGACCTTCGGCTCGGAACTGGCGGTGATCTCCATGTTCCCCGAATACCTGGAGACCACTTTTGCTCTGTCCGCCACGGCGGCGGCCATTTTGGGTTCCTCGTTTGCGTTCTTCAACCTGGTCACCCGGCCCAGCGGCGGCTGGCTGGCGGACAGGATCGGCCGGCGGCGCGTTTTGTTTGTTCTGGTATTGGGTTGCATGATCTGTTATTGGTTTATGGGCGAAATCACCCCGGCGTGGCCGCTCACCGCCGCCATCGCGCTTTGCGTGGTGTGTTCCATGCTGGCGCAGGCGGGCAACGGCGCGTGCTTCGCCATGGTGCCGCTCATCCGCAAGGACCTCACCGGCAAGATGGCCGGCATGGCCGGGGCCTACGGCAACGTCGGCGCGGTGTACTTTCTCACCCTGCTCAGTTTCGTGGACGCCTCCGAGTTTTTCCGCTGGATCAGTGCCTACGCTTTATTCGTGCTGGTGAGCCTCATGTTTTTGAAGTCGTTCAACCACCTCCACAACTCGTTCAGAAAATAGAAACGGAGACACTCGCATTATGGGATTCACCTGCGGCCTGGTCGGCCTGCCCAATGTCGGTAAATCGGTCATCTTCAACGCCCTCACCAAAACCCAGGCGGAGTCCGGCAGTTACGCATTCACCACGGTGGAGGCCAACGTCGGCGTGGTGGAGGTGCCCGATCCGCGCCTTGAAACCATCAACCAGCTGGTGGAGGCCAAAAAGAAAACGCCGACCACGCTCCAGTTCGTGGATATAGCCGGACTGGTGAAGGGTTCGTCGCGCGGCGAGGGGCTCGGCAACAAGTTCTTGGGCAACATCCGCGAGGTGGATGCCATCGCCCACATCGTGCGTTGCTTCGACGATCCCAACGTCATGCACGTGCACCCGAAAGTGGACCCGGCCTATGACATCGACGTCATCAACATGGAGTTGATCGTCGCCGACATGGAAACGCTGGAAAAACGCACGGTGAAGCTGGAGAAAACCGCCAAAAGCGGTGACAAGGACGCCAAGTGGCAGTTGGAGCTGATCCAGAAACTGATGGGCACGCTGGAAGAGGAAAAGCCCGCCCGCTTCCTGCCGCTCGCAACGGTGCAGGAGGAACGTTTCGTCAAGTCGCTCAACCTGCTCACCACCAAACCCGTGCTCTACGTGTGCAACATCGACGATCCCACGAGCGCCGGGGACAATCCGCACGTCAAGGCGACGAAAGAGATCGCCGAAAAGGAAGGCGCGCCGGTGGTGGTGCTGGCGGGCAAGCTGGAGATGGAGATCATGGAGATCGACGATCCGGAAGAACAGCGTGTGTTTATGGACGAGATGGGTTTGAAAGAAACCGGCCTGCACCATATGATCAACGAAGGTTATCAACTGCTCGATCTGTGCACGTTTTTCACCGTAGGCGAAAAAGAAAACCGCGCGTGGACCGTGCGCAAAAACTCGAAAGCGCCGCAGGCGGCGGGCAAGATCCATTCCGACATCGAACGCGGCTTCATCCGCGCCGAGGTGTTCCACTTCGACGACCTGGTGCAATACAAGTCCGAGCACGCCGTCAAGGAAGCGGGCAAGATGAGGCTCGAGGGCAAGGAATACATCGTGAAGGACGGCGACATCCTGCACTTCCGTTTCAACGTCTAAGCTTTGATAAATCAACCCTCCCGCAGGGTCGGGCCGAATGCGTTCGACCCCGCTTCCTCCATTAAGGTATAATCGGAACGACGTGATGATTCCCTCTAGGAGTCCGCATGCCCCGCTTTGTGAACAAAAAACGCATCGCCCTTGCCTTCGGGTTTCTGATTCTGCTCGGCCTGCCGTTCACCATCATCCGCGACCTTCCCGTCGAGGTCAAAACCGACACGCGCGAGCTGAACCCTTACAAGGAACCCAAAGACCCCGCCGCCGCGTACCTGCACAAGGCATCGGACAATTATTTTTACCGCGAGTTCGACGCCGCCGCCGACAATTACATGAAAGCCATCGCCATCTTTGAGGAACGGGAGGACTGGCCCCACGTTGCGCGCACCTACGAGTCGCTGGGCGACCTGTATCTGTGGGCCAACCGCTCCGATGAGGCGGAGAAAAGCTACCTCACTGCCGTTAAATACCACACGCAGAACAACGACGTGCTGGGGCAGGCCACGGCACTCAAGGACATCGGCGACATGTACAGCAAAATGGAGGACCTGGAGGAGTCGGAAAGCTGGTACCTGAAATCGCTCGCGGTGCTGAAGGAAGAAAGAGGCAACCGTGTGTTCGGCAACGTGCACGAGAACCTCGGCCAGTTGTACTGGAAGATGGAACGCATCGCCGAAGCGATGGAATCCTTCATGCATGCGCGCGACACCTACGGCGCGCTCAACTACCGCATGGGGTACGACCACATGGAAAACGTGCTGAAACGCCTGCAACGGGGCGGCGAATCCACGCACAACCACCGCGTGCCGGGAAGCATGAAAAATCCCTACCACAACCCGCCCCCGGCACACCCGTGACCGGAACGGCAGTCATCTCTAATTAAAGCAAGGAATCAGGATTCGGCGGTAGGAGATGTGTCGTCACTCGTGGCGGCTTCATCCGCCGACGCCGTGTCTTCACTCTCATCTTCGGACGAGTCGTCGTGGTCTTCCATAAACCGGTCCTTGATGACCTCGATGTCGTGTTTCTGTTTATGGACTTTTTTGAGCAGGGTTTTCAGTTCCGGTTCAGGAAACAGGTCGTTCAAATCCTGGTCCGCGTCCGGAAACAGTTCGTTGAGGTTGATCTCCTCGTCCGTTTTCTGCGGCGCGGCGGGGGCTTCCTCGGTCAGAAACTCCGCCTGCTGGGACGGGGAGGTTTGTTCGGTGGGTTGCGGTTCGGTGTCGGTCATGCGCGGCTCCAAAAAAACGAATTTCACCGTCATGGTACTGGAAATGCCGGGGGCTGACAACTAGCTTTTCGGCATGCGTGCGAGGATCAGCGGAATCGCTTCGATGGCCAGCGTGCGGTCGAAATCGAGCAGAAACCGGATGACGCGCTTGATCTGGTCCCAGTCCGGTTGTGGCTTGGATAGGGCGCGCTCGACGCGTTCGATTTCATCCAGAATTTCCGCCTTGTCGCGCGACGACAGATCCATGCGATCCACCACCGCGCGCAGATCCTGTGCGTTGACGGGGGCCGGCTGTGCGGCGCTGGCAGGTGACGGCGAAGAAGCAGGCCCTGCCTGCTTTCTGGCTTTTTCTTTCTTCGAACTTTCTTCGGCGATCTCGGCGACCTGGTCGAGAAGGTCGAAGCACAGATCAACATCACTCACCAGTGCGATGCGGTCGTTGATCTCTTTCTGCTCGTCTTCGGGTTTGGAGAGGAGGAAGTCGGAGGCGAACCGGATTTCGTCGAACGCGGGGAGTTTTTTCGGCGCGAATTCCTGAACGAAAGCCCGCGCATTCGCATGCCAGTCGGAGAAGCGCGCATCGTGCCGGTTCATCGCGGATTGTTTCAACGCGCCGCCTTCCTCGCGAAGGCGCGAATCGGTTTCCTGCCAGCGCTCGCTCATGACGTCAAAACCGGGCGAGGTAGATTCCCATGAAAACGGCAAAGACAATGGTGATCAACGTCACCTGGCTGAGCGCGCGCATGGTGTCGAGAGTCGGCCCCACTTCCTTTTTTGCCTCCTCCGGTTTGAGGTCGAGGTCGGAGATGCGCGGGCGCAGGGCGAAGGTGGTGTACACGCTCAGGAAAAACGCGGCGATCACGAAGATCAGCTTGATGCCGAGGATGTTGTAATAGCCGTCTTTCAGGTTCACCTGCTCGGTGTAGTTTTCCATCAGGTAATAGATGCCGGACCCGACGAGAAGCAGGACCGACACGAAGACCGTCGGCACCAGCACGTCGAGCAGTTTGTAGGTGATGGAATTTTCGTCCATGGGCCGGCCCGCCTCCTGCTTGTCGAAGCGGGGCAGGAGCAGGTACAGGCAGTACACACTGGCCCCCACCCCCACGGCGGCGGACATGAGGTGGACGAAGATGATGATGGAGTCGATCATGTTTCAGAGATTTTTAAGGTAGTGGACCAGCAGGCGGACGCCGACGCCGGAGCCGCCTTTCGGCACGTAGGGTTTTTCTTCGGAGCCCCAGGCGGTGCCGGCGATGTCGAGGTGCGCCCACGGGAAGTCGCCGACGAACTGCTTGAGGAACGCGGCGGCGGTGATGGTGCCCGCGCTGACGCCCGC